>JBOFDJ010000001.1:0-6017 GCA_051646885.1 Rhodoglobus sp.
CTTCCCTCCCTCAAGAAACTGACGCTTCCAGTTCCCAATCGTCTGCTCAGAGAACTTCTCCCGCCGCGCGGCCTCAGCGACCGTGACCTCACCCTGCAACACAGACAACACAATACGAAGCTTCTTCTCCACCGGGATCGTCGGTGGACGACTCATAACACTCAGACCTCTCAGCTAAGACGTTACATCAGCAACTAACAACCCCTGCCACATAGTCTGACGCGCGACAGCAACACCATCATGACCAACTACGGATGCAGCACGGCGGCTGAGACTTCTGATCCAGCACCACCACCCGGTGTGGTAACCAGCGCCTCCACTGGCGGCTGGACTACTCTCTCGTTAGCCAGGTGCACGCAGTCCACACCAGGTGCGTTCACCGGAGAGGCAAGGAATGAAAAGCTGGGACGAACTTCGGGTTCACTCCCTTATCCACGAGGATGACGCCATTCTGGCGCTGAACAAGCCCTCAGGAATCTCCGTCACAGGCGAACGCCATGAAACAGATATGGTTCAACTCGCTCAGGAGGCGGGAGAACAACTTTTCCCGGTGCACCGGATAGATAAGGTCACCTCTGGGCTCATCCTGTTCGCCAAAGCTATAGAATTCCACGGCGGACTTACCCGACAATTCAACAAGCAAACAGTGGACAAGGCCTATCTTGTGATCACTCGATCTACTGGCCTCCCGCCACAAGGTGTCATCGACTTGCCGTTGAGCACGGCAAAAAGTGGCCGGATCCGTATAGCCGCACTGCGCGAATCAATCGTGGCCGATCATCACGCTGGACGCTGGTTCGTGCGGGAAGCGGATGTACTCGAGACGCGCAACTATCCCTCCAGCACTCAATTTGCCACGGTGTGGGCTGATGACGAGTATTCTCTTCTCGTTGTGCGCCCAGTCACAGGACGGCGACATCAAATCCGCGTCCATCTCGCCTGGATCGGACACCCAATCTTGGGTGATCCTCTTTTCAATAAGGCTGAAGCACAACAGCTAGGGAGGACGTTCCTGCACTCCTGGCAACTGGGGATTGATGCGACGTGGCGTGATGGCAAGCGATGGAAAGTCGAAGCGATGCCAGGGCAAGACTTCTGGGAACCGCTCCGCGGAAAGTTGTCAGAAACGAACCCGACACGAGTTCTGGGTGAAGCACAGCGGCTGATCGAAGTCCTCAAAAGACTCCCACGCTCCTGACATCGGTCGCACGGTGCCGTTCCCGGCGTGTGCCGCGCCGATACACTCGTGACCATGCCTGAGAACGATGCCACCGAGACGTACTCCTATCTCGGACCGGCCGGAACCTTTACCGAGGCGGCACTTCGGCAGGTGCCGAGTGCCGCTGGCAAACCGTGGCGATCAGTCAATAATGTGAGCGAGGCCCTGGACGATGTGGTGTCCGGCCGCTCCGTGGCCGCCATGATCGCGATGGAAAACTCGGTCGAGGGCGGGGTGAGCGCTACCCAAGACGCACTGGCGAGCATCCCTAATCTGCGCATTATTGGCGAGTACCTGGTCCCGGTGAATTTTGTGCTCGTGGCAAGGCCGGGCACCACTCTCGCCGAGGTAACGGTGGTGAATGCTCACCCGGTCGCCTATGGGCAGACACACCGCTGGCTTGACGCGCACCTGCCCCGCCACGAGCATCTCCCTGCCACCTCGAATGTTGCGGCTGCGGCATCCCTGCTCACCGCTGATCTGGCGGATGCTGCGGTCGCGCCCCCCGGAATCACCGACCACCACGACCTGCAGGTGCTGGCCGAGGGCATCGGCGATAACCCCACAGCGGTCACCCGTTTCGTGCTGGTCTCGGGAGGCGGGGCGCTACCCGAGCCGACCGGCAGCGACAAAACGTCGATCATTGCCGAGCTTCCTGATGACACAGCAGGCCGTCTGCTCGAGATGCTCGAACAGTTCGCCACCCGCGGTGTCAATATGAGCCTGCTCGAATCGCGACCCATCGGTGACGCCCTCGGACGCTACCGGTTCATCATCGACCTCGACGGCCATATTCGGGACGAGCGGGTGACGGATGCCCTCCTCGGGCTCAAGCGCTTCAGCCCGAGTGTGACCTTCCTGGGCAGCTACCCGCGGGCCGATAAGCGTGCGATCAGCGTCATCCCGCGCTACGACAACGGGGCTTTCGTTGAGGCGCGCGACTGGCTGCGCAGCTTGCTCGACGGCGAGTAGCTCCCGCGCGTACCCTGGCTCGCGGACACCCCCTGGTACATCCTGCATCCCTCTGCGCGGTGGCATGCGGCAGCAAGCCGGGCGGCGCGCAACCGCGCGGCGCACTCTCGGTAGGCTGTAGAGGTGATTGACCCCCAGCTTCTTCGCGATAATCCTGACTCTATTCGACGGTCGCAGCGGATGCGCGGCTCCTCCGTCACGCTGGTCGATGAGGCGATCACCGCTGATGCCGACCGGCGTTCGACGATCCAGCAGTTCGAGAAGCTGCGAGCAGAACAGAATGCCTTCAGCCGCACGGTGGCGACGGCATCTCGGGAGGCCAAAGGTGCCTTGGTCTTACAAGCTCAGGCACTAGCGTCTCAGGTGAAACTCGCCCAGCAGTTGGCAACGGAGGCGGAAGCACAGTTTGTGAAAGTCATGGGTGCCATCGGCAATCTGCCTATTGACGTGGTACCAGCCGGCGGTGAGGATGACTGGAACCTCCTGCGCGAGGTTGGCACCCCGGCCCGCTTCGACTTTGAGCCTCGTGATCATGCCGATGTGGGCGAGTTGCTCGGTGCCATTGACATTGCGCGTGGCGTCAAGGTGAGCGGTAGCCGCTTCTACTTCCTGAAGGGTGTCGGGGCACGCCTTGAACTCGCACTGATGACCATGGCTCTGGACCGCGCTCTGGTCGAAGGTTTCGTCCCCCTCATCACGCCGACTCTTGTGCGCCCTGAAGTGATGGCTGGAACCGGATTCCTCGGTGAGCATGCCGATGAGGTTTATTATCTTGAGGCCGATGATCTCTATCTCACGGGAACAAGCGAGGTTGCGCTCGCAGGCCTTCATTCTGGTGAAATTGTCGACCTGTCGCGGGGATCGCTGCGCTATGCGGGGTGGTCGACCTGCTACCGGAGGGAGGCGGGGTCCGCGGGGCGTGACAACCGCGGCATCCTGCGCGTGCATCAGTTCAATAAGCTCGAAATGTTCAGCTACACACTCCCCGAGGAGGCCGAGGCCGAGCACGAAAAGCTTCTCTCCTACCAGGAGTCGATGTTGCAAGCCTGCGGGCTCAGCTATCGGGTGATCGATGTTGCCGCCGGTGATCTAGGTTCCAGCGCCGCCCGCAAATTTGATGTCGAGGCCTGGATTCCGACCCAGGGAACCTACCGTGAGCTCACCAGTACAAGCAATTGCACCACCTATCAGGCGAGACGTCTCGACATTCGGTATCGCACCGAGACAGGAAAAACCGCCTCGGTTGCGACCCTAAACGGCACGCTGGCCACAACACGCTGGCTGGTCGCAATTCTGGAGACCCATCAGCAGCGTGACGGTTCGGTCGTGGTTCCGGATGCCCTGCGACCCTATCTCGGCGGCCTCGAGTCGTTCGAACCGGTCGCGTGACCGAGTCACTGGTGCTCGCGACGACGCCTACCGCCCAGCCGGACCGCTGGCTTATTGCCCTCGACATTGACGGCACCATCCTGCGCGAGGATGATGTGCTCACTGATCCGGTCATCGCGGCCGTCCGACGGGTCAGGGATTGCGGCCATGAGGTCATGCTGGCGACCGGTCGTTCAGCTGCCACGACACTGCCGGTTCTCGACCGTTTATCGATTACTCCCGAATATCTGGTCTGCTCGAACGGTGCTGTTACGCTGCGCCGCGACCCGACCGTAGTCGGCGGGTACCTTCGCGACCATACCAAGACCTTCGATCCGCGCGAGGTTCTCACCACGATCCGCGCGAGCCTGCAGTCCGCCCACTACGCCGTAGAAGACGTCGAGGGCGGGTACCGCTTCACCGGAGATTTTCCTGAGGGCGCTCTGGGAGCATCCAGCCAGCGGGTCCCCTTTGACGAACTGCTGAGCGCGCAGGTCACCCGTGTTGTCGTTATCTCGCCCGGTCATCAGACCGAAGACTTCCTCTCGGTTGTTGAGCGGATGGGCTTGCACAAGGTCAGCTACAACGTGGGGTGGACCGCGTGGCTCGACATCGCTCCCGATGGTGTCACTAAGGCGACCGCACTGGAGCGGGTGCGTGGTCTTCTCGGGATCCCGCGCACGAGAGTGATGGCAGTGGGCGATGGGCGCAACGATATCGACATGCTGATCTGGGCATCCTCCTCTGGTCGCGGTGTGGCCATGGGCCAGGCCCCCGCTGAGGTACTGCTGGCCGCCAACGAACGCACTCTTAGCGATATCCACGATGGTGTGGCGCAACTTCTTGACCGGTTCTAACTATCTTTTCAGGCTTGTGAGCGGGCGGTCCGTTAGACTTTTGCCTTGCTAACCACAGGAGGGCTGTCCGAGCGGCCGATGGAGCCAGTCTTGAAAACTGGTGGGCAGAAATGTCTCGTGGGTTCGAATCCCACGCCCTCCGCTGTTGCGGTGTGTCACTAATGGAGAGAGGTTGATTGTGAGTGAAGTGAGTCGCCGTTCTGCGGCACGTTCTCGCGGTAGCCGCGCGCAACCTTCAGGTATCGCCCGGCACGGTCGACTCCGCAAAGCCAGCCCCGTGGGCAGTGTGGTCAAGTTTCTTGCCGCCGGGCTCGCCGTGCTACTCGTCAGCAGCATCTCTGTGGGGGCAATTGCGGTCAACGGTCTCACCTCAAAGGTGAAAACAGTCGATATTCCTACGGGTAAAAACGGCCCACTTCCCGAAGTCGGAGCGATTGAGGGTGGATTCAACATTCTTATTGTTGGCAACGACACTCGTGACGGTCAGGGTGGCGTTGGCGGCACTACTGAGGACGCTGAGGGTGAACTCAATGACGTTACTATTCTTCTGCACGTCTCCGAGGATCAAAGCAATGCCGTTGTCGTCAGCTTTCCTCGTGATCTGGTGGTGGGTATTCCGGAGTGTGAAAATTCTGATGGCGACACCAAAAGCTATTCCACCGAGCCCATCAACACGGCCTTGAGCTATGGGGGGTTGTCCTGTGTTGCGCAGACCGTCACCGATCTCACCGGGCTAGATATTCAATACGCGGGTCTCATCAAGTTTCAGGGCGTGATTGCCATGGGGGACGCAATCGGCGGTGTCGATGTCTGCGTTGATGGCCCGATGATCGATGACTATACGGGCATCAACATCGAAGAGGCGGGGACATACACACTCATGGGTGTCGATGCGCTGAACTTTCTGCGCTCCCGCCATGCTGTCGGCGATGGCAGCGATCTGACGCGTATCGACTCCCAACAGAGCTATCTCTCCTCTCTAGTCAGAAAGCTGCAGAACGACAACATCCTGGGCGATCTTAAGAAGGTTTTTGGGCTGGCTAATGCGGCGCTGAGCAACATGACACTCTCCACAAGCCTCGGAAACGTGACCACTATGGTGTCCATTGCTCAGGCGCTGAAAAACATCCCGCCCGAGAAGGTCACCTTCGTGCGCTACCCCGGCTTCCCGGGAGACTCGGAGGGGGCCTACGCGGGTAAGGTAACGCCTGATGAGATTCGTGGTGAGAAGCTCATGTCGCTGATCGCCGACGATATACCTTTTACCCTGTCAGGGGTCGATGACCGCGGTGCAGCTCTGGATCCTAGCGCTCCGGTGACTCCCACCGACCCCGCAGCCCCCGCTCCTGACCCTTCGGCCCCACCGAGCGAGAGCAGCGAAGTGCCCGTTCTTGACAAGGTCAGCGGCCAGACTGCCGCTGAGCGTACCTGTACAGTAACCAACGATTACTAGCCAGAATTCGAGCAAGACCCCTTCCACTGGCTATGATGGGCTCGAACACTGGAGACGTCGCATAGTTCGGCCGAGTGCACCACCCTGCTAAGGTGGAGAACCCTCACGGGTTCCGAGGGTTCAAATCCCTCCGTCTCCGCTCCCTTTT
>JBOFDJ010000002.1:0-12936 GCA_051646885.1 Rhodoglobus sp.
ATTGTGTTGTCTGTGTTGCAGGGTGAGGTCACGGTCGCTGAGGCCGCGCGGCGGGAGAAGTTCTCTGAGCAGACGATTGGGAACTGGAAGCGTCAGTTTCTTGAGGGAGGGAAGGCGGGCATTGAGGCGGGTAAGTCGAAGCCGTCGTCTCGTCAGGTCCAGCTCGAAGGTGAGGTTGCTGAACTCACTCAGGCCCTCGGTGAGGCCGCCGTCGAGATCCGGGTGTGGAAGAAGAGTGCTGAGGGCCGCTTGGGCCCTTCGAGGACCGCGAGGTGATCCGCGAGGACGCGGGCGTGTCGACCGCGAGGTTCTGCGAAATCTTCGACATGCACGAACGTTCTTGGCGGCGCTGGCAAGCCAAAGCACGCTCGTCGCGGCCTCCGAAAGGTCCATGGCCGCAGCCAGCACGTCTGGCCGCACGAGAACTCGCGGTGAAGCACGCGACCGCTCATCCGGCATGGGGTCACCGCAAAGTGTGGGCGATGGTCCGCCATGATGGGCACCGGGTATCGCAAGCGACCGTGTTGCGGCTACTGAGAGACGAGGGGCTGATTCTGCCCGCCCACTACCAGTGGGAGCGGCGGAATCGTGCCGAGCGACGTAAGGCAACATTCGCAACAGAACCGACGGGTGCGAACCAGGTGTGGCAACTTGATTTCTCCGAATACGAAACCACCGGTGGGGGGACCTGGCGGATCGCAGCATGCCGGGACTACTGGTCCAAGTATGAATTCAACGCCCATGTGTCCCCGACAGCGAACATGCACGACGCCATCACCGCCGTCGAACTCGCTCTGGCCGAAGCAGAGATGCTCCTCGGCCACCCGCTGATCGACGACTGCGAAATCGACGAGGCGACCGGTGGGCTGCAGCCCGCCGTGACCATCGTGACCGATAACGGCGGCCCGTTCAGATCGTTCACTTTCGAAGCGTTCATCACCGCCCACCCCGAACTACGCCACGTCCGAACCAGAGTCCGAACCCCAGGGCAGAACAGCTCACGCGAACGCGGCTTCACAACGATGAAATACGAATGGCTATACCGAGAAGAAATCGACCACGGACTTCAACTCGTTGAACAGATCAACGCCTACCGACACGACTACAACCACACCCGCCCCCACGAAGCGCTTCGCTTCAACCGCCCCGCCGACGTCCACACCCGCCTCGCCAACCCCCGAACCCCCAACTCCGAAAACGAAGAAACCCTGCCAACAACTTGACGCGAGACATGTGTTCACTGGTCAGGGGGGTTACGACCTCACCATGATTAACAAATCCGGCAGTTCCATCAACTTTGGTGCCAACGAGATCGTGATGACCATGAGCGGCAAGAATGATTGTGTCGCCGGGAACATGAGCCAGATCATCGACGAACTCGACGCCGAATACCAAAAACAACAACAGCAGAGCCCAACCCCACCGCCGCTGACCCCGTGAGGGCTGGCCCTGTGCCCCGGCCTGTGGGTCCTGACCTCTCTCGTGGCATGATCCTGCAGCACACACTCGGCGTGGCACAGTGGCAGACTGGGCAGCATGAATGATCGCGCAGGGACTCCCGCCGTAGCATCCGACCTTATTGATGTGCCCGAGTTGGTGCAGGCTTATTTCGCGCTGGTTCCGGATGTCACGATCCCCGAGCAGCGCGTTGTCTTCGGCACCAGCGGCCATCGTGGCTCCTCGCTCGACACCGCATTCAACGAGACACATATCGCCGCTATCACGCAGGCGATTGTGGAGTATCGAGCCAGCCAAGGCATCACCGGCCCGCTGTTCATGGGCCGTGACACTCATGCGCTCTCCCGGCCCGCCGAAGTCACGGCGCTAGAGGTGCTGGCGGCTGGCGGCGTGCGTGCGCTCGTCGATGAGTTCGACGACTGTGTACCGACCCCGGCGCTGAGCCACGCGATCATCCGCTACAACACCGCGGGTCACCCCGATCAGGCCGACGGCATCATCATCACGCCGAGTCATAACCCGCCACGGGATGGCGGCATTAAGTACAACCCGCCACATGGCGGCCCGGCTGACAGTGAGGCGACCACCTGGATCGCGAATCGCGCTAACGACATCATCGCCGCTGGCAGCGGTGATGTGAGGCGCGCTCAGCCCACTGCGGTGGAGACTTACGATTTTCGGGGCCACTATGTTGCCGACTTGGAGAACATCATTGACATTGAGTCAATAAGGAGGGCTGGGCTGCGCATCGGTGCTAACCCCTTGGGCGGGGCCAGCCTCAGCTACTGGAGCTTGATCGCCAAAAAATATTTTGGTGATCAGCCTGGCAACAGCACAACCTTGACGGTGGTCAATCCTGTGGTCGACCCCACCTGGGCTTTTATGACACTCGACTGGGACGGAAAAATTAGGATGGATCCGTCATCGGCCTCCGCTATGGCTTCCGTCGTGGCGCAGCGCGATCAGTTTGACCTGCTCACCGGCAACGATGCCGATGCTGACCGTCACGGCATCGTCACCCCCGATGGCGGCCTGATGAACCCTAACCATTTTCTGGCGGTCGCCATCCGCTATCTCTACACCCACCGGCCTCACTGGCGTCGGGATGCCGCCATCGGCAAAACCCTGGTCTCCAGTTCCATGATCGACCGGGTGGCGCACTCGCTCGGTCGAACACTGTGGGAGGTGCCGGTGGGCTTCAAGTGGTTTGTCCCCGGGCTGATCGATGGCTCGGTGGCCTTTGGTGGGGAGGAGAGCGCCGGTGCCAGCTTTCTGCGCACCGACGGTACCGCGTGGACGACCGATAAAGACGGCATCCTCCTCGCGCTTCTGGCGAGCGAGATTCGTGCCGTTACCGGAAAGTCGCCGTCGCAGCTTTATGCCGAACTGGTCGCCGAGTTCGGTGAACCCGCCTACCAGCGGGTGGATGCCCCCGCCAGCCGTGAGCAGAAAGCGCGCCTCGGCCAGCTCACCGCCGCGGCGGTCACGGCCACCCAATTGGCTGGGGATCCGATCACCTCCACGCTCTCGCAGGCCCCGGGAAACGGGGCGGCTCTCGGAGGAGTCAAGGTCTCCACCGAGTTCTCATGGTTCGCGGCTCGGCCCAGCGGCACCGAAGATGTCTACAAGATTTATGCGGAGTCCTTCCGGGGTCCAGAGCATCTGAAGCTCGTGCAGGCGGAAGCAAAGACCATGGTGGACGCTGCCCTTGCGGGGCCCGAGAAACAACCATGACACGCACCGAATCCCGAGGACAGCAACAGGTCAGAGCTATCGCCGAGGCCGGTGGGGTGATGAGCCATCGCCAAATTCTGTTTGTCATTTTCGGCCTGATGGCAGGGATGTTCCTCTCCGCTCTCGACCAGACCATTGTGGGAACGTCGATGCGCACCATCGCCGACGATCTCGACGGGCTCAGCCTGCAAGCCTGGGTGACCACGGCGTACCTCATCACCTCCACGATTGCGACGCCGATCTACGGAAAGCTCAGTGATATTTTTGGCCGACGGCCACTCATCATCATCGCCATCGTGATCTTCCTCATCGGCTCCATTGCTGCCGGCTTCGCGGAAACGATGTACCAGCTCGCCGTGTTCCGGGCGATCCAGGGGCTCGGTGCCGGCGGCTTGATGGCCTTGCCGCTGGCCATTATGGGCGATATCCTCGCGCCCCGCGAGCGCGCCAAATACCAGGGCTACTTCCTTGCGGTGTTCGGCGTCTCTAGCGTTATCGGTCCACTCATTGGTGGGATGTTCTCTGGAACACCCGAGATTCTGTTTGCGACCGGCTGGCGCTGGGTGTTCCTGATCAACCTGCCGGTTGGCCTGGTGGCGCTGGCCATTGTGCTGCGTTTTCTGCACATCCCGCACACCCGGCGCGTGGTGCGCATCGACTGGTGGGGTGCTGCCACCGTCGTTCTCGCCCTGGTGCCGCTGCTGCTGGTTGCCGAAAAGGGCCGTGACTGGGGGTGGGGCTCGGGCATTGCCATTCTCTGCTACACCATCGGAGCTCTCGGCCTGACCGCCTTCATCCTGTGCGAAAAATTCATGGGCGACGATGCGCTGATCCCACTGACGCTGTTCTCCAATGCGACCTTCTCGATGGCGACGGTGTTGGGCGTGCTGGTGGGCTTCGGGATGTTCGGTGCGATGATGACCATTCCGCTGTACCTGCAGCTCGTCCACGGATCAAGCCCCACCCTGAGCGGTCTCCAGACGCTGCCGATGATTCTCGGTCTGATGATTTCATCCATTGTCAGCGGCCAGCTCATTTCGCGCACCGGTCAGTACAAAATTTTCCCCACTACCGGCACCGCATTGATGGTGCTCGGCTTTTTCTGGATGACCTTCCTCAGCGCCGATAAGCCGGTGTGGTACATCATGATCGGGATGCTGCTGATCGGCCTCGGCCTCGGTCAGCTGATGCAGACGCTCACCATCGCCAGCCAGAACTCGGTCGGCCCGCGTGACATCGGGGTGGCCACCAGCTCCTCCACCTTCTTCCGCCAGATCGGGGGGACTTTGGGTGTTGCGGTGCTGTTTTCCATTCTGTTCTCGCGCATCCCTGACACCATTGCCGCTGCCTTCGCCAATAAGACAAACCTTGCTCAGTTGCAGGCGGCGGCGGTCGATCCCGCGGTGGCCGCTGAACCCGCAAATAGGCAGATTCTCGAATTGCTGAGCTCTGCTCGGGATGGCAGCGTCTCGTTGGGAACCGCCCTCGATGGCAACACTTCCTTCCTTACCGGTGCTGATCCCAGGCTGACCGCGCCGTTTCTGCAGGGCTTCGCCACGGCAACAGTGACGATTTACTGGGTCGCCCTCGCCGTGGTTGCTGTTGCCTTCGTGTTGAGCTTTTTCCTCAAGGCAAGCCCGCTTCGCGATAAGTCGGCTCTACAAGAGAACGCGGATAACGAGGCCGCCCTGCTGGCTCAGGATGCCGCTGTCGCCGCTCCGGCTGAAGCGGGTACAGCGACTCGTGACGACTCCAGCGCGCGAGGTGCCGGGGGCCGCCCCGTCGGGTAGGTCGACGGCACCGCTCTCCGGGCGGCGTATGCGGTGTGGTGGCGGCGCGCGCAGCTCTGCAGTGCGCGGATGCCCGTGCCGTGCCGTGTGCGCGTGCGCGCCGTGTGCCTGTAGTCGCCGCTGTCGTCGTGTGGTGCCCCTCTGTGTGGCGGGAGAAAGTTACGTGTGGTGGAACATTCGAGGTGTGGCGGGAGAAAGTTACGTGTGGCGGGGGTTGCAGCTCCCGCCATCCGTTGGTTACTCCCGCCGGATCGGTTTTTACTCCCGCCGTCGGGGCTGCTCCTGCTCGGCGGGCGTGTGGGCGTGGGTGGGTCTTCTGCCCTGTGGATAACTTCTGCGTGTGGGGTGGGAGTTGGTTACGGTGGGATGATGCGAAGGTTTTCCTCAGGAGCTGGTGATCGGGATGCGGCGGCTGGTGGTTGGGATGCGGATGCGGATGCTGCGGCTGGTGGTCGTGCTGCGCCTGTGGCGGTTGCGCCTGCTGGCCGTGTTGTGAGGTTTGGTCGGGCTGTGGTGTTGATGTTGGGTGGCAAGGCTATGGCGGTCTTGTTTGTGGTGGCGGTTTTGTATGCTGCGGCTGGGGTGACGGTGTTTGTGTTGTCGTGGGATGGGGGTGGTTCTCAGAGGACTCGGCCGTTGACGTTTCCGGCGGAGCCGAGTGTGGTGCCGCCGGTGTTTGCCTCGAATGATGAGGCCTTGGCTGCGGCCACCGAGGCGTACGCCGCGTATCTGGCGTTGTCGGACCAGGTCACGGCGGAGGGTGGTGTGAACCCGGAACGGTTGGAACCGCTGACGACACCGAAGTTTTTTGAGGAGTCGTTGAACTCTTATACCTCCTATCGGGAGCGTGGGATTCACACCGAGGGAGCTTCGACCTTTGACACGGTGAAACTGACGCAGTATCGCGACCGGGGCAGTGGGGGTTCTTTTGTTGATATTTATCTGTGTCTCGACGTGACGGCGGTGCGGCTTGTTTCTGCTGATGGGAGCAACTTGACGTCTGCTGATCGGTTGAATCGGGTTCCGTTTCAGGTGGGTTTTGACGTGGAGGCTACCGAGCCTCCCAGGATGAGAGTAGCGAGGAGTGACGTATGGGTAGGTTACAACTTCTGCGAGTAGTGGTCGGACTCTCGGGTGGTCTGCTGCTACTGACGCCGGCATGGGCGGCTGCCGCGGATGATCAATGGGGATGTGGTCCAGCTAATATCGCGTCTGAGTCGTGTTCTCGGGTGGTCTCGGTGCGTGTGGGTGTGGGTGAGGTGTCTTTGGGGGCGGAGGTGAATCGTCCGGGTTCGGGCGGTCCGGGCGGCGGCTCTGGCGGCACTGGTGCCGGTGGTGGTTCGGATGTGCCGCCGTCGACGTCGGATCCTCGGTGTGTGCGGCTTCCACAGTTGTGTGATGTTTACACGATCACGTCGGCTGATCAGATTCCACCGTTGTCGTTGTCGGATGTGGCCGGTTTCGTTCCGGTGGTGCCGGTGGCGGGGATGCAGCCGTCGTGGTGGGCTGTGGTGGGGTTGGAGACCAACTTTTTCGTCGCTGGTGGCCCTCAGGTGGTGGAGGGGGTGTTGTTGGGTCAACCGGCGAGGGTGCGGTTCACTCCGGTGCTGTGGCGGTGGGATTACGGTGACGGGAACACTGCACAGCTCACTACCGCGGGGGGTAAGTGGAAGCAGTTGGGGGTGGAGGAGTTTGATCAGACGGCTGCCAGTCATGTGTATGAGACCCGGGGTGACTATCGTGCCCGGGTGACGGTCGACTTTGCGGTGGAATACAGCATCGCAGGATCACGGTGGCGGGACATTGAGGGTGTTGTCAGTGTGGAACCGGAGCCGTTGATCTTCACCGCATGGAATGTGAAGACCGTACTCGTCTCGGAAGACTGCATCACCAACCCGAAAGGCATCGGCTGCCACAACCCAAACGACCAAGGCTAGAAACCACCCAGACCCAGAGCCAGACCCACGCGACCGCTCTAGAACCCCGACTCCGTCGAGGCCACCACCCACAGGGGCCCGGTAGCGTCAGATACTCTCAAGCGCTCTCAGCCGCGGCGCTGTGGGCGACGCAAGAAATGGATCCCTTCGCGCACTGCGCACAGACGACCAGCTGTTCACGGCAGGCCAGGTCGTCACAGTTTTGCATGCGACTGCTGGCCTCGGAACACCGACTGCAGCAACCGATGACAGCGGCATCAGGGCTGAACTCCACCGACATCCGACCGTCAAAGACGTAGAGCGAGCCCTCCCATAAGCCCTGGTCACCGTAGGTCGCGCCGTAGGTCGCGATGCCGCCATCGAGTTGGTATACCTCCTGAAAGCCACGGTTAATCATCAGGGAGGAGAGCACCTCACAGCGGATGCCACCGGTGCAGTAGGTGACGATGGGCTCGCTTTTCAGGTGGTCGTATGCGCCTGACTCCAGCTCGGCCACGAACTCGCGGGTGTTCGCCACCGACGGCACCACGGCATCCCGAAACCTTCCAATCTGCGCCTCGAAGGCATTGCGCCCGTCGAAGAAGGTGACCTCCTTCTCAGCCACCAAGTCGTGCAGTTGCGCGGGGCTGAGTCGTGTTCCCCCGCCCACCACACCAGTGGCATCGACCCGCAGCTCACCGGGAGCCCCGAAACTGACCAGCTCGTCGCGTACTCGCACGCTCAGTCGCGGAAAGTCGCGATACCCCGCTGCCCCCGGGGCGCCGACACCGCCCTCGCTCCATTTCACCTCGATATCACGAAACGGGGCATATTCACGCAGCGTGCGGAGGTACTTTTTGACGGACTTCAGCTCCCCACCGACGGTGGCGTTGATCCCATCTTTTGACAGGATGATGCGACCACCCAGCCCGAGCGATTCGCACAGCCCGCGCTGCCACAGCCGCACCGCCTCCGGATCAGCAAGGGGTGTGAACAGGTAGAACAGCAGAATTTTTGTCACGGCCACCCGTAAATCGTATGCTGCCCGGCGGCGGTGTCGCGTTGCGTGTTAGGAGGACAACCCGATCCGGCGGGAGAAAGCAGCAGACGGCAGGAGTAGCAACTCCCGCCACCGGTGATCTTCTCCCGCCGCGCCGCGCCGCACCGCACCGCACCGCGCCGCACCCAGCCCGCGCCGGCCTGCGCCGCACCTCGCGTAGTCTCGGGACGTGAGCAACACCGGCAGCAGCGCGACGGATTCCCCTCTCAGGTCCACCTACGCGCCAGCCCAACCCGTGGATCTGCTGCACACCCTGCGCCCGCTCAGTCGCGGACCGTTCGACCCGACCCTGCGGGTGGAGCCTTCCGGCTACTGGCGCACGCTGCGCACCCCGCTCGGCGCTGCCACTCTGCACCTCGCGCAACGCCGCCACGGCATTGAGGCAACGGCCTGGGGTCCTGGCGCACACTGGGCGCTCGACGGTGTGCCCGAGCTGCTCGGCCATGGTGACGATGGGGGCGACCTGGATGTCTCGGGCAGCGCGTTTCTCGCGGAGGCCCGCCGCCGCAATCCGGGGCTTCGCCTGCTGCGCACCCGGCAGGTTGTCGAGATGCTGCTCCCCGCGATCCTGGAACAGAAGGTCACAAGCAAGGAGGCCTGGCGTTCCTGGCGTACGCTCATCGGCAAGTTCGGGGAGGTGGCTCCGGGGCCAGCGCCGGAAGGGATGCTGGTGTTTCCGGCCCCCGAGACCTGGCGGCGGGTTCCCTCCTGGGAGTGGCACCGCGCCGGGGTGGGGCCGGAACGCTCGGCGACGATACTGCGGGTAACGGCGGTCGCGGCATCCCTAGAGCGCACCCTAGAGCATGGTCGTGACGGGCAGGCCGCCTCGAAGAAGCTGCACAGCATCGCCGGTATTGGGGTCTGGACGGCCGCCGAAACCACTCAGCGCGCCCATGGCGACGCCGACTCACCGAGCATCGGCGATTACCACCTGCCCGCGCTGGTTGGCTGGGCGCTGGTCGGCGCACCGGTCGATGATGACGGGATGCTCGAACTACTGTCCCCGTGGGCTGGCCAACGTCAGCGTGTGGTGCGTCTCATCGAGGCGAGCGGCTTCGCCAAGCCGCGCTTCGGCCCCCGGATGACCGTGCAGGACCATCGCGGTCACTAGCCCGCGGGATCAGGGTTTCTCACCAGCTCGCGAAGGCTATCGCGAAAGTGGGCGAAGCTACCAGACTCGTTTTTCTCAACATCCATATGGGGTGTGATGTTTCGTGCCCATTCAGATTTGAGACGACCGGTCTTGTGCCAGCCCAACGCTTTCACAGCGGATGATCCGCCATCATGAATAGCATCAGCAAGAATTTCCCAGGTGCCGCAGATTGAGTCCTGCACGTAGTTCTCGAGAATGTTATTTTTGGCCTTAGGATACGCCGTGCGGATCGCCATCACATCTCCCAGAAACCAGGCTTCGCCTTCCTCGATGGCAAGGCAAAATCTGGTTTCTGGTCGCGGATCACAAGCGTCAACCATCTCAGTGAGCTCAACCAGAAATTTTTCGAGATTTTTGTTGTCGAGATCGCAGATCACCACCACGGCAGCGGCGTAGTCCGCACCATAGCCTCGGAAAGTTTTCCCCAGCCCCTGAAGAAGTTTCGGTAGCTGATCAAGCAGTATTCTCTTGCTTGCTTCGGTGTTGGGGGACATGTTCTTTGGCACGCGCCCAATTCCCCTGTAGGGAGAAATTTTCACGGTGTGATCGGATTCAATGATCTTCGGAACCAGCTGCTCCAAGGCGACTTTTCCCGATAAGTCTTCTACCAAAAATTCAATGTGCATGCGGTTATGCGTCCAGATACTCGCTATACCAGAGGGCACCGAGTGGTAGGCCCTCATCGACAAAATTACTGATCCGGTCGTCGGCGCTCGCCCGTCTGATCTCGGAAAAACCAGTGCTCTGCTTCTCAAGTATCCAGACTTCGTCTGGACGTAATGCGTCGACGAGGTAGGGCTGATGTGTTGTAAGGAACACTTGTGATGACCCTTTTTGTCCGGTTGCATGCGCCCGGAACTCTTCAGCCAGGGTCTCCAGGAGCCGATGGTATAGGCCGTTTTCTGGTTCTTCGATGCAGAGGAAAGGCGGAGGAGTGGGGTCTTCCAGTAGCAGCAAGTAGGCGAAAACCTTCAGCGTTCCGTCTGACATCTGCTGGGAATAAAAGGGATCCGAGAATCCGTGGTCATTGAACCGGAGAAGAACCCGACCATCATTCGATGTCTCCGTGTCGATTCTCGATATCCCGGGGATTTTGTCAGCAATTCTGTCGAGGATCTGCTGGAATCGCTTAGGGTGCTCGCGTTGCATGAACTGCACGACATTGCCGAGGTTGTCGCCATGAATACTGAGGTGTTTCTGCGCTCCCGCCAAGGGCAGGCTGCGGGCGGCATCAGGGGTGAAATAGCTGAGGTACCAGCCTTCGATGAACGTTCTGAAGGCCGAGATTCGTGGATGTTGAGTGAGGGAGCCCAGGGTGGCGATCCCCAATTTTCGCGAGTCGGTTAGTGTGATGACCTCCCTCTCCTTTGAGTCCTCTTCTTGAACTTCTCGAATAAGCTTTTCGAAATCGAATGCATCACCTTCCCCGAATTCGCTGACGCTCTGGCCCTTCCATACAACCCCTTTGCCCTCTCTGAGGTCCAGAAACAAGAAAGGTCGACCCGCACGGTCTGCTTTTCTTCTTTGACGCAACCTTTCTTGTGCTACGTATGGGCGACCAGAACGATCAAGATCGACCGCAATTTCGTAGGTTATTGGCTGAGCGTTCACGGTCTGGCGATAATAAACCTCGATGGTGATTGGCCCAGACTGCCCCAGAGTCCGAAGCTTAGAGAATCCACCGCGACCATTGGCGTCGCATGCCTCCTCGACGCCAAGCTTCAGGCAATCCGCCAAAAATCCAAAGGCATCGAACAAACTACTTTTGCCGACTCCATTTTTTCCGATCACCGCAGTTAAGGGATTCAGTGGCTTAGTCGTCTTCGGGTGGCTCGAGAGCTGGCCCAACGTGACATCACGCAGGGTCTTATAGTTTTGTATCCGAAGGCCTTCAATTTTTGCCATCTTGTTGTCCATCCCTGAGGGCAATAGGTGTCACAAACGGGGCACGCACAGTTACAGACTATTCGCTTGGAGACCTGAGGATGAGGATTCTGATAGCGCTTACCGCGCTGCCCAACATCGATTAGCGTGGCAGGGTGCACATGATCTTCAGGACCATCATCCACATGTTTCGCAGCCGCCGGGCTGCTGCTCTCGGCATTCACGATGTGGGGCGGGTGGCGCTGCGGGTGCTGCCCACCGATCTCGATGTGCTGCGGCATATGAATAACGGTGTCTATTTTTCGATTATGGATCTCGGTCGCATGGATATCCTGGTGCGTTCGGGTGTCTGGGCGAAGATGCGAGTCCGGGGCTATTACCCGGTGATGGCGAACGAGACGATGACCTTCCGCAAGTCGCTACAGCCGTGGCAGCGCTTTGTTCTGGAGTCCAGAGTCGTGGGTTACGACGCCAAGGCAGCCTATGTCGAACAGCGCTTTGTGGTGGATGGCGAGATTTTTGCCCGTGCCATGACCCGGGCGCGGTTTCTGAAGAAGGGCGGCGGCACGGTGAGCATGGCCGAACTGTCGGAGTTGACGGGTGTTGATGTGACGACGATGCCGCCCCCACGGTGGGTTGTCGAGTGGAGCGAGAGTGTCGTGCTGCCGCCCACGCGGGAAGCGGCGCCCAGCACCTGGAGCTGAGCTCCTAGCGCCCCAGCACCGCCTAACGCCTAACGCCCCAGACTGTGTGCCCGTCGTGATCTCTCGCAGGGCTGCGCGCCCGCCGCGTGCCTATCCATCCCGCGGCAGTTTTCCGCACTGGGGCACGCTCAGGGTGTTGAGGATGTTGTGGGAGACAGCGTCAAGAGAGCGTTTTTCTTCGGCGGTTAGCACATCGAAGAAATGCTCTCGAACGGCAGAATCATGGTCACGCATGGCGCTGTGCACGATCCGCCTACCCTCAGCGGTGAGGGCTACCCAGACCCCGCGCCCATCATTGCCGCACCCTTCTCGACAGAGCAGGCCGCGCTCTTGCATCCGGCTGATCTGGTGAGAGACCCGACTTTTTTCCCAGCCGATGAGGTCGCCGATCTGGCCCGCGCGAAGGCGGTGCCCCGGCTCCCCCGCCAGCGAGGCGAGGATTTCGTAGTCGGCGGTAGAGATTCCCGCATCAGCGTGGAGACGGCGCTCCAGGGCGAGGTCGAGCTGGCGTCGCATGAGTGAAAAAACGCGCCACAGCTCACTCTCGTCAGGAGTGCTACCGCTCATGGACTCATCCTACCGTGTAGTTGACATGTCACTAAAAAGGATTACTCTGGGATCGACATCACATGTATCGCCAAGCGAAAGGTCACCATGTCAGAGCTCAGCATCGGAATCATTCTCGGCAGCACTCGCCCGGGTCGGCGGGGGGATCAGGTGGCCCAGTGGGTCTTAGAGCAGGCCTCGACACGCAACGATGCCAGCTACCATCTCATCGATCTTGCTGACTTTCCGCTTCCACTCCTCGACGAGCCTGTGCCCGCCATGATGGGCCAGTACGCACACGAGCACACAAAGCTCTGGTCGGCGGCGGTTTCCCAGCACGACGGATACGTTTTTGTCACCCCCGAGTACAACCACTCCACCTCAGGGGTGCTCAAAAACGCACTCGACTACCTCAATAAAGAGTGGAACAACAAGGCTGCCGGCTTTGTGAGCTACGGTTACTCCGCCGCCGGGATGCGGGCGGTAGAGCATCTGCGTCTCGTTGTGAGTGAACTACAGATCGCGCATGTCCGCGAGCAGGTTGCGATCTCTATCGCACAAGACTTCGCTGATCACACAACGCTGAAGCCGCTTCCTCATCATGAGTCCGGGCTCAGCACGATGCTCGATCAGGTGGTGGCCTGGTCCGGTGCGCTGAAGGGGCTGCGCGCGGCGACCACCGCCTGAGCTG
>JBOFDJ010000003.1:0-8814 GCA_051646885.1 Rhodoglobus sp.
CCTTCTTAAACGCGTCGTCCTGTCAACCCGCGCCCGACAAGCAACCGGACGCACAGCAACCCGACCCCAGTTCGTCTTGGGATCAACAACACAATTCGAACCACGCGATGGAGTCGTTGAAGCAGTCGTCATCATCCGCAACCGCGCCCGAACACGCGCCGTCGCCCTCAGACTTGAAGGACTCGACCGACGATGGCGAGCAACAGCCATCAACGTACTCTAGTAACAGCACAGTCACACGAACCGTTCAGTGAGCGCGAACCTCCTCTGTGAGCGTCTGGGCTGTCAGCCCTACCCGACCGCAAGTGCCTTTGCGTAACATAGCCCCCGCGTGAGGAGCCCATAGTTGCGAAAGGGCGCAATTTTTTGATACCCCAGACGCTCATAGAGACGGATCGCTTCGCCCTGCAGGGTGCCGGTCTGAAGCACGAGGCGGTGGACTCCGTTCTGCCGAGCGATAAGGTCAAGCTCCTCCATCAACATGCGCGCAATCCCGAGGCCACGATGGTTCGAGTCCACAAATACCTTCTTCACCTCGAACGACTCCTGATAGGGGCGAAGAGCCGCGTGCCCGACCGCCGCACCATCGTGCAGGGCAAGCAGTGTTACCACCACCTCAGCGGGGTCGACAGCGAATATGCCCTCGGGGAGCACTTCCGGCACTGAAGCAGTGGCCGGATTACGGTAGAGCGCATCCATCTCGAGCTGCATAGCGTCACGCAAGGCGACAGCGCGCGGGTCGGACCACTCGACCCGCGCGATGTGCACACTCTCTGAATCGACCAGCGCTACTTCGCCCCCACCATAGCCGAAGCATTGGACTCGTAGGAGGTGTTGGTGGATTCAAAGAAGTTAACCAACTGGAGGGTATCGTTGGCCGCAGCCATCCACTTAGCGGGGTTCGAGACATTGTAATGTGCCTCGAAACCGAGCTCCTCCAACCTCCGATCCGCGAGATATTTCACGTATTGGTTGATGTAGGTGGCGTTGAGTCCGAGGATGCCACCCGGGAGAAGGTCGTGGTTGTATGCCTCTTCCATCTCGACAGCATCGAGAATCATCTGCTTGATCTCGGCGGCGAACTCTTCGGTCTGCAGATCGGGATTTTCTTCGAGTACGGTGAGGATGAGGTTGATACCAAACTTGAGATGCAAGCTCTCGTCACGCACCACCCAGTCCATCAGCGAGCCGAAGTTGCGCAGCAGGTTTCGCTGACGAAACGACAGGGCAACCATGAAACCCGAGTAAAACCAGACCCCCTCAAGAATGACGTTGTAGGCAACCAGGTTGCGGACAAAATCTTTTTTGCCCTCCGTTGTCGTGATGTCGAGAGTGTTCTCCGTCATACGGCGGATGTACTTCACCTCAAACTCTTCTTTACGTGCCATCGATGGGATGTTGGCATGAGCGCTATAGGCGGCTTCACGATCAATGGGGAAGGTTTCGAGAACGTACTCGAAACTCATGCAGTGATTCGCCTCCTCCCACATCTGCTTGGCGAGGTACAGACTGCACTCGGCAGCACTCACGTAAGGGTAGACACCGAAGGCAAGCGCCTTATTGACGAGCAACTCGTTCGGATTGAAGTAGCTCATCAGGAAGGTCACCGCGTGGCGCTCTTCATCGGTCATCTTCTTGAAGTCGGCAATATCTTCGCCGAGCTGAATTTCATTGGGAAACCAGGTGTTGGCCACAGCCTGGTCATAAAGATCCATCGCCCATTGATACTTGATGGGCTTGAGTAGCAGGCCCTCTTGAAGACCGGTTCCGAGAATTCCCATTATTTTCCTAGCTTTCTACTGGCAACTGTCGCAGTGGAGATCGTCCATCGGATCTACCGGGACGTTGTATTCGGAGGTGTTGTCGAAGCTGACCGGGTTCATCAGGAACCGGCCTTCGGGGCGAAGCCACCAAAGCCGCGGCGGGCGGGCGCTGCAATTGAGGCTCCCGACTGTCCGGGCGGACTCGTCATGGCGGAGGCGACCAAATCTTCCGATTTATTGACCTTCACCGTCGACTGCTCGGCGGTATGGCGGGGTTTCATGTGCAGATAATAGGTGGTCTTGACGCCACGTTCCCAAGCCGCAAAATAAATATCCATCATGTCGCCGAGGTCGCGAGTCTCAAGATACATATTGCGGCTGATCGCCTGATCGATCCACTTCTGGGCGCGAGCGGCGACCTCAAGAAAAGCATACGGCGAAAGCTGGAAGCTGGTTTTATAGGTCGCCTTGACCGAGTCAGGAATGCTAGGGATGCTCTGAATATCACCCTGGCTACGCAAAATAGCCTCGCGGGTGGAATCCCATATTCCCAATTTCTGCAGATCGGCAACCAGGTTGCGGTTGACCTCAAGAAACTTTCCATTCGAGGTAGACCGGCTAAAAATCTGCGAGAACTGCGGGTCAAGCCCTGGTGTGGTTCCCGCAACCAGACCGATGGATGCGGTGGGCGCGATAGCCATCAGCGTCGCGTTACGCATGCCCTTGGCGACCTTCACGCGCAGAGCATCCCAATCAAGGCGGGTCGTGCGGTTGACCTTGATCTGCACACCACGATCCGCCTCCGTCAGCGCAATCGAGTCGAGCGGCACGAGGCCTTGCGACCACCGGCTTCCCTCAAAATTGGCGTAAGAACCGCGCTCTGTGGCGAGCTCGGTCGAGGCATCGATGGCAGCGTAAGAAACGTGTTCCATGATCTCGTCGATCAGTTCGTATGCCGCTTCGCTCTCATAGCTAACGCCGAGCTTCTCGATCACATCAGTGAAACCCATGACACCAAGGCCGACGGCACGGTTCTCGTTATTGGAGAAATCCGCTTCGGCGACGCTGGAGCGCGTGATGTCGATGAGGTTATCGAGCTGGCGCACGGCCAGTCGCGCCGACTGCTCGATCTTGGGGTAGTCAAGGCGCACAGCGCCGCTGCTATCGACAATCAGATGCTGCGAAAGGTTGATCGAGGCGAGATTACAGACCGAGACGTTGTCTTTATCCTGCGGCAAGGTGATCTCAGTGCACAGGTTGGAGAGGTGGATCGTGCCGGTGTTGTTGTTGAGGGCACGGTTGTTGATGGTGTCTTTCCAGGTCAGCCAGGGGTGGCTTGTGGTTTGCAACGAGATCAGAATCGATTTGAACTGCTCACGCGCCGTGATCTTCTTAAATAAGCGTATCTGGCCAGCCTCGGCCTGAGCAACATACTCGTTGTATCGAGCGGAGAACGCTTTGCCATAGAGCTCATTGAGATCAGAGACCTCAAGCGGGTCGAAGAGGTACCAGTCTTCGTCATTCTGCACGCGCTTCATAAACTCATCGCTGATCCAGACCGCGGTATTGGCCGTGCGGGTGCGGCGGTATGGGTCACCGGAGTTTTGACGCAGGTCAAGAAACTCGGGGAAGTCGAGGTGCCAATTCTCCATGTAGAAGCACAGGGCACCGAATTTCTTGCCCCCACGGCTGACCGCCCGCAAAATCGAATCGATGGTGTGCATAAAGGGAATCGGTCCGGTAGAGGCGGTGTTATTAGAACGGATGGGCGAGCCTTGAGCACGAAGCTTGGTCACCGAGAGTCCGATGCCGCCGGTGCCCTTGGTCAACCACATGACATCACGAGTGGTCTTCGCGATGTGCTCCATATCGTCTTGCATCTCCATGACGAAGCAGTTCGCGAGCTGGGGGTACACGGTTCCCGCGTTGACCAGAGTGGAGCCGGCCGCGAGGTATTCGAGCGTCGACATTTTTTGGTAGAACGCGAGAGCAGCCTGGGTGGGCTGAGCTTCGTTGAGCGACAGGCCCATAGCGATCCGCATCCAAAAATATTGGGGAACCTCTAGCGCATCGCCGTTACGGCCTTTGATGCCATAGCGGTTATTCAGGGTGACAACACCGATGTACTTGAGCAGCTCGTCGTGAGCAGGCTCAAGCTGGGTAGCCAAAAGGTCGAGATCAAAGAGTTCGACCAGTCGCGAATCGAGCAAGCCCTCTTCAACGCCGCGAATGATGTTGGCAGCGAAATGCGATCGGTGCAGCTCTTTGAGTTCGACTGCATTGTTGTAGTCGCCGAGAACCCGCTTGTAAATCGTCTTGAGCAGAAGGCGGGCCGCCACAATATCAAAAGCTGGGTCGTCTTTGACATTCTGTAGGGCAACCTGAATCACTGCCTCATCGAGCTGCTGGGTGGTGATCCCGTCGAACAGGGTCAATTCAAGCTCAGAAGCGATCTGTGTTACCCAGGTGATGTTGTCGTCAAGACCGACCGTCGCCGCCTCAATCGCGAGGTTGATCTTATTGGCGTCATACGGCTCCCGCTCACCGCTGCGCTTAACGACTGTAATTGCCACAAAAATCTCCCTCGAATTGCTTTTGGTCGGACCATTGACCCTAGAAATATTCTCAACCATGCGACCCCCGGTCAGGTGGTTTAAACACTATATATCGTGCCGATGACACTGCGCCAACACCAGATATAGTGGGCGTGTCATCCACATCTGTGCATAAGTTGTCCCAGTTGTCCACAGGCCATTGTGAAGCGCTGACGGACGAAAAGTCACAAACGTTGGGTAGATACTCCAGCCCCCTCTCAGTACCGTGATCTCATGAAGCTCATGATGATTCCCGCTGTCCTAGTCCTGTCGACTCTCGCCTTGGCTGGGTGCGCGGCACCTCAGGTCGGGACTCCAGCACCCGTCGAGGGAGTCGCCGGCACCAGCGGTGACTCCCCCTCTCAGATGCTGACGCGACAAGATTCAGTGGAAAAATCAGCGCAGAAGCCCAGCGACTCCGGTCAGCTCGCTACCGACACGGGCCGCCAAGTGATCTCCACGGGATACGTAACCATCACCGTGGAGAAGCCCGCAGAGACGGCGAGCAAGGCCATTCAGATCACCGAGAAATCTGGCGGGCGGATCGATGGCCGCACGGAGTCCGCTGCGATCAATGGCAACGGTGGTAGTGCAACCCTGATTTTGCGTATCCCGGCGGACACGCTCACCACTACACTCGACAAGCTCAGGGAGCTCGGTGAGGTGCAGGAGGTCTCCCTCAACGCGACCGATGTGACACGGGAGACTCAGGATCTTGACGCGCGCATTACGGCGCTAACAGCATCCGTTGACCGATTGCTTGCCCTGCTTTCCACGGCAACCACCACCGAGAACCTCATCACCCTGGAAACGGCGATCTCCACCCGCCAGGGCGAGCTTGAGAGTCTCCAGAGCCAGCGTCGTTACTATGCCGACCAGGTTGATCTGTCCACAGTAACCCTCAATCTAGTGTCGGACTACACCGCACCTGCCGCCGCCCCCGATAACTTCTTCTCGGGGCTCGCCGCGGGGTGGAACTCCTTCGTGGGCTTCTTTGCCGCGCTCTTGGTTGCCCTCGGAGTGCTACTGCCATGGCTTGCGGTGGTGGGAATCATCGCGTGTGTGATTGTCGTTCTGGTGAAGCGCCGCCGGAGGGCCAAGGCAGCGTCTCGTGACCACGACACCGCGGTCACCACTGCGGTCGGATAATGCCTCAAGCAGATGCGCTCAGATTGACCATGGATACGGTTTGCTCATGGTAAAGCTTGCTTTCGCGCTCTGTCTGGGTATCGCTCCACCCGAGGGTTTCCTGAGCCAAGGCCACGACCTCGGGTAGGGCATCCATCGCCTCGTTAGGGTACTCGTAAACCATGCGAGTACGACGCATCATCAGATCATCGAGATGCGCTGCTCCCTCATGGGTGATTGCGTACACAATCTCAGCCCGCAAATAGGCGGGGGCGTGTTTCAGAGGAACCGCCAGGTCGGGACGGCGTTGCGCGATGGTCACAATATCGCTGATCTGGGCACCATAACGGTGCAGAAGATGATCAATCATGGCCTCACTCCAGGGGAAAGCCTGGATCTCCGAGCGCAGCTCATCTCGAATATCCAGTGAACCTTCTGCCCCGATCAACGGGATACGCTCAGTAACACAAGGATTATTCTTTGCAGCAGCGCCCAGGGCAAAGTCAACTGCATCTTTGGCCATCACACGATACGTCGTGAGCTTTCCTCCAGCAATTGAAATCAAGCCAGGCGTAACCAAAGCAACAGTGTGCTCGCGCGACATTTTCGCTGATTGCGTGCCCGACTGAGAACCCGACTGCAGCAAGGGACGGAGCCCGGCCCATGTTCCTATGACATCGCCACGGCTTAGAGGGCGCGCCAGGACTTTATTTGCTTCGCCAAGTACATAATCGATGTCGGTAGCGTCGGCAACCGGAGCAGCAAGATCGCCACTCCACGGTGTGTCAGTGGTCCCGATCACCCAATAACGCGACCACGGAACAACGAACAACACACTCGTGGCCGTCTGCAGAATCAGCGCAGCCGAGCCCGTGATCCGGTCGCGCGGGACCACGATATGGATACCTTTTGAGGTCAAAACGCGGAGCCCACCGTCTTCTTGTGCCAGGCTCTGCACATCTTCAGTCCATACCCCGGTAGAGCTGACGACGGTTTTAGCCTTCACCGGGAATGAGCTGCCGGTCTCGAGGTCCATCACCACGGCACCATTAACGGCACCCGCCTCATTTTTGGTGAGCCCAGTGACCTGGGTGCGCGAAGCCGCGCAAGCACCGTGGGCGGCAGCCGTGCGCATCAGAGTGATGACGAACCGCGAGTCGTCGACAACCGCATCCCAGTACTCAATGGCACCCACCGCAGCACCGCGCGCCAGATCAGGAAACACCGCGCTCAAAGCAGTTCGCGACAGGTGGCGATGGAACGGCAACGCCCGCGCGCCCCGACGCGCACGAGCGAGCAGGTCGTACAGAAAAATGCCAGCGCCAACGAAGGCGCGCTCCCACATTCGATGACGTAGCGGATAAAGAAAGGCCAGCGGGCGCACCAAATGTGGCGCAAGCACGTCTAAGAGGAGTCCGCGCTCTTTGAGCGCCTCGAAGACAAGCGGAAAATCCAGCATCTGAAGGTAACGCAGGCCACCGTGCACGAGCTTGCTGGAACGACTCGATGTCCCGGAAGACCAGTCTTGGGCCTCAACAATGGCAACGGAAAGACCGCGACTCGCGGCATCCAGCGCAATACCGGCCCCGGTTACCCCACCACCGATGACCAGAAGATCAAACTCTTGGCCTTGCGTGGCGCTGGCGACGAGTCGAGCGTGCGCACGAATGCGTGAATCGGAATTGAGGCAAGCGTCAGTCATGGCTTAATGTCCTCTCTGAGGGATGAGAATCGTCTTGACCGTCCCGAGTAGTGCCAGCCGACGAACCCTCTACCGATAGCCGATACTCCAACTGAACAGCGTCGACAGGATCAAGTTCGATACTATCGGACGGGATCCGAAATATCAGGATGATCGTGCGATGCGCTGCTGACAACCGAAGCAATGGCAACCAAAACTGAAGGACTGCAGTGACAACAGGAACCGAAGCGCCCTACCTTCACCCTGACCGCAACCTGGCGATGGAACTGGTCCGAGCCACCGAGGCCGCTGCCATCAGAGCAGTACCGTTTATCGGTCGTGGTGATAAGAATGCGGCAGATCAGGCCGCTGTCGACGCCATGCGCAAATTTCTGGGCACCGTCAACTTCGATGGCGTTGTGGTCATCGGCGAGGGCGAAAAAGACAAAGCGCCCATGCTCTACAACGGTGAACACGTCGGCAACGGCAACGGGCCCTCCTGTGACATTGCTGTCGATCCCATCGACGGCACCTCGTTGACTGCGGCGGGACAACAGAATGCCATCTCGATGATCGCGGTGTCCGACCGTGGAACCATGCTCGATGCATCCAGTGTCTTCTATATGAAAAAAATTATGACCGGCGCAGAGGGAATCGGTGTTGTCGACATTCGTCAGCCCATTGGAGAAAATATTCGCGCTCTGGCAAAGGCAAAGGCAAAAACCGTGAGCGAGATGGTTGTCGCCGTACTCGACCGCCCACGGCACGCCGAGCTGATCACTGCGATCCGCGCCGCCGGGGCCGGAACGCGCCTATTGCGGGATGGCGACGTTGCGGGCGGCATCAACGCCGCCCTGTATGGCAACCGTATTGACATCTGCGTCGGTATAGGAGGCAGCCCGGAGGGTGTTGCCAGCGCCTGCGCGATGAAGGCGCTCGGCGGGCTGATCCAAGGTATTCTTGTGCCGTCATCAGATGAGGAACGTCAGGCTGGGCTCGATGCAGGGCTCAGTTTTGATAAGGTCTATGAAGCTGACGATCTGGTTCGTGGTGACAACACCTACTTTGTTGCCACCGGAGTAACCGATGGCGGCCTGGTCGAAGGGGTCAGACGCAAGGGCCCCATCATTCGCACAGAGAGCATCGTGTTGCGTGGGCGCTCCGGAACCATCCGCCGCGTCACCGCCGACCACCTAGCCGAGAAGTGGCTGTAGTAGACCGGTGAGCCGCACCTATGGCAGGCACGCGCGCCGGGGTATGGCCTACGTCCCTGGTGACTCACGTTTGTGGTCGTTCACGCCGCGCAACCCGCGCGTCCCTGTAGCCACCCACTGCTAACCCCGCAAAAGTGTAGTTTTGGCGGGCCGTGGGAAGCCTAAAAGAAGTTACGTCGGATCTTGAGAGACTGGCGGATTTATTTCTCCCTCCGTGAGAAGAAGTGCCCAAAATTCAGAATTCAGTGAATACATTATCCTATGTATTATTTAAGGATGACCCCTTCAACCGCTGCCTCGCTCACAGCGCTTGCCCGATTTGGACATGCGCTTTCTGATCCCACCCGGGCACGAATTTTGATGTCGCTCACGGCAGCTCCTTGCTACCCTGCCGAACTCGCTCATGAGCTGCAGGTCACCCGGCAGTCCATGTC
>JBOFDJ010000004.1:0-1647 GCA_051646885.1 Rhodoglobus sp.
CGCAGGCTCAGAGCTTCTGTACTATCAAGGATTCGTAGGCCGGGATCAGCACGTGACGTCCGTAGCTGCGCGACACCACGCGAAACGGTCGGCCATCGCTGAGCAGCAGCCTCACGATTGCGGTCAGTTCGGCCCGCGCGAGGGGTCCACCCAGGCACAGGTGCCGTCCGGCACCAAACCATAGCTGCCGGTTCTGTGGGATGTATTCGCGATCAACCCGGTATGGCCCGGCCAGATTATTGGCCGTCCAGGTGAGCACGATGATTCGTTCACCAGCCTTCAGTCTCCGCCCGCCGAGGTCGAGGTCGGCAAGCACCGAGCGCCCGATGATGGGGGCAGGCGAGGTTACGCGAAGCGCCTCGCGAACTGCGCCATCCATCAGCTCAGGATGAGCGAGCAATCTGTGCTGCTCACCAGTATCGCTGAGCAGCGCTGCCGTTCGGGCCATTGCGGATGCGGCGGTCTCAGTCCCAGCAACCATCAGCAGAGTCGATAATCCTTTGGTCTCGATCAGGCTGAGGCCGAGCTCGCGGCATCGACCGATGACGGTGTCACAGGATGCTGTCGCAAATGACGCATCGATATGGCCGGTGAGTTTCTCGACGATTTCCCTGGCCACCGTGATTTTGTGCGGAGGAAGCACGGTGTCGGCGGTGGTCCCGAGGGCGATGGCCGCCAGCTCTTCGCCGGTACGGAAGATATCGAGGTATACCTCATCTTTGTGCTCTACGTTCATGCCGAGGAGGCTCACGACCATCTGCCCGACGAGGATGCGGGACAGCTCGGCGAGATCGAGCTGCTCGCCAGCCTCAAAGGCGAGGCAGGCCTGCGCGATCCGGGAGCTCCAAGCCTGCTCGACGAATGCGACGCTCGTTTTCTCGGTGAACAGGTCGCGGCTTTTGGTGCGCAACTCGTGGTGGCCGGGCCCATCGAACAGCCCGTACACCCAGTCCCCGAGAATCTGCGCCCAGAGATGACCGACGCCACCTTCGCTCAGCAGTGTGAAGTGGTCGGGGTCATTGAGTATTGCGCGGGCGGTGTGCGGGTCTGCGGTGATCCACCCGAGACGGGGCACTCTCAGCAGTGGTCTGGCGAACATGCCCAGCCAGTTCAGGATAGGTAGCGCGGGTCTGGCCGCGCGCAGCAGCCGGTGCTCGTGTGCTTGCGCTCCGCGCCCGATCCCGTCGGTGATGGGGTTGAGTGTGCGCCCGCGATCAGGGGGATGTAGATCAGCAGCAACCGGCATCGGCCTACCCTATCGCTTCCGCCAAGAACCCAGCGGTCGGAACATTTCGCTCGCGTCTGGCAGAATAGGTGGAGCGCTGCGAGGCGCGGTCCGCCTTGGTGTAACGGCAGCACGACAGCCTTTGGAGCTGTTAGGTCTAGGTTCGAATCCTGGGGGCGGAGCGTTAAAGGGTGTCTGATACTCAAAGATATGGTTGGCTTCACAGAGAGATTTCAATCAATTGTGAGGAACGCGTGAGCACCGCCGAGTACAGGCCGTATTTCATTGCCTTTTTCCCGTCGGGCTTGGCTCTCTTAGAAGTCGCGCCGGTAGGCGCGCATAACTCCTGCAGCGAAGTGCCGACGCTGATGTTGTTCCGCGGAAAACCGCCATTCTCTGACAGGGTTTTCCCAAACTGCAGG
>JBOFDJ010000005.1:0-3102 GCA_051646885.1 Rhodoglobus sp.
AAAGTCATCGGTGCTTATGCGACGGGCCACGACCGCAATGGCTGGGTCTATGTGCAAGACAACGGATGGCTCAAAGTCGGTGGCCTCTCCGACACCGCCCACCTCGCGATGTTCGGTGACCTGCTCACCGCGAAGGAGAAAGAAGCCTACGTCAACGCCTACGCAGACGATGGCATCGTGACCCAAGTTTATGCTTACTGACCTTATTCACTACGAATCCACGAAGGAGAAAAGAAATGACACTCAGCAATCAACACCAATCAGGATCAGCACCGTTGTCGACTGACACGATGCCCCGAGAGCTTAGCGCCCAGCAATTAGCTGAGCTCTTTAACCTTGAGAGTGCCCCTGGCTCGACGGTATCTGCAGCGACGGCGGCACCCAGCATGGCACCCCCCGGTGCCCAGGCTATCGGGCGCTCATCCGCCGCGGCTCTCAGCGGTGAGAAGGTCACAGCCCTCTGGGCCGAGCAGAGCAACCGCAACGCGTGGGCTTTTTTCGAGACCGCAGGTTGGAAACGACTCTCTCCATCGACAGACAGCGGTTTTAGCACACTGACCCTGCTCGCGGCTCACGCCCGAGCGTGTGGATCTGCACCGTACTGTGATGAGGATCCTGTCGGCACCATCAGCGTGATGTACGTTTGGTGAGCTGTGGCACTGATCTCGTGTCATAACCCCGCCTCCGGCGCTGTCGTCGACCTCGTGGTCGGCGACACGCTGGAGGTGTGGTTGCCCCAGATCGCTGGTACCGGATACCAGTGGTTAGCAGCCGACGTTCCGGTGATGCTTCGTGATGTCGGGCGGGCTATGGCCAATTCGCTCAGCATTAATGGTCGTTCAGCGCGGTTGCCGGGGGCCGCCACCGACGTTGTGCTGACCTTTATCGTCACCACGACCGGCGAAGGTAACCTCAGTTTCGATCTCGCGCGACAGTGGGAGCTGGATCTGGTCGAGTCGATCACACTTGTGGTGAAGGTGGGCGAGACATCGTCACCTCCTAACGCCCCTGATAGCACCGCAAGAGCATAGGGTGGGGGCACGGAGGTGTTCTCGTGTATGCAAGGTGGCGTGTTCAGCGAGTGATGCATCAGCTGCGCCGGTCGCTGGCCACCCCATCGCGCACTCCCCGCACCGCTGTCGTTCTGGGACGGCTCCTCGGTGCCGCCTTCCTCGTGACGTTCATTACCGGCCTCTACAGTCATTTTTTGCAGGATCCGCTGCCCTGGATGACCTTCCCCAGTCGACCGCTATGGCTCTACCAGCTCAGCCAGGGTCTCCACGTCACGGTCGGAATCGCCTGTTTCCCGCTCCTGTTGGGCAAGCTTTATGCGGTGTTCCCCGAGCTGTTTCAGTGGCCTGCGGTGCGTTCTTGTGCGCACTTTCTGGAGCGGGCATCCATTGCCCTGTTCGTGGCGGCCTCGCTCGTGCAGCTCACCAGTGGCCTACTGAACACCTACCAGTTCTATTCGCTGTTTCCCTTTTCGTTTCGTAGCACCCACTACCTGCTCTCGTGGGTAGTGATCGGCTCGCTTGTTATCCACATCGGGGTCAAGCTGGGCACGATAGCGCAGTACTGGCGCCGCGACGATGCCCGGGACTCTGTTGGGTCGGTGCCTGATCACAGCGCTGCGGCGGGCGAGACCTCCGATGAACTGCACCGCCTCACCGGAAAGCCTCAGAACGCGGGAGTGTCGGGTCGAATTTTTGAGTGGATCGACCGGGTCCCGGCCCCACGGTCGCCAGATCCGAGGGCTCGCACGAGCCGTCGCGGTTTTTTTGCCACCATCGCGGTGGCCACCGCCACACTGATGACCCTCACGGCGGGTCAGTCCTTCCGGTTATTCGATGCGACCAACATCTTCGCGCCGCGCAAGAATGGCCGTGGCCCGCAGGGGCTTCCGGTGAACCGCACGGCGGCCCGGGCGGGGGTGCTTGAGAGTGCGACATCCACAGACTGGAGCCTCACCGTCACCAATGGCGCGGCCAGCCGGGTTTTTGACTACGCAGCATTGAGTGCCCTGCCTCAGCACGAGGTGGTACTGCCGATTGCCTGCGTTGAAGGTTGGAGCCAGTATGCCAGGTGGCGAGGGCCGAGGGTTGCAGATCTGCTTGATCTGGTGGATGCCCCGACCGATGCCCATGTGCGCTTCACCAGCCTTCAGCAGGGCAGCATCTACGCGGTCACTACCCTGCCGCCCGAGTTTGCTCGGGATGAGCTGAGTCTCGTCGCCCTCGAACTGGAGGGTGAGGCGCTGCACATCGACCACGGGTATCCTGCGCGACTGATCGCGCCCGCTCGCCCCGGGGTGCTGCAAACAAAGTGGCTGAGCAGTCTTGAGGTGCTGTCCTCGCTCTAGACGACACCGCTGGAGCCCAGCAGTGAGCCGATAAGGAAGGTCGCGCCCAGGGCGACCGCGCCGCCGATCACGACACGGAGGGTGGGGCGCATCCAGGGGCTTCCCCCGATCCGCGCACTCAGTGAACCGGTCAGCGCCAGCGCCACTAGCACGGCCACGAAGGTGACGGGTACCCGCAGTTCGGCTGGCGGCAGCACAATGGCGAGCAGGGGAAGCACCGCACCGATGAAGAACGCCAACGCGGAGGCCCCGGCAGCCTGCCAGGCGCTGACCACCTCGTCTTCGTTAATGCCGAGTTCCACTTCGAGGTGGGCTTTCAGGGCGTCGTGCGCGGTCAACTCCTCGGCGACCGTTTGTGCGGTGGCGGGCGAGAGTCCCTTGGCTTGGTAGAGGGCTGCTAATTCGGCGAGCTCCTCCTCCGGCATCTCCTCAAGTTCGCGACGCTCCTTGGCGATGAGTGCGCGCTGGCTGTCACTCTGGCTGCTGACCGACACATACTCACCGAGCGCCATCGAGATCGCCCCGCCGACGAGGCCAGCAGTCCCTGCTGTGAGGATCGGTGCGAGTGCGGTGGTGGCCCCGGCGACACCGACGACGATGGCGGCGACAGAGACGATTCCATCATTGGCCCCCAGCACCCCGGCACGCAGCCAGTTGAGCCTGCTCGCTATGCCTGCTCCATGTGGTTCATATGAATGAGTCTTGGCTGAAATCCCGGTCGACATGGGCCTAGCTAAGCACTG
>JBOFDJ010000006.1:0-26429 GCA_051646885.1 Rhodoglobus sp.
ACTGAAAGAAATCCCCCCACCCGTCATCAAAATCGACATCTACCCCGAATACGTTGGCACCTCGCGAGTACCAAACGAGATCATCGTCGACCACTCCATCGACGGCATTAAACAACAGCGGAGGTTTTTCGATAATGCCAGGCGATAGCGGTGGGATTCCCCCGATGATCCGGCAGGGGCAGCTGATTTCTGAGGTGGCTCGGGCTGTCGTGGGTGCGGTTGATCAGCCATGGACTAAGCTTATGTATCGAACAATGAGGGTCGCCCCCTATGGTCAAGAGGGGACCTACATCACTAAACCTGATGGTGAAATTGAGTTAGATTTTCCGTCTCGTGGTGTTCCACGGCTAGTGAGGGAGCTGCGTGAGGTGATGTATCGTCCGGGGACTGGTACGTGGTTTACATTCACGTTGACGGTCACCCCTCAGGGTGGGGTTGATGCGCAGTTCAATTACGATGACGAGCCGGAATGGGATCTTCCGCAGGAGCCGGTGTTGTATGTGGAGGATCTGGAACGGTTCCCACGGGATGGGGAGCATATTCCCGCGTGGTTGCAAGAGAAGTTGCGGTTGGGGCGCATCCAAGACAGTGAGTGGGAGAAAACTCATGAGCCCCGCCGTCGGTGGACCCCGATCACCGAAGCTACCCCTGAGGGTGGTGTGTGATTCTCACTACCAATTAGGGTCCGGGAGTCGGCTGTGCAGCGAGCCTCCGGATGTGAACAATCCACACGATTAAGCTGGCAGCGCAGGTGGTTCCAAGAACCGGTATAGCGATGAGACTGCCGACCTGCGGCAAGAGCAACAAGAACACCGGTCGCGCTAAGTATCGCGGCCCACCCCGCAATGCGTTGCCTCAGCATCAGTTGCACTCTCGGCTGACGAGTGTCCAGTAGTCGTAGGCTGGTCGCCCGAGATCAAGCTCCCAGCAGCCCACTACTCCTCGTGCGGTCGCTCGGTGGTGTTGTCGTTGAGTAGATCCGCGATGGCTTGATCGATGTCATCGGGGGCGGGTTCTCCCGCCGTGATCCGGGCGACGAGGGCGCTGGGGTCATCGAGATCGGTAGCGGTGGGAACCAGATCGGGATGCGACCAGAGCTGGTCGCGCTTGTCGCTGCCCACGGCATCCGTGATCTTCTGCCACATCGCGGCGGCCTCGCGCAGCCGCCGTGGTCTAAGCTCAAGCCCGACCAGGGTGGAGAATGCGGATTCGGCGGGGCCACCTGATGCCCGCCGTCGCCGTACCGTCTCGGCAATAGCGGCGCTGGAGGGTAACCGTGTTGTGGCCTCGGCAGTCACGACATCAACCCAGCCTTCGATGAGGGCCAGCGTAGTTTCTAAGCGGGCAAGGGCGGCAAGCTGCTCATCATTCTTGGGAGGGATCAGCGCACCCGAGCTCAGTGCCTCACGCAATTCTTCGGGGTTGTTGGGGTCAAAATCGGAGGCCAGTTCTTCGAGTCGAATGGTGTCGACTGTGATTCCCGCCGCGAAATCGGTAATCGAACTCAGCAACTGCAACCGCAACCACTTGGCGTGGCGAAAGAGCCGAGAGTGGGAGAGTTCGCGCACTGCAAGGTAGAGCTGTACCTGGTCTAGGGCGATATCGAGCCCCGCACCGAAGCCAATAACATTTTGGGGGAGGATCGCGGCCTGTTCGCTATCGAGTAGCGGAATGCCGATGTCACCGCCTGAGACAACCTCGCTGGAGAGCTGACCCACGACCTGCCCCAGTTGCATCGCGAATAGGGTTCCCCCGACATTGCGCATTACCTTGCTCGCACCCTGAATCATGTCATCGAGTTCGCCGTTTTCTGGTGCACTCTGCTTGAGCACCTCGGTGAGTGAGTTGGCGATGGAGATGGCTACGGGCTCAGCGAGCTGTGTCCAGACTGGCATGGTCGCGGTAACCCATTGCTGCCGACTCATCAGTTTCGGCGGGCTTGGCAGTTCAGAGATAGTGGTCACATCATCGAGCCAGAGGGAAGCTATGTGAAAACTTTGCTCCCACTGCGAACGTTCTTCGGGTAACGAGACGACAGTGCCGCGCTCCGCTATGCCCTTTGCCTGCTGCAGTGCGAGATCCCAATTAATGCCATCGTCAGTGCTCTGAAGTGCCGCCTGCAACTGGCTGATGAGCTGGGCTATCATCTCAGGGTTATTGGGCAACCCAGCGGCTCCAGCAAGCTGCGCGGGATCGAGGTTGGCGTTGCCCGCAAGAAAATCCTTGAGCATGTCGCGAAATTCGTCTCCAGAGTTACTCGCGCCGGTGTCATCTCGTGGATTGTCAGCCATGCAACTACGCTAACCCTTAGACGGTCGGCTGTGCTGGGATTTCGCCTTAGGCTTAGATTCGGTCGTCACGAGCCCGTGGCGAACACGACAGTCTTATTCACCTCCCACTCTTCATAAGGAAAACGGTGGCACTTTTCACCGATACCGCCCCTGATCCGGTGCCGTACCGTCGTCACAGCCGACTGGGTTGGACCATTCTTGGTCTTGGCTTCGCGGGTCTTATCGTTGTCGCTCTTATTCCTGCCCCGTTTGTTATTGAAGAGCCCGGGCCGGTCTACAACACGTTGGGCACTGTCTCTATCGGCGGTGATCAGGTCCCCATGATTCAGATTCCGGACGAAAAGACTTACCCCACCGAGGGCTCTTTGAGCATGCTGACGGTGAGTGTTCGTGGCAGTCGTGACGAGCTGCCGAATTGGTTTGAGGTGGGGTCAGCCTACTTTGATTCCAGCCGAGCGGTGCTTCCTGTTGATGCGGTGTATTCGCCAAAGATCAGCCAGGAGGATTCAGATAAACAGGCGCGTGTTGATATGGATAATTCCCAGAAAGAGGCCATTTCTGCTGCTCTTAGCGAGCTTGGTTACAGCTTTTCCAGCACCGTGACTGTTGTCGAGACCTCACCAAATCTGCCCGCCGATGGTGTTCTTCAGGCGGGTGATGTTCTCCTCAGCGTCGATGGTTCTACCTTTACGGACGTGACCGGCTTACGCGCTGAGATCGCGGCTCACGGAGTTGATCGACCCGCGGTTGTGGAACTCCTGCGCGACGGGCAGAAGAAAAAAGTCACAGTCACCCCGGTGTTGAGTAAGGGTGACGACCCGGCCCCGATCATCGGCGTTACCGTCGGTAGCGACTATGACTTTCCCCTTGAGGTCAGCATCCAACTCGAAAATGTGGGTGGCCCGAGTGCCGGGATGATGTTTGCTCTCGGCATCATCGATAAGTTAAGCCCCGGTCAGCTTAATGGCGGAGAGAATGTCGCTGGAACGGGGACGATCAGCGGAACAGGAGAAGTTGGGCCGATCGGCGGCATCCGCCAAAAAATGTATGGGGCCCGTGGCGCTGGCGCTGAGTGGTTCTTGGCGCCCGAGTCAAACTGTGATGAGGTCACCGGGCATATCCCTGCCGGTCTGACCGTATTCGCCGTCGCGGACCTTGATGATGCCATGGCGGCAATGGCCGTGGTGGCCGCGGGGGACACCACGAGCGGCCTGCCGACCTGCCCTACCCGCTGATCGACGACCTGGAGGGAAAACTTTCTCAGGTAGGTCCCTAAGATAGTGGTACGCCCCCCGACAGCAGGAGCAAACTACAGTGTCGACACAGTCCTCATCGATCTCGACTAACCGAACGAGGGTCACCCTCACCATCACAGCCATCGTTATTGCCATTTTGGTCATCGCCTTCTTCGCGGTCGCCACGGTCTACACCGAGGTGTTGTGGTTCGATCAGCTTGGTTTTCTCAACGTGCTGACTACCCAGTGGCTTGCCGGTGCAACGATGTTTGTCATCGGGTTCGTGGGGATGGCGGTCCCCGTTTATCTCAGTATTCTGCTGGCCTTTCGTTCGCGACCGGTATATGCCAAGCTCAACTCACAGCTTGATCGCTACCAGCAGGTGATTGAGCCGCTGCGTAGGCTTGCCATGATCGGTATTCCCGCCGTTCTCGGGGTCTTTGGTGGGCTCTCAGCCGCAACCCACTGGCCTGTCGCCGTGCAGTGGCTCAACAAAACCTCTTTCGGTAAAAGTGACCCGCAATTCGGTCTCGATATCTCCTTTTATTTTTATGACTTGCCACTGTTCCAGGGTGTCGTGGGCTTTGCTTCCGCTGTAGTACTGATTTCGGGCATCGGTGCTCTCGCTACCAGCTACCTTTACGGTGCTCTTCGTTTTATGGGGCGCGAGATTCGGATCTCGCGTTTCGCGCGCATCCAAATCGCGATCACTCTTGCTGTGTATATTGCCCTGCAGGCTCTGAGTTTGTGGCTTGATCAATACACGGCCTTATATTCACCAGCGCAGGGTTTCTTGCAAACCGGGGCTGGATACACCGAGACCAATGCCACCATTCCCGGTCGCGCTATTTTGGCGGGTATCGCGGCCCTGGTTGCCGTGCTCTTCATTGTGACGGCTATTATCGGTCGGTGGCGGTTGCCCATCATCGGCACGGCACTCCTCTTGGTAAGTGGTCTTGTGCTCGGAACCCTCTATCCGTGGGTGGTGCAGCGCTTTCAGGTTCAGCCGAGCGCTCGCACCTACGAGGCTCCCTATATTGAGCGCAATATCAAGGCCACAAGGGATGCCTATGGCGTGGCCGATGTGCAAGAGGTTCCTTACAGCGCCACCTCCGACGCCGAACCGGGCGCGCTGCGGGCTGATGCGGAGACCACCGCCAATATCCGCATCCTCGATCCAGGGATCGCGCCTCAGGCCTTCGCCCAGCTTGAGCAGTTCAAACAGTACTACCAGTTTCCGAAACACCTCGATGTCGACCGATACCAGATTGACGGCAAAACTCAAGACACGGTGATCGCGGTGCGTGAGCTTGACCAGGCTGGTCTTGGCGACTCGCAGACTGAATACAGCAATACCTTTGTCTATACCCACGGCTATGGTGTGGTGGCGGCTTACGGTAACCAGCGTTCCTCTGATGGTGAACCGGTGTTCCTTCAATCAGGCATTCCGAGCATTGGCTCTCTGGGCGAGTTTGAACCGCGTGTCTACTTTGGTGAAGAGTCTCCCCAGTATTCCATTGTGGGCGGCCCCAAAGGCAGCAAAGCCATCGAGCTGGACTACCCCTCGGGTGGCGAAAACAGCGAGCAAAACACTACGACCACCTTTGCTGGAGATGGGGGTCCTCGCCTCGACAACGTGTTCAAGAAGCTGATCTATGCCATCAAATTTCAGTCTGAGCAAATATTTCTTTCGGATGCCGTTACAGAGAAATCACAGATTCTCTATGACCGCAATCCACGGGATCGCGTGCAGAAGGTTGCACCGTACCTCACTCTCGACAAGGATTCATACCCCGCTGTCGTTGATGGAAAAATTGTCTGGGTGGTCGATGGTTACACCACCGGAACGAACTATCCCTACTCGAGGGTCGAACAACTTGGCGACATGATCGCCGACACGTACACTCCTCGTCCGGCGTTCCAGATCGACGATGTCAACTACATACGCAACTCGGTTAAGGCCACCGTCGATGCTTACGACGGGAGTGTGACCCTGTACGCCTGGGACGATAAAGATCCTGTCCTGAAGACCTGGCAGAAGATTTTCCCGAGCACGGTCAAGCCCGCGAGTCAGATGAGTCAGCAGCTGCTCGACCATGTGCGTTACCCGGCTGACCTATTCAAAGTGCAGCGGGCGATCCTGGGCTCGTATCATGTGACCGATCCCGGCTCGTTCTTCTCCAGCGATGATCAGTGGATTTCCCCAGAAGACCCCGTGGGTGGGGCGGCAAAGACTCTTCAGCCGCCCTACTACCTCACCATGCAGGTTCCGGGTTCCGATGCTCCCGCCTTCTCGCTCTACTCGACCTTCATTCCGAGGGGAAATGCGGAGTCGACCCGCAACGTCCTTACCGGCTATCTTGCGGTGAACTCGGATGCTGGCCCCGACTACGGCAAGCTGACCTTGCTGACCCTGCCCAAGCAGACCACGCAGCCGGGTCCCGGTCAGGTGCAGACCAATTTCCGCACTGATACCGAGGTCGCCAACCAGCTTGCCCTGCTGCAACGAGGAGAGACCGAAGTTAAGCTGGGTAACCTACTGACCTTGCCTGTGGGCGGTGGTCTGCTGTATGTGCAGCCTGTCTATGTGCAGTCCACCAGCGGGACGATCTACCCACTGTTGCGCAAGGTTCTGGTGTCGTTTGGTGAGAAAATCGCCTTCGAGGACACTCTTGACCAGGCGCTTGACACCCTGTTCGGCGGTGATTCCGGTGCTAGTGCCGGTGATGGAGCGGTGCCGGTGACTCCAACAACTCCACCGGCGGACCCCGCCGCCCCGGTCGATCCTTCAGTGCCCACCGATCCCGCGCCGCCGACATCGCCTACCGGTAATGCTGCGCTCGCCCAGGCTCTCGCCGACTACAGCTCCGCGCTCGCTGATCGTCAGGCAGCTTATGCTGAGAATGATCTGGTGGCGGCAGCCGAAGCGGATGCCCGCATGGTAAAAGCGATTGAGCAGGCCATCGCGGCAACCGATTGACCTTCTGCCCCACGAGAACACGGGCGGGCGGCTGCGGTCGCTGCGCTGTGATAGTCTTAAAAGACGCCGCGGGGTGGAGCAGTTCGGTAGCTCGCTGGGCTCATAACCCAGAGGTCGCAGGTTCAAATCCTGTCCCCGCAACTCTGTGATCGTGAAAGCGATCCGGCGAAAAAGACCGAATCTCTGTTAGTTTCGGTCTTTTTTCATACCGATTTCTTGGTCCTGTTCACTCAGAGGTAGCCTGAGGTATGACTCCTCTGCAGGCAAGAATCATCTACGACCTTAATGTGCAGCCGACGATCATCCCAGCCGATCAGGTGCGGATGCGTATCGACTTTCTCACAGAGTATCTGCGGGTCAGCGGCGCGAAGGGTTTTGTTCTTGGTATCAGCGGGGGGCAGGACTCCTCCCTTGCTGGTCGTCTCTGTCAACTCACTGTCGAGGAGTTGCGCGCTGAGGGTGTGAGCGCCGAGTTCACCGCCGTGCGCTTGCCCTATAAGGTGCAGGCCGATGAGATCGACGCGCAGCTGGCCTTGAGCTTCATCGCTCCCGATAAGGTAGTAACCTTCAATATTGGTCGCGCTGTTGACGGCATCGAGACGGAGTATCTCGATGCCACGGGCGCTGAGATGCTCGACTTCACTAAGGGTAACGTCAAGGCGCGCTCGCGCATGGTCAGCCAGTATGCACTTGCTGGGCAGTCTGGTCTGCTCGTGGTGGGAACCGATCACGCCGCGGAGGCAGTGACCGGCTTTTTCACCAAGTTCGGCGATGGAGGTGCAGACATCCTGCCCTTGACCGGCCTGAATAAACGCCAAGGGCGCGCCCTGCTGGAACACCTGGGCGCGCCCGAGCGTCTGTATCTCAAGGCACCCACGGCGGACCTCTTAGATGAGACCCCGGGGCAGACTGATGAAGCTAATCTTGGACTGAGCTACACCGATATTGACGATTATCTTGAAGGGCGGGAGGTTGCTGAGCCGGTTGCCGCCGCGATTGAGACCCGTTACATCGCAACACGGCATAAGCGCGCCGTCCCCGTTTCACCCTTCGACGGTTGGTGGCAGACTGCGTGATGTCCTCGCCGCGGCTGTCTCACAGCGGGCACGAATAGAATGTTCAGGTTAGCGGGGGATGCTAACAGCGTTGAAAAGGAGCAGCCCGTTATGACCGACATCCCCGAGGCACCCCCAACAGATGGTGCCACCCCGAAGGATTCTCCCGCCACAGATCAGTCCGGCGCGCCTGGAGCTTCTGCCGCGCCCGCGCCTGCGCCTCCCGCTGCGCCCATGCTTTCCGCCGCTGCTGCGCCTCCTGCTGCGCAGGAACACGTCGTGTATTCAGCCCCGTCTCCTGTATCGACGGCTCTGCAACCGCTACCTGACGCTTCTTATTCCGGTGCCACAGCCGGTGCTCCACCTGTTACCAGCGCAGCGGCTTCCCGAGCCAAGTGGCCGCTTGCCCTCGCCCTGGTGGCGGCGCTTGCCGTCGGTGCCCTCATCGGCGGCATATCGGGCGCTGGGATCGCGTTGTGGGCCAGCTCTCGGAGCTCATCCGCTCCGATTCGTGATAACGCTGGACCCACCACGATCACCGTCAATGACACCAAGAGTGTCTCGCAGATCACTGCTGTTGCGGCAAAGGCCTCCGCGTCTGTTGTGACTCTTGCGGTCACATCCGGCGATTCAGGGGGAACCGGATCGGGCGTAATCGTCAGCGCTGACGGTTACGCGCTGACCAATACCCATGTGGTCACGCTTGATGGTGCCGCGGCAGAGACCACGGTCACCGTCACGACGAACGATGGGCGGATACTGAATGCTGCCATTGTGGGAACCGACCCGATCTCAGATCTTGCGGTTATCAAAATCGAGGGCGCGCAGGATCTTCAACCTGCCGAATTCGCCGACTCCGCCAAGCTCAATGTGGGTGACACCGCTATCGCTATCGGTGCCCCACTCGGTCTTGCCGGAACCGTCACAAACGGTATCATCAGCGCCCTCAACCGCAGTATTACCATTGCCTCCGCTGCTGCTCCCGAGCAGGGCGATGGCACTGAGCAGGATCCCAATAAGCAAGATCCTTATGGTCTCTTCAACTTCGATGTTCCGGGTCAGACCCCCAGCGCGGGGTCCTCATCGACCATTTCTCTTTCGGTTATTCAGACCGATGCCGCCATTAACCCTGGCAACTCCGGTGGTGCTCTGTTGAACTCTGATGGCCAAGTGATCGGTATCAACGTAGCCATTGCTTCGGCGGGAAATTCGGGCTCGGGTGCTGCCGCCGGAAGTATTGGTGTCGGCTTCGCTGTCCCCGCTAACCTTGCTCAGCGGGTGATGAATGAAATCATCGCCGATGGCGTCGCCACTCACGGTCTTCTCGGTGCTTCGGTTGCTAATGTGACTGCTGACACAGAACCGACGGCGAAAAATCAGGTTGTGGGTGCCAGCATCAAGGAGCTCACTCCTGGCGGTGCCGCTGAGGTGGCCGGCCTGAAAGTGGGTGATGTGATCACCACATTTGAAGGTCTCCCCATCACCGGTAAAACCGATCTCACTGCCCAGGTTCGCTCATTAGCTGCTGGTGCTTCTGCCTCACTCACCTACGTGCGTGGGGGCAAGACCGCCCAAGCGGAGGTCACTCTCGGAGCACTGAGGTAGTCCGGGTCTGTTGGCGCATCATGGTTGTTAGCCCGGCGGGCCCGCACTAATTCTCCTGCCGCTGCTAGGCTCAATCCTCTCAGTACACCTCACATTGGATCCTATGGCGAAGCATCCCGATGCCCTTCCGGGTGTCTCGTATATCATGCCGGTTCTTAACGAGGTCGAGCATATCGAGGCCGCGGTGGAGAGTCTTAGCTCACAGGACTACGCGGGGCCGTATGAGATCGTTCTTGCGCTCGGTCCGAGTGTCGACGGTACGAACGAGGTGATCGAGGCCATGGCTCGGGACGATTCCCGGATTCGTCGCATCACGAATGAGCTGGGTTCCACGCCTGGGGGGCTCAACGCCGCCATCCATGCCTCCAGTAATCCCATTGTGGTCCGAGTCGATGCGCATTCGGTGCTCCCATCTGATTACACACGCATTGCGGTGGCGACTCTTCTTGAGACGGGTGCGGATAACGTCGGTGGCATTATGAAGGCCGTTGGTGAGACGGCGTTCGAGAAGGCAGTGGCGCATGCCTACGGTTCGCCTGAGGGTCTCGGCGGGACCCAGCACCATGTCGGCGGGCGGGCGGGCCCTGCTGATACGGCCTATCTGGGGGTGTTTCGGCGCGACCGTCTCGTTGAGGTCGGCCTATTCGATGAGGGCATCAAGCGGGGACAGGACTGGGAGCTCAACCGGCGTCTCAGAGCCACCGGAGGAACAGTCTGGTTTACCCCAGATCTGACTGTGGTGTATCGCCCCCGTTCCAGTCTGCGTAAGCTAATCCGACAGTTCGTGGCCACGGGGATCTGGCGTGGGGAGCTAGCGCGCAGGTTCGGGGCGGCTCACGGCATCCGTTATTTTGTGCCACCGGTCGCCGTGCTGGGCATATTGTTGACGATGATTTTAGGCCTGTGCGGTGTGGCCACAGATGTCGCCTGGCTCTTGCTAGCTTTTGTGGTGCCGGGGTTTTATGCGGTTGTCGTCGGTGTGGCCGCCGTTCGTGTGCTGCGGCAGGGCATTAGCGCGGCTCTGTGGTACCTCATAGTCTTGCCCTGCATCCATTTCGGATGGGGTATCGGCTTTCTGCTCGGGTTTGCGAAGCTCACCAGAAACATCACCGAACACACGGGAAGGTGAGCTTATGACGATAGGCGATCGCAACCGCCCGGCCTCCCTGGCCGCGCTTCGTGAGGTAACGCAGCCGCCCGAGGTGCGATTGAGGGCCAATGCCGAGCATTGGACGGCCTCGCTGTATCTGCGTGATCTTTCGCCCTACCTCACGTGGATGTTTTTGAAAACGAGTATCAGCGCGAACGGCGTCACCGGGCTGATGATTCTGTGTGGCTGGTTGACCGCGGCAGCGCTGCTTATTCCCGGGATCGGTGGGGCCGCCCTCGCCCTGATCCTGGGGCAGTTGCAGATGCTCGTGGACTGTTGCGACGGTGAGGTCGCGCGGTGGCGCAACACTCGCTCTCCCGCCGGGGTGTTTCTGGATAAGGTGGGGCACTACTCAACTGAGGCGTTGATTCCCCTGGCGCTCGGTCTCCGGGCTGCTGGTTGGCCGCTTCAGTTTCCGGAAGACTTTGCGTGGACCACGGCAGCGCTCGGGCTGGCGCTGGTGATCGTCCTGAATAAAGCGCTCAACGATATGGTGCATGTGGCCCGCGCCCATGCTGGTCTTGACAAACTCAGCGACCGCAAAGGCGAGGCTGTGCCGCGTCAGCGTTGGGTTGCGCGGCTGCGCAGTGCGGCACGTTTTCTTCCCTTCCATCGGTTGTACCATTCGGTCGAGTTGAGTTTGGCGGCCTTCACCGCCGCTCTTGTCGGTCTTGTCCTACCACCACTTATCGCCGAGCGTGGGCTTCTTCTGGCCCTGCTTTCGTTGTCGATTCTGGCGCTTATCGGTCATTTTGTTGCCATTATGGCCTCACAGAGGGTGCGCTCCTGAGCGCGCTGGGTGGCCCCAGCGTGCCCAGCGACCCTCTCGACGTTCCCACCGTCGCAGTTGTCTCGCTCACTATGGGAACGCGACCGGATGACCTAGCACTCGGTCTCGCAAGTCTGGCCGCACAAACCGGGGTGCACCTTGACGTGGTTGTGGTTGGCAATGCATGGTGCCCAACGGGCTTGCCTTCTGGGGTGAAGTCCGTCTTCCTGGAGCAGAACCTCGGAATTCCGGAGGGCCGCAACCGCGGGGCCCGTGAGGTCGAGGGGGAGTACATTTTCTTCCTCGACGATGATGCGAGCATCCCTTCTGCAACTTTCTTGGCCGAGGGTGTGGCCAAGCTTGAGGCTGATCGCACCATTGGCCTGGTGCAGCCGCGTGTGGTTGACCCGAGCGGCGTACCGAATCCGAGGCGGTGGATTCCGCGCATCCGCAAGGGAGATGCGGCGCAGTCTGGGATTGTTTTTTCGGTGTGGGAGGGGGCGACTCTTCTCCCTCGTAGGGTGTTCGATGCCACCGGTGGGTGGGCTGCCCCGTTTTTTTATGCCCACGAGGGTATCGAGCTCGCCTGGCGCGTCTGGGATCAGGGCAAGCGGGTGCTGTATGCGGGGGATCTTGTGGCCCATCATCCCGCCATCAAGCCGACCCGCCACGAGTACTACTACCGGTTGAACGCTCGGAACCGGGTGTGGCTGGCCAAACGCAACCTTCCCTGGATGATGGTGGTTCCCTATGTCATGGTGTGGACGGCTATTCAGCTGATCCGTTCTGTTCGGCAGCCGGCCGGCTTGCGGGCCTGGTGGGGAGGTTGGCTGGCGGGCTGGAGAGAGAACCCGGGCGGTCGTCGGCGCATGAGGTGGGCAACGGTGTGGCGGATGACACGCGCGGGCCGCCCGCCCTTGATTTAATAGCCACGGGCGATGAAAGGATCACATGTCACTGCGTGATGACGTTAGCGTTGTACGACGCACAGTCAAGAATCTTCTGGTGTCGCGCCGCAACCGTTCTCGGGTGGCGCGCCAACTTTCCTCTCAGCCCCAGCCTGTGCCCGGGAGCACACAGATCGTGGTCTATTTCGCGGATTCTCCGGTCAATATGTACCAAATCCGGCAATGGTATGCCCCCCTTGCTGAACTTTCCCGCACCTGGCCGGTGACCATCATCTCTCGATCACCTGGTGCAGTATTGCAGTTGTGGGACGAGTCGCCGGTGCCGGTTGTATACCTGCGTAATGTCGTTGATCTCGAGAATTTCGTGCGTGAGCAGGACATTCGCATCGTGTTCTATGTCAACCAGAACACCCGCAACTTCCAGATGTTTCGGTACGGGCGCATGTGGCACGTGTTCATCAATCACGGCGAGAGCGACAAGATGTACATGACCACCAACCAGTTCAAGGCCTACGACTACAGTCTGGTAGCGGGGGAGGCTGCGGTTGATCGGCTGCGCCATAAGCTCTGGGATTTTGATTGTGCGAAACGTGTGATCATGATCGGGCGACCGCAGGCCGATCATCTCGACGGCCCGGTGCCTTATACGCCGGATGATCGCACTGTCGTGCTCTACGCGCCCACCTGGGAGGGTGACCGAGCGGCTGCCGCCTATGGTTCGATTGCCAGTCACGGTGTTGCTCTGGTGACGGCATTGCTGGCTACCGGTCGTCATCGGGTGATCTATCGCCCGCATCCCCGCAGCGGTGTTGTTGATCCAGCGTATGGCAGAGCGCACCAAGATATTGTCGCGGCGGTGGCGACAGCAAATACCGCGGATCCTCGGGCACAGCATATCTTCGACAGCAGCCCCCAACTGGGCTGGCAGCTTTCTGCGGCGGATGTGGCGATCACCGATATCTCGGCGATGGTCTACGACCGGCTGGCTACAGGAAAACCTGTTATCGTGACCCGGCCACGTGCCGAGGACGCTGAGATTGACGACACCGGCTACCTCGGTTCAGCCGAATGGCTCAGTGCGGAGCAGGCTGGCGATATCGTGGCGATTGTGGAGCGCGTTCAGGTGGATGAGGCTGCGCAACAGCGGCTGCATTTTTGGGTGGAGCGACATTTCGGCGATACCAGCCCAGGGGAGGCGACCCGACGATTCCGGGCTGCTGTGGGGGAGCTGATGTCGCGATGGGAAGAGCATCACGCTCTCCACTCCACCGACCTGCCAGAGGCCGAGGAATGATCTTTTCGTGATGTGAATATCGACTCGCCCTCGCTCTACATTCACAACCTCTGAATCTCACCCCGGTCCTCAAGGACCAAATGTCTGCAATGTGCAGCCAAGGAAGTGCAACCCCTTCACGGTGTGATCTGAATAACCACAACCTACGAGGTGTTGCGCTTCCGTTTAGACCCCGGGATTAACGGATCACATGAGACGTTCCGTTAGAATTGGATTTGCGAAGGGCACTAGCCCTGAGAAGTAAGCCTGGCAGTCTTCCGGACGGTATGACGAGCCAGGCTCGCGTAGTTAAGAGACTTTACGTATTTGAGGGTGTAGCTGGGTGTGTTGCGGCCTGGAGTCTTCGGCGTTGTGTAAGAGGGGCAGCAGTGTTCTGCTGGAGCGGTGAAATCTTGTGGTGTGATCGCGGGCAGTCGTGTGTCGTGAGAGCATTCCTTCAGATGGCGGGAGAAGATTACCGGTGGCGGGGGTTGCTACTCCCGCCACCGGCTGCTTTCTCCCGCCGGATCGGTTACTGCTCCCGCCGCGTGGTAACGCTTTCAGGGAACGCAATCGTGTATCAGCTCGCCCACCGACCCACCTAAATACGGAGAATCGGTAATGGTCAGCGATGCATCGCAACATTTTTGCAGTTCTCGGCCTCGTGAGTGGCTGTGCTTGCTATTTCGGCTTCTCCTTGAGAGGGTGCGCCGATGGCTTATGGCCATCGGTTGCATCAGTTCTTGTTGCAACCGTGGGCCCAGTAAGCTCGCTATCTGTCTCGAAGTGCGCACCTACAACATCGCCGTTGCTAGAATCAACCACCTTCGCCTGTTGACCGCCTCGGCGAAGCTTTCGGGCTCGGCGCACCTTCGGCGGTTTCGGCACGGTGATCACCGGCTCCAACCATGACGGGAAAACAGTAGGCGGTGGGCCAAAGCCCTCCCGCGCGGTGCGAATAATTTGCCGCCCCAGCAGGTGATTCCCGCCGCCGCCGATCACGGCACCAACTCCAAAGGGAATGAGCCGACCGGCGACATTGGTGCCCTGAGCCATAGCGAATCGTTTCATAAAGGTTGTTTTGAGGCGGTCAGCGATCGGCCCCATCGCGGCCCTGGGCATATTCTTGGTGATCATCTCGCCCCAGAACGCTGATCGGTCTGCCCCCTGACCTGAAACCTGTCCGGCGAGCTGCGTGACCAGATCGCTTCCCGCCGTGCCCATGACCATGGTCATGACGAGTGCGCGGGCGCGATCAGGGTCATCCACCACAATGCCGTGTACCTCGGTTATCGACTGGGCAAAGAGTGCGCTTGCTTCGAGGAAGCCAGCGGTTTCCACCCCCGAGAGCGCAAGGGATGCCCCGGTTCCGATGGCGGGGACAGCAGCGCTCGCACCCACGAGGGCCCCTCCCATCGTTACCGCGCCGAGGTAGCGACGTTCGAGTATCCGGATGATCGCCTCGGGGTTGTCATGGGGACGAGCTTTGCGAATGCTTCTGATGTGAGCCAGTACCGCGGGACGTTGCACCGTCAGCACTCGATCAATTCCCCGCACGACGAAGGGGCTGGATGCCGCGACCTCATTACTTTTCGCCATGATCCCACCGTACAGCGAAGCCAGAAAGCGGCGGGGAATCAGATTCCGTAGTCGGCGTTATAGCGCTGCAATACCTGATCAATGGGAGCATCGAGCACAAGGGCCCCTTTGTTGAGATACAGACCGCGGGTGCAGAATCTTCTCAGATCACGCTCGTTATGCGAAACGAAAAACAGTGTGCGCCCCCCCGCGAGCAACTGCTCGATGCGGCGGTAGCACTTCTCCCGGAAGGCTTTATCGCCGACCGCCAGTACCTCGTCGACCAGCATGATGGGCTCTTCTAGCTGCGAGATAACCGAGAAGGCGATGCGTACCTTCATCCCGCTGGAGAGATGTTTGTATGGGGTGTCGAGAAAGTCGGCGATCTCAGCAAAGCTGATGATGTCGTCGAACCTAGCGGTGATCTCGGCGCGCGACATTCCGTGGAGCCCCGCGGTGAGGTAGACGTTCTCTCGTACCGTGAGGTCGTCGACAAAACCACCGGTGATCTCAATCAGCGGGGCCACACCACCGCTCACCGTGACGCTTCCCCCGTCGGGCAGGATCACCTCGGCAACCAGCTTCAGCAGGGTTGATTTCCCCTGACCATTGCGCCCCACCACCCCGATTGCTTCTCCGGCAAACACATCAAAACTGATCTCGTGGAGGGCCCAAAATTCGTCGGATCTGGCACGACGGTGCCGACCGGCGAACAAATCCTTGAAGTTGCGTCGCGATCGGCGATTGCGTCGAAACCGGATTCCCGCACTCTGGACTCTGATGACCGGCTCAGGTGACTGTGTCATCAGATTTCCTTGAGTACGGCGCGCTCAGTGCGCTGGAACACCAAGATTCCGACAACGAAAATGATCGTGCTGATGATCAGAGACATCCCTACGGGGTACCACGCAAGTTGTTCGGGAAAATACGCGGCCCGGTACAGCGAGAAGATTCCTGCGAGTGGGTTGAAGGCACCCCAAAAATCGAGCCCTAACCGCTCCAGCTCCGGCATCCCATAAATAACCGGGCTGGCATAAAACAGGAAGCGCAGTGCGAGCTTGGTGGCACGTTCCAGGTCGCGAAAAAATACCACTAGGGGGGCAACGATGAGACCGACACCTATCGTGAGAACCATTTGCAGCACGATGGCGGGCACAAAATAGACCGCCTGCCAGTGCAGCTCTGCTCCTGAGATGATTCCAAAGACCACTAGTACAGGGATGCTGGCGGCAAATTCTATGCCCTTGGAGAGCGCCAGCCGCACGACCCAAATTGTGCGGGGGATTTTGGTTGACCGAATCAGCTTCGCTTCACGTAAGAAAGCGCGGGTCGCGTCAGAAACTGCACCGGTAAACCAAGTCCACGGGAGCAGTGCGCACAGCAAGAAGACAATGTATGGTTCTTCGCCCACTGTGCGCTCGAAGACTTGCGTGAAAACGAACCAGTAGATTGCTGCCATAACGAGTGGATCGAGAAGCGACCACAGATAGCCAAAAATTGATGTGGAGTAACGAACTCGGAGATCTCGAACAGTCAGCAACCACAGAGCCTGCCGGTAACGGGCGAACGGCGACCGCAATCGCCGTGGAACTTCTGCGGTTGACACGGGCTCTATCGTATGGTCTCGGGCCTCTTTTTCCTGCTCGTGCGGGGGCTTTGTTACTAGACGAATAGGTTTGCGCGCTCGAGGTCTTCTGCAAAGTCAACCTCAACCGCGTAGAGGTCCGAAATATCGACAGGCTCAATGAGCAGTCGATCATGCTCAATGGCGAGCTCGACCGCCCGCTCGAAGTAGTCTTGGTCGCCGACCCGTTTAAGGTGGCGCAGCAGAACAGCTTTATCACCGCGCGAGATGTAGTTGATTCCCACAGCCTCGCCGAGGCCACCTTCCACAGTTTTTGACAGCTCGTGAATGTAGCCCTCGGCGTCGGTTGTGTATTTGACTTCTTCGTCGGAAACCTTAGCGGTGTTCACGGAGACAAAGGACTGGTCGCGAGCAACGAGCTTTGCCGCACGCTGGAGAGCGGTCGGATCGAAGACAACGTCACCGTTCATCCACAACACACCGCCCGTGGTGGAGGCCTGAAGCGCCCGCATCAAGCTTTTTGAAGTATTGGTTTGGTCATACTGTTCGTTATAAACGAAGGATGCCTCAGGGAATGCCTCGATGATGTACTCAAGTTTGTACCCGACAACGATGGTGATCTGGGCATCTGCCCCGAAGGCGTAGCGAATATTGTCAAATTGTTGACGCATGATGGTGCGACCATCAGCAAGTTCGGTGAGCGGCTTGGGAAGAGACCTGCCGAGCCTGCTGCCCATACCGGCCGCCAAAATAACAATCTGCGTGGTCATACGGAGCTCCTAGGGTTATCTCTGCTCTGAGTTCGTTACACGGGATATTCGGGTTTAAGAGGCTCGACATGCTGCGTCAATCGTGAATTCGTTGACGATAAGTTGCTTAGCCACGTGTGAACCAAAGACTTGATATGAAGACACGCCGTTGTGCTGTCATTACTTTACCGATGGCCTGTAAAGAACAGGGGAAAAACATATCGGTTGTTGTGTATTCGTGATGAGCCTTGGTAATTCCTCTGGTCTTGATAGGTTTATATTGTGGACACTGCCCAAGAACCCGATAAGGGCACACCATCGACCTCAGGTCAGCCTGCGTCGGGCCGAAAACCGTCGAAAGTCACGTCAGGTTCGTCGTCTGCCGCTTCGGCAAAGTCTGCCGCTTCGGCAAAAGCGGTTCCGAAATCTGTTTCCGCATCGCACGATGTCGCCAAGCGCGCTCCGACCGCACAATCTGCTTCGCGAGCAACTAACCCTAAAACGCCGAAGGCTCCGAGGGGGACTACTAAGGCCTCCGCTACTAAAAACTCCTCAACTAAGCCAGCATCAACTATGGCAGCGTCAACCAAGGTCTCATCAACCAAGTCGGCGGCGGTCAAGTCTGCGGAGACTAAGGCTCCAAGAGCCAAAACCCCAACAACGACATCAACACCTCGTACAGCTGCGAACTCCGAAACTCCGACGGCGAAGCCAACGATTACCAGCACTGCGCCTCAGAAAAGTCCAGGGCCCCGAAAGACCAGCACATCTCAAAAAACCACAACCGCTCCACCCGTGGTTCCAGCACCTGCGGCTGAAAAGAAATCCCGACCAGAAGAAGGTGCCGAACCTGCTGTCCCGGACCATCATGAGTCCACAAGTCCCTCACAGCCTGCTGAGGCTGCGGAACTGCGCTCTCCCAGTGCTGCCGACTCTGCTCAGGCTGCGCTTGCTTCGGCTTCGCTCTGGGCGCGGCGTGTGGTTTCGGCTTCGAACGCTCGAATCACTGAGCTTCGTGAGTCGCTCGCTGAGGCAAAGGCGGCGCGGGTGGTCCCGGCGCAACGCGTCGATACCGTCACTTTTGATCGCCCAACGCTGGGTCGAGCCGCGGAAAAGCACAATGTTCGGCGTTCACCGGCACCCGAGAGCGCTGCGACCATGCTGTCAATATCCGGCCTCACTAAGCGCTTTGATGACACGATTGCTGTCGCCGGTATTGATCTTCGTATCGCCGCGGGGGAGTTCTACGGAATCGTCGGGCCCAATGGAGCGGGTAAGACTACTACCCTGTCGATGATCACTGGTCTCTTGCGACCTGACAGCGGCACAGTCATGGTTCGCGGTATTGATATGTGGAGTGATCCGGTCCGCGCTAAAAAAATCATGGGCGTATTACCTGACCGTCTTCGACTGTTTGATCGACTCACGGGCTCTCAGTTGCTCTACTACGCCGGCGTTCTTCGCGGTCTCAATAACGCTGTGGCGCGGGAACGCGCCACTGGTCTCCTTCGTGCTTTTGGTCTTGATGATGTTGCCGGGCGTCTCGTCAGCGACTATTCCGCGGGGATGACCAAAAAGATCGCTCTTGCCATGGCCATGATCCATTCGCCACGGCTGCTGGTTCTTGATGAGCCTTTTGAATCGGTCGATCCGGTGTCCGCTGCCTCAGTGATCAACATCCTGAAGAAGTATGCGGCGGCTGGCGGCACCGTGCTTCTCTCAAGCCACAGCATGGATCTGGTCCAGCGCATTTGCGACCATGTCGCGGTTATCGCACACGGTGAGATCCTGGCGGACGGCACCATGGATTTCGTCCGCCAGGGGCGCACTCTCGATGATCGCTTTGCTCAGCTTGTCGGGGGTGCCGACTCGGCGGAGGAGTTGACATGGTTAAACAATTTCTCCGACTGAAGCTTTCTCTGGTCATTAATACCTTCCGACGAACCCCTCTTCAGCTCGCCGGAATGGTCCTGGTTTTGCTGTGGGGTTTGGGGCTCTCAGTCTTGGCCGTCTCAATTCTGGTCGCTTTGCGATCATCCACCCCCGATATCGCCCGCGTTGTGGTCGTTTCCTGTGGAACCTTGGTGATGCTGGCCTTTTTTCTTCTTCCCCTTGTTTTTGGTGCCGACGACACCATCGACCCTCGGCGCTCCGCTGCCTTTGGTATCCCCCCAAACACACTGGCAACCAGCATCGCTGTGGCTTCGGCGATGAGCCTTCCGACCCTCATGGTGACCATTTTGTCGATTGCCCAGGTTGCCACCTGGAGTCGTGGGCCGCTTCCGATGTGTGTAGCGATCATCAGTGCCATCCTGATCGTGCCCACCTGCGTGCTAGGTTCGCGGGTGACGACAGCGCTCGCCGCAATCTTTTTATCCTCCCATCGCGCCAGAGACGTTGTGGGTATCTTCTTTATGCTCGCACTAGTAATCGCCGCTCTTATTCTTGCTTTTCTTTCCACCGTAGACTGGCAGAGCCAGGGTTTACCGATTATGCGGCGCCTCGCGGCAGTCACGGACTGGACCCCTTTAGGTTCGGCGTGGAGTGCACCCGGAGATGTGGCTCTCGGTTTCGGTGGGCAGGCGGCGTTGAAGCTCCTGATCTCCGCTGGTTTTGTTGTCGGCCTGTGGTACGCATGGCGGGGACTGGTACGGCTGATGCTGGTGAGGTCTGACCGGGAAGATAGAGGTCGCCGTCGGCACAGTCTCGGCTGGTTCGACCGGCTTCCGGCAACACCGGGTGGGGTGATTGCTGCCCGCAGCCTCAGTTATTGGGGGCGGGATTCCCGTTACCGGGTCTCCTCCGCGGTGATTCCGGTTGTTCCTGTTGTGATGGTTGCGATCTTGGCCGTGGCTGGAGTCCCCGCCGACATCATCGCTTGGGTTCCGTTGCCGGTGATGTGTCTTTTCCTAGGCTGGGCCGTGCATAACGATGTGGCGCATGACGGTTCGGCTCTATGGATCCATGTCTCTTCCAGCACCAGGGGTGTAGATGATCGTTGGGGTCGGATCGCCCCCGCTCTGCTGTTCGGTGTCCCCTTGATCGGCATCGGCGCTCTGATGACAGCGCTCATCGTGGGAAACATATCTATGCTGCCCGGCGTTATCGGGGTTAGCCTGTGTATCCTCCTGGTTGGCTTGGGGATCTCAAGCGTAATTTCTGTGAAATTTCCCTATCCTGCGGTGCACCCGGGTGATAACCCTTTTGCGCAACCGCAAGCCGTGGGGTCAACTGCTTCTCTTGTTCAGTGTGTTTCGCTACTGGCAACAATAGTGATCACCCTTCCGGTTGTGTTGCTTGCGACGTTACCCGCGGCCGATGCAGGCAACGTCGGGGGGTGGCTCGCTCTTATTGTGGGGATCCTGATCGGATCTACTGTCTTGGTTGCCGGGGTCTTGTGGGGCGCTCGAATCCTCTCTGCACGCGGCCCAGAACTGCTCTCTTTTGCCCTGCGCAACTAGAATCTCCTCATGAAGAATGTAGGCACAATGGCTGATACCGATCACAGTGGTGGTGGTACCGACACTCTTGATCGCGAGCATGAGGAACTCTTCAGGATCGAGCAGGTAGAAGAGGGCGACCACGAACGTTTCTCGCACTACGCACCGAAGAATAAAATTATGGAGTCGGCGATCAGCGGAAAACCGGTGCTTGCTCTGTGCGGGAAACTCTGGGTTCCCGGTCGTGATCCGCAGAAATTTCCGGTATGCCCGAGCTGCAAAGAGATCTACGAGAAGTTGAAGTAGCGCGGCGGGCAACCTCAGCGCCTAAGGTCACAGTATGCAGCGCACTCGCCTGACTTTTGTTGGTCAACTCGGTGAACTTTTCGATGATGGTGGGCCCATTCTGTTGATCGAAGCTCGATCAGTTTTTGCGCGCCGGAGGATGCATCGCGCCAAAGCCCACCTCATCCTTTCGGCGCTGCGTCATCGTGCCAAGCAACTGGGCTCGCGTGCAGAATTCCATCAGGTGGACGGCTATGCCTCCGTGGTTCAGGGTCGCGACGATCTTGAGGTTATTAACCCGACATCCTATAAAGCCCGTCGCTTTGTGCGGTCGCACCCGATTCGCGTGCTGCCGTCGCGAGGGTTCGTCAGCTCGGAGGAGGAGTTCACGCGCTGGGCAGCCAGTCGAGGCAGCCGACGGTTGTTGCTTGAGGATTTTTACCGTGATGTGCGGATGCGCACGGGCATTCTGATGGAGGGTTCCACACCTGCCGGTGGTCAATGGAATTACGATCATGATAACCGTCAGCCGCCACCGAAGGGGGCTGCGAGTCTGGGTCTTGCCGAGCCGTGGTGGCCGGTCGAGGATGACATCGACCATGGCGTTCGTGAGGATCTGGATCGTTGGCAGGCCGAGGGTCTGGTCGATCTGGTGGGATCAGACGGGCCGCGCAGGTTTGCGGTGACAGGCGCGGAGGCCGAGGCTGTGCTCAACGATTTCGTAGTGCATCGCCTCGGCAACTTTGGCCCGTTTGAGGATGCCACGCTGAGCAATGACTGGACGATGGCACATTCTTTGCTCAGCGTTCCCCTCAACCTGGGCGTGCTGGATCCGCGCCACGCTGTGGACACCGTGGCGGCCGAGTACGCCTCGGGACGGGCACCGCTGGCAAGTGTCGAGGGTTTTGTGCGTCAGGTGGCCGGCTGGCGCGATTATGTCTGGCATCTGTATTGGCATCTGGGGGAGGCGTACCGTTACCGCAATAACTTTCTCGACGCGAGAAAAGATTTACCGCGAGAGTTTTATGAGCTCGATGCCGCCGGGATCGAGGCGAACTGTCTCAGTCATGCCATCGCCGGTGTCGACCGTTATGGCTGGGTGCATCACATCCAGAGACTCATGATCATCGGCAATTGGGCCCTACAACGCGGCTATGATCCGGGGCAGCTTGATCGCTGGTTTACCGATATGTTCGTCGACGGCACACCGTGGGTGATGCCGGCGAATGTGATCGGGATGTCCCAGCACGCCGATGGTGGCCTCGTGGCGACTAAGCCCTATGCCTCGGGCGGGGCTTATCTCAACCGGATGAGCGACCATTGCGGCGGGTGCCGGTTCGACCCCAAGGTCCGCTTAGGTGACAATGCCTGCCCCTATACCGCCGGCTACTGGGCTTTCCTGGATCGCGTCGAACCGATGCTTACCAAGAACTACCGCATGGCGCAGCCGCTGGCAGGTCTGAGGCGGCTTTCGGATCGTGAAGAGGTCATACGTCAGGAAGCCCAGCGCGAGGGCCTGTAGGTTTATCTGCGTGAATAATGCGCCGATTGGAGTTCTCGACAGTGGGGTTGGGGGGCTTAGTGTGGCGCGAGCCATCATCGATCAGCTGCCCCACGAGTCCATCATTTATGTCGGCGATACCGCACACTCGCCCTATGGCCCCAAACCCATCGCCGAGGTGCGCGGTTATGCGCTTGAGGTGATGGACACCCTGGTGGCGGAGGGCGTGAAACTGCTCGTCATTGCCTGCAACACCGCATCGGCAGCGATGCTGCGGGATGCCCGTGAGCGCTTCACCGACGGGTACGGGATTCCCGTCCTGGAGGTGATCCAGCCTGCGGTCCGAGCGGCGGTGCGTCATACCCGCAACCGCAGGGTCGGCGTGATTGGGACCGTCGGAACGATCAAATCCCAGGCCTACGATGACGCTTTTGCTGCGGCATCCGAGCTCACACTCTTCACTCAGGCCTGCCCGCGTTTCGTTGAATTTGTTGAGGCGGGCATCACCAGCGGTGCAGAACTCTTTACCGTAGCCGAGGAGTATCTTGAGCCGCTCAAGTCTGCGCAGGTCGATACCCTCATCTTGGGCTGCACCCACTATCCGCTCATGTCGGCGGCCATCCAGTATGTGATGGGCGAGACCGTGACTCTGGTTTCCAGCGCCGAAGAGACCGCATACGATGTCTACCGAACGCTTGTCGCTCATGACCTCCAGCGCGGTGCACCGGGAGCACCGCGCTACGCCTTTGAAGCCACCGGCCCAGATAAAGCAGATTTCATGGCTTTAGCCTCACGCTTTCTTGGTCCAGAGGTGGTGCGTGTTGACACCTTCGACACGGGGGCTATTCACCTACCGAGAACGGAATATCTATGACCAGAAATGATGGCCGCGAGCCGAGCCAGCTGCGACCGGTAACCATCGAACGTGGATGGAGTGAGCAGGCTGAGGGCAGCGCGCTGATTTCGTTTGGGCGAACCAAGGTGCTGTGCACCGCATCCTTCACCAATGGTGTGCCGCGGTGGCTGAAGAGCAAAGGTAAAGGCTGGGTGACAGCTGAGTATTCGATGGTGCCCCGCAGCACCAACGAGCGGATGGATCGTGAATCGGTGAAAGGCAAAATCGGCGGTCGCACCCATGAAATATCACGATTGATCGGTCGGTCACTGCGAGCCGTGATCGATACGAAAGCGCTCGGTGAGAACACCATCATGATCGATTGCGATGTGCTGCAGGCTGATGGTGGTACCCGTACCGCAGCAATCACGGGAGCATATGTCGCCCTTGCTGACGCGATCGAATGGGGTCGCGCGAAGGGGTTCATAGCTAAGAATGCTCGCGCCATCATCGATTCGGTAGCCGCGGTGAGTGTCGGGATCGTTGATGGCGAGCCACTGCTCGATTTGGCCTATGTGGAGGATGTTCGCGCGGAGACCGATATGAACGTGGTGGTGACTGGTCGCGGCCTTTTTGTCGAGGTGCAGGGAACCGCCGAGGGGGCACCATTTGATCGCCGGGAGCTCGATGCCCTGCTCGATCTCGCCCTCGGAGGTGCGGTTGAGCTGACGGCTTTACAAGAAGCCACTCTTTCCCCATGAAGCTCGTCTTAGCTACGCACAATTCCCATAAGCGTGACGAACTGCAACTCATTCTGGGCGATGAGCTTGAAGGCATCGAGCTGCTGGGCTACGACGGTCCGGCACCGGTAGAGGATGGCGATAGCTGCCAAGAGAACGCGCTGATTAAGGCGCGGGCTGCATCCCAACACACCGGGCTCCCTGCCATCGCCGACGATTCTGGAATCTTTGTGGATGCGCTGGGTGGTGCGCCAGGAGTCCGCTCCGCACGTTTTTCTGTCAGCGGAACTGACGCCGATAATCTCGCACTGCTGCTGTCAAGACTGGGTGATAGTGCTGATCGCGCAGCACACTTCAGCTGTGCTGCTGCGCTGGTGGTCCCCCCGCAGGGATCATCTGAACCGGGTGGGCCGCAGCCCGGTGAGTGGGTCGAACTCGGAATCTGGCGCGGGGACATCCTGCACACAGCACGCGGCTCTCATGGCTTCGGTTACGACCCAATTTTTCGGCCAACAGGAATGCAACGCAGTGCTGCCGAACTGCAACCGTTCGAGAAGAACGCGATCAGCCACCGAGCTCGTGCCTTCCGGGCTGTGATGCCCCTGGTGCGTGAGCAGCTTATGAGCCGGTAACGGCGTGGAGCTCAGCGCTGATCGTCGCCGCGGGAAGGTTCGGGCAACCATGCTCGCCCTCGGCCCGGCTTTTGTGGCGGCTATCGCCTATGTCGATCCCGGCAATGTTGCAGCCAATCTCACTGCGGGTTCCCAGTACGGCTATCTCCTGCTCTGGGTTCTTGTGGTGGCCAACCTGATCGCGGTGCTGGTGCAGTACCAGTCTGCGAAGCTGGGAATTGTCACCGGTCAGAGCTTGCCGGAAATGCTCGGCAAGAGGTTAGCCACCGGCCCCCGCCGCCTGTACTGGGTGCAAGCCGAGTTGGTGGCTCTGGCCACCGACATAGCCGAAGTGCTGGGGGGAGCTATTGCGCTGTATCTACTCTTCGGAGTGCCATTATTGCTGGGCGGGTTGATCGTGGGGGTCGCCTCTATGGGGCTGCTGCTGGTGCAGTCTCACCGAAGCCAGCGCTCGTTTGAGATTGTCATTATTGCCCTGTTGGCTGTGATTGTTGTGGGTTTTGTTTCGGGGTTGTTTTTTAGCGGGATGAACCCCGCCGCCGCTCTCGCCGGCCTCAGCCCGCGCTTTGCTGGCACCGATTCCGTTCTGCTGGCCACATCGATGTTGGGTGCCACAGTGATGCCCCACGTCATTTACCTGCATTCGGCTCTCGCGCGTGATCGGTATGGGGTGACCCAGGATCCCGTGCGCATCCGCAGCCTGCTGAAAGCTACTCGATGGGATGTTGCTGCTGCGCTGTGCATTGCGGGTGCCGTCAACATTTCCATGCTGTTGTTGGCCGCCTCCGCACTTCGAGGTATTGACGGTACCGACACCATTGAGGGTGCTCATGCGGCCGTTGTGGCGACTCTTGGGCCCACAATCGGTGTCATTTTTGCCCTGGGGCTCCTCGCCAGCGGCCTCGCCTCAACCAGTGTGGGAACCTATGCGGGTTCGACGATTATGGGCGGCCTGTTGACGGTGAGGGTGCCTCTTGTGCTGCGCAGAGGCGTCACCCTGATCCCGGCGCTGGTGCTTCTGGCTGTGGGGTTCGAACCCAGTCGCGCCCTGGTCATCAGTCAGGTGGTGTTGAGTTTCGGCATCCCGTTCGCATTAATCCCGCTGGTTTTTTTGGCGAGTTCGACAACGGTAATGGGGGATTTTGCGAATCGACCGTGGTTGCGTTGGGTGGGGTGGCTCTCGGCTGGAGCAATTATTGTCTTGAACATTGTGCTCATTGTCCTGGTGGTGGCGGGTGGCGGCTGATCATGATCCACTTCATACGGTCGATGAGGTTTCAGCGCCATAGGCTTGGATGATGGCGCACGAAAAACTCACAGATCTCTCGATTGAGGCCAGGCTTGCCGCAGCCGTCGCCGAACTGGGGCAGGACGCGGTTGTTCTGCGTTCGCTTTCGCTTCTTGCCGGAAATAATGAGGGGGAAGATTTTCTTATAGTCGTGGGCGGTGAGCATGCCCGAGGCGTTCTCGACGGCGCTCCCGTGCTCTACTGGCCCGAGTTGTGGGGCACTCGTGCCTTGCTGTACGTCTGGAATGACAGCGCGGCGGTCGGCATCAAGGCCGCGCTCCAGAACCAGGCGTGGCGGGTGAGAGAGATGGCGACCAGGGTTGCCGCTGTGCGTGAATTGCCGCTTGAGGCCGAGGTCACAGTGTTGTTGCGTGACGAGGTACCTCGGGTCCGTGCTGCTGCTGCGCGAGCACTGGGTGCTATCGGTACCGATCTGGAGGTCATGCGACCGTTGCTGAACGATCCTGAGACCGAGGTGCGTCGTGGTGCTCAGCAGGGCATGGATGCACTTCGCCAACGCCGCCCCTAGA
>JBOFDJ010000007.1:0-15321 GCA_051646885.1 Rhodoglobus sp.
GGTCTTAAGCTCCATGGTTGCCACCGGCAGGCCGTTGACGAACAACACGAGATCAATGCTGTTCCCGTTCGACAGCGAGTAGCGCACCTGCCGCATGACCCGCAGCCGCACCGAGTTGTAGCGCTGGAGGGTGGCGGCATTGAGCTGCTGGGCGGGTTTGAACTGGCACAGGTCAAACTGGGTGGAGACGTCTTTGAAGCCCCGACGCAGCACGGTGAGCGTGCCGCCGCCCCGGGCGAAGGGCTTGTCGAGCACCTGCGCGAGCCGCGCCAGAATGCGCTGCCGACTCTTTTCTTGCAGCGCCGGTGGGTCGGATGCCTTCACCTTCTGGGCAAGCGCCTCCGGTTGCGTCTGCTCAAGCCAGCCCAGCACGTCGGCGGGGAACATCGCCAGTTCACGGTCGTAGCCGGTGTCATCGCGGGAGTACAGCCAGCCGTGCTGTTCGAGGTAGTCACACAGTTCGTCTTCGAAGGCGATCTCTTTGTGCATGCTCATCAGACCAGTCCCCTTACGTCGATTGTGCCGGTCACCGCCGCGCTAATCAGCGCCTGCCGCCGCTCCTTCAGCACGACGATCATCTCTCGTGCTTTCGACGACAGCGCGTCGATTTGGGATGTCTCGTGGTCGAGGTGGGCGGCGATCTCGCGCTGCTCGGCGAGTGGCGGCCGACCGTAACGAATAGCGCCGAGTTTCTCCGAAGAGAAGCTCGGTAGCGACGCATGGCTGCTCAAGCTTGCAATATGCCCATTCGCGCGAAGAGTCTTGATGACGTAATCGAGGAACCCATTCAGATCGTTGTTGGCAGGTCTGACTCGCATTACGTGGTTCTGAAACCCCCAGCCAGTCAAGTCCTCCAAGACCAACGCTGAACGGCCATATCCGCCCTGCCCACCCTCGACCACGACTAGGTCTCCGACGACAAGCGAGAGGTGGGCAATGTCGTCCGCGGTCATCGGCATAGTTTTGACCACGGATGTGTCGATCCCATACGACTGCACGTTTCCGGCCCTTAGATAAGGCGTTTCGACTGCGCTTGGTTCGCCGACTTTGCCTTCATTGACCATCTTTCCCAAAGTAATACCGAAACTGTGACCAACCCGCGGGAGGGTCCAATGACTCGGTAGCTGCCCGATCCACTCGACGCCGGAGTCTTTCATTGGGGCGGTGGGGTCGAGGCCCTTGGTGACGGCGTGGCTGATGACGGCCTGTCGCCGCTCCGCGAGCGTCTCGATCAGCCGCTCCTGCTTCCCGATCAGCGCGTCGATCTTCGCCGTCTGCGCGTCCAAGTAGTCGGCGATCTGCCGCTGGATTTTGTGCTCAGGCCACTCAATCAGCAGCCCGCCGAGGTCAGACCAGTTCACTCGTGGCGTCCGGACTGTCCCCAGACCAACACTTCCAACTCCACGCAGAAGAGAGGTCATCTCGCTGATCATGAATTGAGACAGAAAGAGATATTCACCGTATCGAGGCTCAACGTCTTGCATGAAGCGAAGCACGAGATAGTCAGGGCTCACAACCCCGGATTCTTTGGCGCGACCAAGGGCTCCCTGATACGCCGACATCCGATTGATAACGAGGTCGCCTCGCTCACAAACACGGTAGTTCGAAAGATCATCGGCGCGCGGGAGATCGCTCGTGATCTCGCTCCGGCGAACTACTCCAAGTCTCATGGAAACCGACATGAGAGGTAATTCCCGTGCCTCCATTCGAAGTTCTATCGGCCTCGCCGCGTACTTAAGTTTCAGAAGAGTCGTCACGCCTCCACCTCGCGCAGCAGCTCCGAGATCTCCGCGATCAGTTTGTTCAGGTCGGCGTCGATCTCCTCGAGTGGGCGCGGCGGCACGTATTGGTAGAAGTGCCGCGTGAACGGGATCTCGTAGCCGATCTTGGTTTTGGACTCGTCGATCCAGGCATCCGGAACATGGGGGAGCACCTCGCGAGCGAAGTACTCGTGAATGTCGTCACCGAGCGGCACGTTCTCGGTGTCGCGGGCCTCCGTATCGGGCAGGGTCTTGCCCTTGCTGTCGCAGATAATCGGGGCGGAGGCGTCGCGTTCGGCGAGACCCTGGATGAGGCACTTGAGCTGGGCGGGAGTGAGGGTGATTGCGGCATCCACCAGCAACTTCTTCACGGATTGTGCAAAGCCGACCGCATCGGTGGTCGTCGCGGTGTGCGGCGACTCGATCCGCTCCATCACCGGTGCCAGTGCCTCGGACACCGCAGCCAGCGGCTTGGCCGTGATCGCGGTGGCCCACCGCTCAGGGCTGAGCGCCCAGTTCAGGCGCAGCGGGCGCTCGACCGTGATGGTGTGATAGCCGAAGCTCTCGTTGGTGAAGACCTTCGAGACATCCGACTGATCGATGCTGCCGTAGAGTCTGACAATCGTCTCGATGTCTGTGCTGCCGAGCTCTTTGCGCTTTGAGCCGAGCGATTTGCGCATCTTCTGCGAGAAGCCCGTGCCGTCGATGAGCTGCACGCTGCCCCTGCGGCTGGGGTCTTTATCGATATCGATGATCCAGAGGTAGGTGGCGATGCCGGTGTTGTAGAACATATCGGTGGGCAGCGCGACAATCGCTTCGAGTAGGTCATTTTCGAGCAGGTAGCGGCGGATCTCAGACTCGCCCGAACCCGCACCGCCGGTGAACAGCGGCGAGCCGTTGAGCACGATGCCCGCCCGGCCACCGCCCTGCGCTTTCGGGCGCAGCTTCTTCACCAGGTGCAACAGAAACAGCAGCGAGCCATCCGAGACGCGGGGGAGCCCGGGGCCGAAGCGCCCGTTGAAGCCCTCCTGCTCGCTCTCCCTCAATACCACCGCCTGCTGCTTCTTCCAGTCGACACCGAAGGGTGGGTTCGACAGGCAGTAGTCGAAGGTCTGCCCGGCGAGGCCGTCATCGGTGAGGGTATCGCCGAGCACGATGTTCCTAATATCTTGACCCTTGATCACCAGGTCTGACTTGCAGATGGCGTAAGACTCACCGTTCAGCTCTTGCCCATACATGACGAGCCTGGCATCCGGATTTAGGCCCAGCAGGTGTTCATCGGCGACCGAAAGCATGCCACCGGTGCCCGCCGTGGGGTCGTAGATTGATCGCACGACCCCGGGTTTGGTGAGGGCTTCGCTGTCAGAGTTGAACAGCAGGCTCACCATCAGGCGGATCACCTCGCGCGGGGTGAAATGCTCACCCGCTGTCTCGTTCGAGGTCTCGGCGAACTTGCGGATCAGCTCCTCAAACATGAGGCCCATCTCGATGTTCGACACCGCGCTCGGGTGCAGGTCGATTGTGGTGAACCGTTGGGTCACCAGGTAGAGCAGATTCTCGGAGTCGAGCTTCTCGATCTGCTTCTCGAACTCGAATTTGTCGAAAATGTCGCGCACGTTCTCGCTGAACCCGTGCACATAATCGACCAGATTCGCCCTGATGTTTGCCGGGTCGCCCATCAGCGATGTGAGGGTGAAACCGGAGGTGTTGTAGAAGCTCTGCCCGGCGGCCTTGGTGAGAAAGACGGCGGCGGATGCCGCATCCCCCCGCTGCTTCGCCTCGGCGAGCACTGCCTGCTTGGTGGGTTCGAGCACGCAGTCGAGCCGACGCAGGATCGTGAACGGCAGCACCACCGAGCCATACTGATGCGGTTTGTACTGCCCGCGCAGCAGGTCAGCGACCGACCAGATGAAGGCGGCGTTGTTCTGCTGCTGTGACATAGGTGCTTTCCCGGCATCGCGCCGCCCGGCACGGCGCTGACACAACTCTATTCAGAACCAGGGACATCGTGTGGCGCGGTGGGGTGGGCGCGTGTTGGTTTCGAGTGGCGTTGGTAGCGGAAGATGGTCTTAAAAAGTGGTGTCCACGACGATCTAGTGTGAACACCGCTGCCCACATGTCAACACCTGAGTATTCACAAGAGATCGTCACTATCCTCTGATCTGATCAATGGCTGATGTTTATCTTTATGCCGACGAGACCGGGAATTTAGACTTTGACGGTGCCGACAAGGTGGGAGGCTCAACCTATTTCGGTTTCGGCACCGCAGTGTTTCCTGATGATCACGGTAATGCGCTGTGGGCTGGTCTTCGTCTCCGTGCCCGGATGGAATCGCATGATGTCCGCCTGCCCAAAGGGTTTCATGCGGTGAACGATTCTTCGCACACTCGGGCTGAGATGTTCGCGGAGGTGGGGACACAAGCCCCGCGGATCGACGCCACGTTATTACTCAAGGCCAATGCCTACGAAAATGTGAGGGCTGCTGGCGAGATGCGTCTTTATAAAATGGCGTAGCACCCGCACTTCAAACATGTTGCGGAGAAGATATCCGAGCCGGGCGACACCCCTTATGTTGTGGTTTCAACACTGACGACGAACGCCCGGCAGACACTGGCGAGAGAAGAATCGACGGTAGGCGGGGGATGTGGTGGGAGGAATATCTCCGAGGAAGCACCAAGACCGTCTATTTCCCGTGGAAAGCCAGTCGAACTCTCGATTGGCTATAAATAAAAAGGCGGCCAGCTATCCCGGAAGAAGACATCCCCTGGATGTCTTTTCGCTGGCCTTTCATTAGTGTAAAGCGAAATTCGAATTGCTGCGGGAGGCTGCGTCGGGCCCGGCTCTCTGCTCCTCAACAGTGCTATGCGCGGTCGATCATTCCACCGATATTCGATCTTCATCGCCGGGTGATGTGCGAGGGAAAACACTACATTATGCTCTACCAAGCCCTGTTGGGTATACTGACGGTATACTGCGACTATGACGAGTACGACGATCAAAGTGTCTTCTGATTTACGGGATCGACTCAACGCTGAGGCGCGAAAAGAGAGTTGCACGGCGGCGGAAGTGATCGAGAAGTTGCTGCTTGAGCGGGAGACAGCGGAGCGGTTCCGCGCCATCAGGGAGTTTCGTGCTACGCAGACTCCCGAACAAATGGCCGACTACCTGTCTGAGCATGAAGAGTTCGCTTCGCTCGATGTGCGGCTACCCGAATAGTGATTCTTAGTGGAGATATTCTGTGGGCTGAGCTCGGCGCGGGAGCAGGCCGTGAGCAGAGTGGTCGGCGACCTATCGTCGTTGTCTCCTCGAATCAATACCTTGAGGCCGTCGATACACTCATGCTTGCTGTGCCGGTCACGTCGAAAAATCGGGCTTGGCCCAATCACGTGCTTCTTAGCGGCCCGACCACCCTCGAACTTCCCAGCTACGCGATGACAGAGCAGGTTCGCAGTGTCTCCCGTCAACGGATCGTCGGTACCGCCGGAAGCATTGACCAAGACTGCCTAGATCGCCTGCGTGTCTACCTGCGTGACTTTCTCGATTTGTGGTGAACGCCCCCGCCTGCCCGACCACTGCCCACCATGTATTCGTGCAACTCCGTCGCGGGAGTCCCAACCCTTGCGGTGCGCGGTATCGTCATCGACGACATCCTCGGTACGGCAGCTGCTCCTCAACAGCGCTGTGCCCGGTCGATCATTCCACTGATGTGGGATCTTCATCGCAGGGTGATGCGCGAGGGGAAACACTGTGCGTATGAGCACTCCAGCAATATTGGGAAAATCCCAATTATCTTGGTACGATAGCCATATGGAAGAGCACATTGGCGCTCGTGTTCGGGCTCGAATGAAAGAAGTCGCGTCAGAGATGACTCAGGCCGAAGCTGCCCACCAGTTATCCATTCCTCCAGATGCTTTTTCCCGTTCGCTCAATGGAAAGCGAGCCTTTACCGCAGTAGAACTCGTGGAGCTTGGCCGGTTGCTCAACACTTCAGCGCACTGGTTCGTGACGGGCGAAGAAGATCCCTTCATCGTGCGGTATGCGGGGCGGCACACTTTCAATCACGATATCAAGATGCACGAACCTATGGACTGGGATACAGACCAGAAGCCGCTCGCCGATATCGCCCTCGCCTATGTGCAGGCCTACGGTGACGCCGATGTGCCGAAGGTTCCGCACAAAACCATGACGGCGTTGACTGCGCGGAGCGCGCTGGAAAAAGCTGGCGGCGCTGACTTCGTGCGAAACTTGGCCGACTTGGTTGAGACCATATTGGGGATTGATGTAGTCCGCATTCCCGGTGTTAGCGGAGGGTTTGCCCTCGAAGTTTTGGGGCGACGCGTCATCATCGTGTCAGAGACCGGAAACTGGTTCTACGAGAATTGGTCGATTGCCCACGAGCTTGCCCACGTTTTTGCGGGCGAACTGTCGGCTCGAGGAGACAGCGCCTGTGATAATTCGGTAGCTGAGAAACGCGCCAATCGTTTTGCGGCTGAGCTGCTCCTTCCTCAGCAACTCTTGGAAAGCTTCTCGTGGAGCACTGCTACCGAGGAAGAGCTCGCGGATTTCCTCTGGCGCACGGGTGTTTCGACCCAAGCCCTAAGTCTGCGACTGTCCGCCGTGAACATTTCTCTCACGCCCTCCCTGAAAGCAGCACTCGCCCTGAAAACTCAGACTCTCCTCAGGAGGGCACTTCCTCATGGTGAAGGTTCTCGTGACAAAATCGCAGAACGCATGCAGGCCGCATCCGCTCGGCGGTTCCCTGCACACCTGATTGCGACTCACAGGGATCGGGTGGCAGAGGGAACACTCTTGGTCGACACTCTTGCCTGGATGCTCAATGGTGGTCGAGACATGCTTGCTGAAGAGCTCGCGTCGCCGGTCGAGCCCGTGGAACTCGGCTGGCTTGCGCAACAGTTGGGCATAGCGGACCGTCTCAGTGATTGACTTCTTCTTTCCCGATACGACCGCACTCGTCACGTTCACGATGATGGGGCGGCAGGACCTCTTGACTAGCCTTCTGGCAGGGCGTGGCCGTTGGACAGTGACAATCGCCGCAGAGTGTCGTCGAAGTTCCCAAGAACCGGGGCTCGAAGGGATGACCGAATTCGATAACGTCTTAGGAGACCCTTGGATACCGTTGCCTGCCGAGCGCACCGATACACAGCTGTACCGTAGTCGACTGGCCGTTGCAGGGGATCCTGACACTCGTCACCTCGGAGAAGCAGAAACGATTGCGGTAGTGACCTCGCGCGGGCCCAAAGCATTATTCATAACTGATGATCTTCGCGCCCGGCAACTTGCCCATGGGGCCGGTGTCCAAACGGCAACTACCCTCGATCTTCTTCGGATCTCGGTACGGACGAAGTTGCTGTCGGAAGACACACTCATGGCACTGTTGCAGCTTCTTGCTGCTCAAGGTCGACATCTCGCCGGTGCCCCGACCGACCCCACTGCAATGAAACGATGGCTTGCGGGGTAAGGGAAACTCCCTACGCCTCCGGTGCCACCCAGTCGCCGGTCGCCAAGTATTGCACCTTCTTCGAGATCGACACCGCGTGGTCGGCAAAACGTTCGTGATAGCGCGAAGCGAGGGTGGCATCCACAGTGTCGACGGCGGCACCCTTCCAGGTTTCGCCGAGCACTTTGTCGAACACGCTGAGATGCAGGGCGTCAATCTTGTCGTCGTCGTTGCGGATCTCTTCGGCGAGACGTAGATCCTCGGTGGTGAGCAGCTCGACCAGTTTGCGGGCGATGGCCACATCGAGGGAGCCGAGCTCGGCAAAGGTAGAGCGCAGCGATTTCGGCACCACCTTATCGGGGAAGCGGTAGCGGGCCAGCTGGGCGATGTGCTCGGCCATATCGCCCATCCGTTCCAGGGAAGCGCTGATCCGCAGGGCGCTGACCACGATCCGCAGGTCGCGGGCAACGGGCTGCTGCCGCGCCAGGATGTTGATGGCCAGCTCGTCGAGAGCCAGCGCAGCCTCATCGATCTGCTCGTCATCGGCGATCACCGCCTCAGCAAGGGAGACATCAGACTCGGTGAAGGCGCGGGTCGCGTTCTCGATTGACGCGGCAACGAGGCTCGACATCTCGACGAGACGATCCTGCACCTCTCGGAGTTCCTGCTGAAATACTTCGCGCACCTGTTACGGTCCCTTCATGGCAGGTCTGACCCGCACGGCTCAAGCCAAGACTCGCTCCGCCAGGTTAACAATGGGTATTGCAGGCCTGAACATCACCCGAAGTGAAGCGCTCACGAAGGTGCTGCTACTCCAGACCGGCGGGATATAACTAATCTAGTCGTTATGGACTCCCCATGGCTGGTGCCCGTCGCACTCGCATTCGGTGTGTTTCTGGGGTCCGGTGTGTTCGCTATTGTGCTGATCGCGATTCGGCATGGTCAGCGCGCGGTGGCTGTGGTCAGCTCCGCTGTACCGGATGGCGTCGATCAGGTCATCCAGGCCCTCGAATCGGCTGCCGCGGTGATCGATCCCTCCAATAACGTGCTGAAGGCCTCGCCCGGTGCGTTCAGCTTTGGCCTGGTGGCCAGCGGCCAGCTCGTGCATCCAGAACTGTCCGATATTGTCGACCGGGTGCGCCGCGACGGCGAGCCGATCACCCAGGAGATTCACCTCAGTCGTGGGCCCTTTGGCGACGCGACGCTGCACCTGTTCGTGCGGGTGGCTCGGCTAGGTGCCCGCTATATTCTTTTACTGGCGGAGGATCGAACCGAGTCATACCGTCTCGACGAGATGCGGCGTGATTTCATCGCCAACATCAGCCACGAGCTAAAAACTCCGATTGGCGCGGTGGGGTTGCTGGCTGAGGCGCTCGGTAGCGCCGCCGATGAGCCCGAGCAGGTCAAACGCTTCGCCAAGCGTCTCACCACAGAATCCCAGCGATTAGCCCGCATCACCCAGGAGGTCATCGAGTTATCGCGATTGCAGGCGACGGATGCCCTCACCGCCGCCGAGCGAGTCAGCATCGATCACGTGGTCGCCATCGCCATCGACCAGAACCGGGTGGCCGCCGAATCCCATGAGGTGCACCTCATCGCAGGCTCGGACTCGGGAGCCACGGTCTACGGCGATGAGTCCCTGCTGGTGACCGCGCTGCATAACCTCATTGCGAACGCGATCCAATATTCGCCGAGTCGATCCCGGGTGGGTGTGGGAGTGAACACGCGTGATGGGGTGGTAGAGATCGCGGTCACCGATCAGGGCGTGGGTATTCCTGCCGAGGAGCTTGATCGGGTGTTCGAGCGATTCTTCCGTAGCGATCCGGCTCGCAGTCGCAATACCGGTGGTTCGGGTCTTGGCCTCAGCATTGTCAAACATGTGGCACAAAACCACAGCGGTGATGTGCGGCTGTGGTCGCAGCCCGGTAAGGGGTCAACATTCACCATCCGGTTGCCGGAGGCCGCTCCCGCAGCGGCCACCCCCGCGGGAGTAGAGACAAGGGAGTAGAGATATGACCAAAATTCTGATCGTCGAAGACGAATCTTCACTGAGCGAGCCGCTCGCTTTTCTGCTGGAACGCGAAGGCTATGAGACGCAGATCGCCGAGGACGGTCTGGCCGCGGTGGCCGAATTTGACCGGGCCGGTGCCGATCTGGTGCTGCTCGATCTCATGCTGCCGGGGCTCGCCGGAACGGAGGTGTGCCGTGAGCTGCGCTCGCGCTCCAGCGTTCCGATCATCATGGTGACCGCCAAAGACAGCGAGGTCGATATTGTGGTCGGGCTTGAGCTGGGTGCCGACGACTATGTCACGAAACCGTATTCGACCCGCGAGCTGCTGGCGCGCATCCGGGCGGTGCTGCGACGTCGAGTGGAAACGGGTGGCGATACTGGGGCGATTCTGGAGTCTGGCAGTGTGCGCATGGATGTGGAACGCCACACCGTCGCGGTAGAGGGGGTAGCCGTCGCCATGCCCCTCAAAGAGTTCGAGCTGCTCGAACTGCTGTTGCGCAACTCGGGCAGGGTCCTCACGCGAGGTCAGCTGATTGACCGGGTGTGGGGTACTGACTACTTTGGCGACACAAAAACGCTCGATGTGCACATCAAGCGCATCAGGTCAAAGATCGAGAAGACACCCTCAGAACCACGGATGCTGATGACGGTACGCGGCCTCGGCTACCGTTTCGAGAGCTAGATGTCGGTGGCACTGCGGCCAGAGCACGAATTTTCTCATGTACATTAAGCGAGCTGAAATGTACAATTCGCTTATGTCCATCGTTAGTGTTGCCGACGCTCGCAATCACCTTTCCGACGTTATTGCTCGTGCGAAAAGCGAGGCCGTGTTCATTGAGCGCCGCGGTCAGCGTGCCGCTGTCATAGTGAGCCCTGAGCAGTACGAGCGGATGCTTGAGGCGCTCGAAGATGTTGAAGATGCCACCGCATTCGACGAGGCGATGGCAGAGGGCGGGCCGAATATCCCCTGGGCTCAGGTGAAGGCCGACCTGGGCTGGACGTGACGTACATGATCGAGCTGCGGCCTGCCGCAGTTCGATCATTGAAGCGCATTGATCCCCAAGACCGCGACCGCATTCGTGGGGCGATCGCGCTTCTGGGAGAAGACCCGCGGCCACCAGGCGCCAGGGCTCTTCGGGGGCGCTTTGGTTTTCGAGTTCGTGTCGGGAGTTATCGCATCATCTATACCATCGACGATGATGTTCTCGTTGTCGCGGTGGTCGCGCTCGGCCATCGCCGCGACGTCTATGACGGTTGACCGATTGCGCAGTCCATCAGGATCTGTCGGATGGGCTGATAGTGCAGTCCTAGTGCCGAGCAAGCAGGTGCGGTCAGAGAACCCCGTGTTGCGCAGCTATGACCTACGGTGTTGACGGTGTTGGGCTCACCGGGTTCGCTGGGCTCACGGTGGGCTCCGGAGTCTCGATGGGCTCTGGCTGAAGGCCGTCGTATGCCCCTTCCGCTTCCAGCACCGGGACCATGAGCTGCGTTCCCTCATAGTCGCCGTACTGCACATACACCGGCAGCAGCGCACCAGCTTCTACCTCCGAGCTCAGCACAATGATCTGCTCCTCATCGGGACTGTTCCCGAACGACACCGATTCTCCCGCCGCAACGGGGATAGTTTCGGTCTGCTTCTTGCCTTCGCTCGTGTACTGCAGTGCCACAGAAGCATTGCTTTTCCCGGAGTTTATCAGCGTCACCAGCAGGCTGGCCGTGCCCTCATCATCCCCGATCAGGGCGATAGCGTTGCGTACCTGAACGGCACCGATATCGGCACCAACACCATTGCTGGGATCATACTTGATGAGGGTGGCTTGCCGAGAAATGAAGGTGCAGCCGGTCGTTGCCACGACGAGGGCGGCAATGAGGGTAAGGGATGCCGCGGCGCGGGTCACAGTTGTGCGATGTATCACTGCCCCAGCCTACCGACTGCGCCGTCCCGCCGCACCGCCGCCCGGGAACACGGTTTCCGCCCACGACAAACACTGCCTGTGATAAACTGGAAGTCTTCGAAAGGACCCCCATTCATGTTGTTTGAGGTCGGCGAGACTGTTGTTTATCCCCATCACGGCGCGGCAACCATCACAGAGGTAAAGAAGAGAGTCATCAAGGGAGAAGAAAAGCTCTACTTGAAGCTCAATGTTACGCAGGGCGATCTCACTATTGAGGTTCCTGCTGACAACGTTGATCTCGTGGGCGTTCGTGATGTTATTGGCCGAGAGGGTCTTGACAGGGTTTTTGAGGTTCTTCGCGCTCCTTTCACTGAGGAGCCCACGAACTGGTCTCGTCGCTACAAAGCCAACCTTGAGAAGCTCGCCTCGGGCGATGTCATCAAGGTCTCTGAGGTTGTTCGCGACCTCTGGCGTCGTGATCAGGATCGGGGTCTTTCCGCTGGTGAAAAGCGCATGCTCGCCAAGGCCCGCCAGATTCTCATCTCTGAACTGGCTCTTGCCGAAAAAACCGATGAAGACAAAGCCTCCGACGTTCTTGACGGTGTCTTGGCTTCATAGTTCACTTGGGCTTCATAGTTTCACGTGAGCTCATGAGCACAACCCCTACCGTCGCCATCCTGGTTGTCGCTGCTGGCAGTGGCACCCGGTTGGGCGCTGATCGACCCAAGGCCTTTGTCGAGGTGGCCGGGGTTACCATCCTGGAGCGTGCGCTGGGCGGGGTGTTTCAGTCTGCCGAGGCCGCCCAGGTTATCGTCGTCGCACCGGCATCTCACCTCACAGCTGCGCAGGATATCGCTGCCCGCGCAGCAGGCGTGGCGGGTGCAGCAGTTTCGGTTGTCGCAGGAGCCGAGCATCGGCAGGGTTCGGTTGCGGCAGGGCTTGCGGCACTGGAGCCGGGCATCCGTACCGTGCTGGTTCACGACGCCGCTCGGGCTCTGACTCCCGGTGCCCTGTTTGATCGGGTGACCCATGCTGTGGTGCGCGGCGGTCGCGGGGTGATCCCGGGCCTGCCCGTGAGCGACACGATCAAAAGAGTGAGTGAATCAACCGTCTTGGAGACGGTTGACCGCAGCGACCTGGTGCAGGTGCAAACCCCCCAGGGCTTTCCTCGGGCTGAGCTTGAGGAAGCCTACGCTGCTGCCACCGTGGAATACACCGATGATGCTGCCGTCTTCTGCGCTGCCGGGCATGAGGTCGAGGTTGTTTCGGGCGAGGCCCGCGCGTTCAAGATCACCACGCCCTGGGATCTTCAGCGCGCCGAGCGGCTGTGCGTGGGTTCGAGCTCCACCCGCACCGGCGTAGGCATTGACGTTCACGCCTACGATGCCACGCAGCCGCTCTGGCTGGGTGGGCTGTATTGGCCCAAGGAGGTCGGTCTTGCCGGGCATTCCGACGGTGATGCTCTCTCCCATGCCCTCTGCGACGCGCTGCTCTCCGCCGCCGGCCTCGGTGACATTGGTGGGCACTTCGGAACGGATGATCCCCGCTTCGCGGGTGTGCACGGCGAGGTTTTCATTGCGCACACGGTGGCACTGCTGGGCGACGCAGGATATGTGGTGGGTAATGTTTCTGTGCAGCTGGTGGCGAAGCATCCGAGGCTCGGCGGTCGCCGCAGCGAGTTGGAACGTCACCTGACTGCTCTGGTTGGTGCCCCGGTTAGCGTGTCGGCCACCACCACCGATGGGCTGGGCTTCACTGGTCGTTCTGAGGGTCTTGCAGTCATCGCGACGGCACTGGTGCATTCTGATCGCTAAACTTACCCGGTGACAGTGCGGCTTTATGACTCTCAGGCGCAGGCCGAGCTCGATTTCGTTCCCCTTCATGAGGGCAAGGTCGGCATCTACGTATGCGGTCCCACCGTGCAGTCTGTGCCGCACATTGGTCATCTGCGCTCGGCGCTGGTCTACGACCTGTGGCGGCGCTGGTTCACCTACCGTGGTTACGATGTGACGCTGGTGCGCAACGTTACTGACATTGACGACAAAATTCTCGCCTGTGCTCAGGGTGAGCCTGTCCAACCAACTGGTACCCAGGCTGCGGGTCACAGCATCGCCGAGCCGTGGTGGGCCCTGGCCTATCGGATCGAACTCGAATTCACTGCGGCCTACACGGCCCTGGGCATCCTTCCCCCGACCTACGAGCCGAGGGCCACAGCATCGATAGACGAGATGCGCGAACTGATTCAGCGATTGATTAATGCTGGTCACGCCTATCCGGCACCGGATGACTCGGGCGATGTCTATTTCGACACGGCCAGTTGGTCGAGCTATGGTTCGCTCACTCGGCAACGACCCGATGACATGGTGGCGGCTTCGGACGCTGACCCGCGCGCCAAACGTGATCCGCGGGATTTTGCGCTCTGGAAGGGGCACAAAAGTAACGAACCCCGTGATGCCGCCTGGCCTTCACCCTGGGGTGCCGGTCGTCCAGGGTGGCATATTGAGTGTTCGGCAATGGCACGTCGATATTTGGGTGCCGCTTTTGACATCCATGGTGGAGGGCTTGACCTGCGGTTTCCTCACCACGAGAACGAGCTTGCGCAGTCCACGGCCGCCGGGGACTCTTCCGCGACCTATTGGGTCCACAACGGGCTGGTCAATGTTAACGGGCAGAAGATGTCTAAATCTCTCGGCAACTCTATTGTTGCCAGCGATCTTCTGCGGATGGCGCGACCGATCGCGGTGCGCTACTTTCTTGGCGCGGCGCACTACCGATCAACCATCGACTATCACGATGGCTCGCTTCTTGAAGCCGAGGCGGCCCTTGAGAGGGTTGAGGTATTTCTGGCTCGGGCCGAGCGCAGACTCGACTCCACAACGCTTTCCGGTAGCGGAGGCGTGGCGGTTCCCGAAGAGTTCGCCTCAGCGATGGATGACGATCTGGCCGTACCGCAGGCACTCGGCGTTCTCCACGAAACTGTGCGGATGGCGAATGTGGCCCTGGATGACGGTGACCTACGGGTGGTTGCCGTCGCCCGCGCTCAGGTGTTGGCGATGACCGATGTGCTCGGGATTAACCCGCTCTCTTCTCAGTGGCATGACACTCGGAATGCTCCAGCCGAGCGGGCCCTCGCTTCGCTGGTAGAGAAGCTCATTGTCGACCGCAACACTGCGCGCGCTGTGAAAGATTTTTCCGCGGCCGACCGGATCCGTGATGAACTTGCCGCGGCGGGTATCACGGTTGAAGATGGTCCCGCCGGATCCCACTGGAGCCTGTAGTGAGAGCGCCGCACACTCTGAAGGAGCACAAGTCATGAAGAGCCCAGGCAATAAGCCGCGAGCCGGAGCTGTGCGCAAGACGCGTAAAGGCCCACAGGTCGGTTCGGGTGGGCAAGGCCGACAAGCCCTTGAGGGTAAGAAGCCTACTCCCAAAGCGGTCGACCGCCCCTACCACCCCGCCGGCAAGCGCAAGGCGGCGAACGAGCGTTTTGAGGCTGCGGCTGGTCGTAAAAAGCAGGCTCCGGATGCCATAACAACTCAGCGCCGCGAGCCGAGGCGTAGCGCAAAATCACCGGACGAGTCAGAGATGGTCACGGGCCGCAACTCGGTGCTTGAGGCGTTGCGCGCGAAGATCCCGGTCACGACTCTGTATCTGGCGGCACGGATCGAATTCGATGACCGCGTGAAAGAGATTCTGCAGATGGCGACGAGCCGCGGCATCCCGATTCTTGAGATTATGCGACCTGAGCTTGATCGTCTGGCCGGTTTTGACGCTGTGCATCAGGGTGTGGCGCTGAAGGTGCCGCCGTATGAGTATGCGCACCCTGCCGAATTGCTCCAGAAGATCATCGCTCGCGGCCAGGTTCCACTGTTGGTCGCCTTGGACGGGGTGACCGACCCACGCAACCTGGGCGCGATCATTCGCTCGGTCGCTGCCTTTGGCGGACACGGGGTGATCGTGCCGCTACGTCGCTCGGTGGGGCTGACGGCAGCTGCCTGGAAGACCTCGGCCGGGGCGGCGGCCCGCACGCCTGTTGCGATGGCCTCGAATCTCACTCAGATGATCAAGGATTTCCAGAAGAACGGTGTCTTTGTTCTGGGTCTTGATGGCAACGGCGATACTCCGTTGCCTGATCTTCAACTGGCGAAAGAGCCTGTGCTCGTCATCGTGGGCAGCGAGGGCAAGGGGCTCTCGCGC
>JBOFDJ010000008.1:0-5944 GCA_051646885.1 Rhodoglobus sp.
CGTGACGAAGAAGTTGGTTTCTAACCCGGCGACAGCCCACCCGGAGGGTTGCATCCCCGCGACCCCGGGCACCGGACTAAACCCGGCCACATCAGACAACGACAATGGGGGGAGTTGATCGGCGGACGTGATCGTGTACGCATCACACAACTTAGGGATCCGCACACACCGAGGATCCCGCGTCGGAGTCGACACATCCACACCACCCGCACCAGCGCCACCGCCCGGACCGCCCGAACCCGGACGATTCACCTCCGCCCCCAACACCACCTCACCCGCACGCACCTCCACCACCCGAGAACACGACTCGACTCTGATGTCGTTCTGCGAGCAGTTCCAGTTATCGGCACCAGCAGCCGTCGCCACCCACGCTGGCGTCAATAGCAGCAGACCTCCCGAGAGGCCCGCTACTGCGCGCAGAAGTTTCGACCTACCCATACTTCATTCCTCGCTATCCTCATAGTGGGAAGCTCGGACGCTTTCCCTTCAAAACCCACCTGAAGCGGAATCCGATTCAACCGATCAGCAGACGTGATGTCGCTCCCATCAGCAGCAATAAGCCGCACCGCCGTGATATCAACACACACATAGATATCGACAAAAGCGACCCCCGGGACCCTATCGCTGTACCGGGTCAGCTTCACCGAATCAAACGTGGAAACCCCCTCGGTGCGAATCCCACGCTCCCGGGAAGAGGCATAAGACTCCAGCGACTTCTTGAAAAACTTTGGTGTCATGAGCGGTTCCAACCGTTCCGGGTTCACACCACCCTCCGCGCCGATCTGGTCATCCAGCGCCAGATACGCGGCATACGCCTCGGTGGCCGCAGCCAGAGCCTCGTCATTCGAGGCAAACACCGGCGGCACCACACTCGGCTGCGGAGGAAACGTCAACGGCCGAGTCCTCTGAGAACCACCCCCATCCCACGCCAACACGAACACCGTCACCCCAGCCGCCGCATACAAGACCGCCCCCACAAAGATGGCCGTCATCGCCGGACCACCGAACCGCATCACCACAGCACGACCCACCGCCACCACCCGATCAACGACCGCCGTCACCACCCCAACAGCGCGACCACCGCTCACCGCAGCATCCCGATCACCAGCCGCATCACGACCACCACTACCCGAGGGAACCTTTCGCATCACCCCACCGTAACCAACCCCCACCCCCACACACAGAAGTTATCCACAAGACAGAACAACGCCCACGCGGCGGGAGTAATCACCGATCCGGCGGGAACAAACAACGTGTGGCGGGAGTCGCAACTCCCGCCACACGTCATCTTGCCCCGCCGCAACAAGGAGCACTGAGGTATCCGAGTCAAGAAGCTGACAGCGCTACTTCACGACTTCACGACTCATCCCGAACTAAGCTAACGGGGTGAATGCGCCCAACGGTCCCCTGATTGTGCAGTCTGACCGCACGGTGCTGCTCGAGGTGGCGCATCCGGATGCTGAGGATGCTCGCCACGACCTCGCCGTCTTCGCAGAGTTGGAACGCGCCCCCGAGCACATCCACACCTACCGCATCACGCGGCTGGGGCTGTGGAATGCGCGTGCCGCCGGCCATGACGCTCCGAGCATGATTGCCACCCTCGAGAAGTATTCCAAGTTCGCCATACCGCAGTCGGTGACGGTTGACATCACCGAAACCGTGGGTCGCTATGGCCGACTGGTGATCGACCGAGCCGACGACGGTGCGCTCACACTGACCGCCAGCGATGCCGCGGTTCTGGGCGAAATCACCCGCGCGCAGGCGGTTGCTGGCCTGCTCTTCGAGAAACGCGGACCCCACAGCTACGTCGTGCAGGCCTGGGCGCGCGGGCAGCTCAAGCAGGCGCTGCTGAAGCTCGGCTGGCCCGCCGAAGACCGCGCCGGCTACACACCGGGAACACCTCACCCCATCGACATCAACGCCGAGGGTTGGGAGCTGCGCCCCTATCAACGTCAGGCTATCGACAATTTTTATCGCTACGGATCGGGAGTCGTTGTGCTGCCCTGCGGTGCGGGCAAAACCCTGGTCGGCCTCGGCGCGATGGCCGCGGCCAAAACAAACACACTCATCCTGGTCACTAACACCGTCTCTGCTCACCAGTGGCGGGCCGAACTACTGAAACGCACTACCCTGACCGAGGATGAGATCGGCGAATACTCGGGGCAGGTCAAGCAGGTGCGACCCGTGACCATCGCCACCTACCAGATCCTGACTGCTCGCCGAAAAGGCGAATACGCCCACCTCGCCCTGCTCGACGCTCTCGACTGGGGTTTGGTGATCTACGACGAGGTGCACCTGCTTCCCGCTCCGGTCTTCAAGCTGACAGCCGAATTGCAGGCGAGACGGCGGCTTGGCCTGACAGCGACTCTGGTGCGAGAAGACGGTCGCGAGGGTGACGTCTTCAGCCTGATCGGCCCGAAACGCTTCGATGCCCCGTGGCGTCAGATCGAAGCGCAGGGTTTTATCTCGCCCGCCAGTTGCTACGAGGTGCGCATTGATCTGCCCGAGAACGAGCGACTTGAGTACGCAGCATCCCCCGACACTGAGCGCTACCGTTTGGCAGCCACCGCCTCCGCCAAGCTAGGTGTTGTCCGCGATCTGGTGGCACAGCACGCAGGAGAAAGGATCCTGGTGATCGGCCAATACCTCGATCAGATCGACCATGTGGCGGATGCGCTGGCTGCGCCGACACTGACGGGTGCCACTCCCCTCGAAGAACGCGAGCGACTCTATCAGGCCTTTCGCGAGGGCGCGATCACCGTTCTGGTGGTATCGAAGGTTGCGAATTTCTCGGTCGACCTGCCCGAGGCGACCGTCGCCATCCAGATCAGCGGATCCTTCGGTTCGCGTCAGGAGGAAGCGCAGCGGCTGGGACGCCTGCTGCGGCCCAAAAAAAGTGGCCTGCCCGCCCACTTTTACACCCTCGTCGCGCGCGATACTGTCGACCAAGACTTCGCCCAAAACCGTCAACGATTCCTGGCAGAGCAGGGCTACAGCTACACGATTCTGGATGCTGAGCAGCTAGGTCGTGCGGCCTGAGAGCGCCAGAGTCCGCCCCCAGGATTCTTTCAGAGGACTACCAGATAATGTCTCCATGGCTACTGGACCCAAAATCCTGATTGTTGATGACGAACCCAACATTCGCGACCTGCTGACAACGAGTCTGCGGTTCGCAAAATTTGCCGTCAAGGCGGTCGGCAACGGTGCCCAAGCCATTTCCGCCGTGCTTGAAGAGGAGCCAGACCTCATCATCCTCGATGTCATGCTGCCGGATATGAACGGTTTCGGTGTTACCAAACGGCTGCGAGCATCCGGCTACACCGCCCCCATTTTGTTCTTGACTGCCAAAGACGACACCGAAGATAAAATCACCGGTCTGACAGTGGGCGGAGATGACTATGTCACCAAGCCCTTCAGCCTTGATGAAATCGTCGCCCGCATTAAAGCCATTCTGCGTCGAACAATGCACGACGACGACGACGCTGTGATCACGGTCGGCGAGCTCACCATGGACCAAGACACGCACGAGGTCACCATCGGGGCCGAGCAGATCGAGCTGAGTCCCACTGAGTTTAAGCTGCTGCGCTACTTGATGCTTAACCCTAATCGCGTGCTCTCCAAAGCTCAGATCCTCGATCATGTCTGGGAGTACGACTTCAACGGTGATGCCGGCATTGTCGAAAGCTATATCTCATACCTCCGTCGTAAGGTCGACCAGTTTTCCTCGGAACCCATGATTCAGACCAAGCGCGGTTTTGGCTACATGCTTAAGGCTGCGAGGGCGTAGCCTGAGGCTCTGATGCATGCCCTCACCAACTGGTGGAACCAGATCTCGCTCCGAACCAAGATCACCGCTGTGACGGTGCTGCTGCTCACGATGGGTTTGCTCGTGGTCGGCATTGGCACCATGACCGTGCTGCGCAACTATCTCCTTGATGAAGTAGATAAGAATCTCATTAACCTGGTCGATAAGCTTCCCACCCCGTTCGATCTCGACGGCGCGCGCACCTTCAATGCGGAGGGTGCTTCGGGGCTCAACCCCTACTATCTTGCTGCGGTCGATGCCCAAGGCCAACTCATCGACGACAATCTGGCCGAGGGAGAGGAGGCGCTGCGCCCCAAAATAGAAAACATTAAGCTCGCTGAGCTGGAGAAAAGTCCTTGTGCCTCCTCCGCTCGCTGCGCACTCACCCTGTCAAATCTGAGCCGATCCGCAGAATGGCGAGTACTGGCAGTGCCTGCCGGTGTGAGCGGTACCACTGAACAGGCCACACTCATCGTCGGCGTGAACATGGGATCAGCCAATGCCACGATCTCGCGACTCGCCGCCATCTTTCTGTTCTTCGGTCTCACCGTGGTGATCTTCGGTGGTGCCTTGACCCGGCTTATCGTCACCTCTACCTTCACACCGCTGCGCGAGGTCGAGGCGACGGCAGCCCGCTTTGCCGATGGCGACTTCAACCAAAGGATCGCCGGAGCCACACCGAACACCGAGGTCGGTCGACTCAACCACTCGCTCAACTCTATGCTCGGCAGAATCGATCATGCTTTCGCTGCCCGGGCGCGCACTATAGATCAGATGCGCCGCTTCGTCGGCGACGCTAGCCACGAATTACGCACCCCTCTCGTGTCGGTGCGCGGTTACGCTGAGCTCTATCGGATGGGCGCGCTCACCACACCAGACGATGTAGCGCAGGCGATGGGGCGAATCGAGAAAGAGGCCATCAGGATGGGGGAGCTCGTCGAAGATCTTCTCGAACTTGCCCGGCTCGATGAGGCTAAGCCGCTCCAGCTCAGCGAAGTCGATCTTGTTCCCTTGGCACACGATGCCGCCCTCGATGCGATGGCATCAGCACCTGATCGCGTCGTCACCGTGGTGGGAACAGATCTGGCTCCCATCACCCCTGCTGTGCCTGAGAAAGCAATCCCTCCGACACAGATAGTTGACCTACCGACACCACACGAGTCGGAGGCGGTGCCAGTGCGCGGTGTTACTGCGCTGGCTACCAGCCCGATCGCTTTTGCCAGTGCTACCCTGGCGCGGCTGGTGGCTCGGCGCTCTCGAGTGAGAGAAGATGAGCAGCAGGTGATCGTCGCGGCAGAACCGCCGAGTGTTGCACTACGCGCGGTGATCCTCGCGGAGGAAAACAAGATTCGCCAAGTGCTCACCAACCTCATCGGCAATGCACTGCGCTTCACCCCAGCCGGCAGCCCGCTTGAGATTGCGGTGAGCGTCGATGAGTCACAGCACACGGCAGTGATAAGCGTGATCGATCACGGCGAAGGTATCCCACCTCAAATTCACGGGAAAATTTTTGAACGTTTCTACCGTGCCGACAGCTCACGACAGCGGGCCACCGGTGGAAGCGGCCTTGGGCTGGCGATTGTCGCCGCCATCATCGAATCTCATGGGGGGGAAGTTGAGGTGCTGAGCACCCTCGGTGGTGGAGCAACCTTCCGAGTGAGCCTTCCGCTCCTCCCCAGATCTTCGGATGCCGCGGCTCTCCCCAGCACGCCACAGAACTCTCACGGGAGCTCTCCCCTAGGCGTAACGTCTCAGCTATGACACGTTATCAAGTAGACAGTGAAGCCGTCATCAGCGCCACCGGCGCGGTACGGTCATCCATCACCCGCATTCAATCCGAGGTCGCCGGTCTGCATGGCCAGCTAACAAACCTACAGTCCTCATGGACTGGTCAGGCTGCCTCTGCCTTCACTGGTGTAGTCACAGAATGGAAGAGTACCCAGCAGCGCGTAGAAGAGAACCTTGCCGCCATTAATCAGGCACTCACCCAGGCGGGTCAACAGTATGCCGAGATCGAAGCGGCCAACGCGCGCCTGTTCACGAGCTAAACCAGTGGTCAGTATGTCCTGAAACCGAACGCTAAACCCGTCACTAATCCGTGCGGAGAGCCCTCGAAGAAATGAGGGGCTCTCCGCACGG
>JBOFDJ010000009.1:0-4169 GCA_051646885.1 Rhodoglobus sp.
TCGCCTCGATATAGATCGGCTTGGATAGGTCGAGGTCTTTGATGAGAGTTTTGCAGGCCAGGCGGTTGAGACCATTGATCCGCATCGCATCCGAGCCGCACACGCCGTGGGCGCAGGAGCGACGAAAGGTTAGGGTTCCATCTTGCTCCCACTTGATCTTGTGCAGCGCATCCAGCACCCGGTCGGTGCCGTGCATCACGACATCGAAGTCTTGCCAGCGCGGTTCGTCATCGAGATCAGGGTCGAAGCGTCGAATGATCAGGGTCGCCGTGAACGTCGGGACGGCCTCAGGAACCACCGGCTTATTCTCCATCACTGCCTTACTCATCAGGCTGGCCCTCAGTACTTTCGTTCCATCGGCGGGTAGTTGGTGATCACGACGGGCTTCCAGTCGAGACGGATGTGCTCGCCAGCGTCAGCAGACTCCGGGTCGCCCACCCGGTAGGCCATCGTATGCACCAGGAAGTTCTTATCGTCGCGCTCGGGGTAGTCTTCGCGCATATGCCCGCCCCGAGATTCATGGCGCGAGCGAGCCGAGTACACCAGTACCTCGGCCAGGTCGAGCAGAAACCCGAGCTCTACCGCCTCCAACAGATCGGTATTAAAACGCTTGCCCCTGTCTTGGACCTGGATGTTCCTGTACCGCGCGCGCAGCGACTCAATGAGTTCGGTGACCTCTTTGAGCGTCTCTTCGGTGCGGAAGATTTGCGCATTGCGGTCCATTGAATCCTGCAACTCTTTGCGGATCACGGCGATGCGTTCCGTACCATCACCCGAACGAACCAGGTCGAGGATGGCCTGCACGCCGCCCGCCGGATTCTCGGGCAGTGGCACAAATTCGGCCGTCTTCACGTACTCGACCGCCTGCCGACCGGAGCGTTTTCCGAAAACATTAATGTCGAGCAGTGAGTTGGTGCCCAGGCGGTTGGAGCCGTGCACCGAGACGCAGGCGCATTCGCCAGCGGCATAAAGCCCCTTGACGACCTCGGTGTTATTGCGCAGCACCTCAGCGTTGATGGTGGTGGGGATCCCGCCCATCGCGTAGTGGGCGGTCGGCAGCACGGGCACGGGTTCTGTGTAGGGCTCCACCCCGAGGTACGTTCTCGCGAACTCGGTGATGTCGGGAAGCTTTTCGTCGATCACAGCGGGTTCAAGGTGGGTGATATCGAGGTAGAGGTAGTCCTTATTCGGCCCTGCGCCCCGGCCCTCTCTGATTTCCAGGGCCATTGATCGCGCCACAATATCGCGCGGCGCGAGGTCTTTGAGGGTGGGGGTGTAGCGTTCCATAAAGCGCTCACCCTCCGCGTTGCGCAGAATAGCACCCTCACCCCGCGCAGCCTCCGAGAGCAGGATGCCAAGCCCGGCTAGCCCGGTCGGGTGAAACTGGTAGAACTCCATGTCTTCCAGCGGCAGGCCCTTGCGCCAGATGATACCGACGCCATCACCGGTCAGGGTGTGGGCATTGGAGGTGGTTTTGAAGATTTTGCCGAAGCCGCCGGTAGCGAAAATGATGGCCTTCGACTGGAAGACGTGCAGCTCACCGGTCGCGAGCTCGTAGGCAACAACCCCGGAGGGCTGTTCAACGCCATCCACCTCGGTCATCACGAGGTCGAGAACGTAGAATTCGTTAAAGAAATTGATACCGATCTTGACGCAGTTTTGGTAGAGGGTTTGCAGGATCATGTGACCGGTGCGGTCAGCCGCGTAGCAGGCGCGCCGCACGGGGGCTTTGCCGTGCTCGCGGGTGTGACCACCGAAGCGGCGTTGGTCGATGGTTCCGTCAGCGGTCCGATTAAAGGGCAGCCCCATATTTTCGAGGTCGATCACCGCGTCGATGGCTTCTTTGGCGAGGATCTCGGCGGCATCCTGATCGACGAGATAGTCGCCGCCCTTCACGGTGTCGTAGGTGTGCCATTCCCAGTTGTCTTCTTCAACATTGGCCAGGGCGGCAGCCATGCCACCCTGTGCAGCACCGGTATGAGACCGAGTCGGATAGAGTTTCGAGATCACCGCGGTCCGTGCGTGGGGTCCTGCTTCGATGGCGGCGCGCATGCCGGCACCGCCCGCGCCCACGATCACGATTTCGAACTGATGATAGTGCACCCCATCGATTACGGTGCCGTCGTCGATCAGACCGCCCTCACCCCGCCCCATTAGGGCACCGGGCAGAAGCTGGGCAGCAGCTCTGGTGCTGCGTTTGCCGGGCACGGGTCAAAGGTGTAGATCACGAGGGTTCCCAAAATGAGTAGAACTGCGGTGGATGAGGCAACAGCACACAACAATATGGTGCGTATCACGGTGTTGGTCGCGTAGTCGTTGATGAGGGTGCGCATGCCGTTGGCACCGTGGATGAGCGCCAACCACAGCAGAAGCGTATCCCAGGCAACCCAAAACGGGTCGGCAAATTTTCCGGCGACGAAGGCGAAATCGATGGCCTTGACGCCCTCACCCGCGACCAGATTGACCAGTAAGTGTCCGAAGATCAGCACGACAAGAACCACACCGCTGACGCGCATGTAGATCCAGCCCCATTTCTCCCAGTTGATGCCCCGACGGGGGCGACGCGTTGTGGCCGGGCTGCGCGGAGCCTCGATCGTGGTCATGCCCCGCCTCCAAAAATGTGCATGAGCTGGCGCGGCACGAAGCCGGCCATCAGAGCGACCCAGAGTCCGATCACGATGTAGAACAGCAGTTTCTGATGTTTCGCCCCCACGCTCCAGAAATCGATCAGGATGATCCGCAGACCGTTGAGCGCATGCAAACCAATAGCGGCGACCAGGGCGATCTCGCCGAGGCCCATGACGGGCGTCTTGTACTGGTTGATGACCGCGTTATACGCCTCGGGGCTCACGCGAACCAGGGCGGTATCGAGAATGTGCACCAGAAGGAAGAAGTAGATAGCGACCCCGGTGATGCGGTGCATCACCCACGACCACATTCCCTCGCGACCTCGATACAGCGTTCCGGCTGGTCGTCGGGGCGGGCTAATGACGGGAGCGACACGTGTGCCGCTGGCCACGCTATTGGCTGACGTGTTGACCACAATCAACCCTCCTTAGCGGATTACAGAGCCGTTAAAAACTGGCCGAAGAATGCCCGGTGAGCGGGCTGCCTTCAGTCTATTCCCGTCGAGACACCTCTTCTGCTTCCAACGTACCCAAGCTCCAGCCATATCCCACATTAAGCCTATGGTGGTGGCATGAACAAAGCCCAAGCCTTCGACGATTTCTATAGCGTGATTCCGGCTGGAGGGATCGGATCACGCCTCTGGCCGCTGTCGCGGGCTGACGCCCCCAAGTTCTTGCACGACCTCACCGGTTCGGGCAAGACTTTGCTGCGCGATACGTGGGATCGGCTGGTTCCGCTGTCGGGTCCTGATCGTATTATGGTGGTCACCGGTCGCGCGCATCGCTCGGCGGTTGAGGAGCAGTTGCCGGATCTCGCCGACCCGAATGTGGTGCTCGAGAGCGAGCCGAAAGATTCTTCCGCTGCCATCGGCCTCGCGGCGGCGATCCTGCTGAGACGGGAACCGGATGTCATTGTTGGCTCTTTTGCCGCTGATCATGTCATCAGAGACCTGCGTGGTTTTCGGCGTTCCGTCGCCGAGGCCATCGCGGCCGCCCGCGCGGGATACATCGCCACTATCGGTATCACTCCCACCGATGCGGCGATTGGTTTCGGCTACATCCAATGCGGTGTCGAGTTGGTGATTGAGGGTGCCCCGAATGCTGTCACAGTGCAGTCCTTTGTCGAGAAACCTAATAAGGCCACTGCCGAACGCTATCTCGCTGATGGTAACCATCTCTGGAATGGTGGCATGTTTATCGCGCGCGCCGATGTTCTTCTGGAGCAGTTAGGTCAATCTCAACCAGAGTTGCTCGCCGGGTTGAATGAGCTGGCCGAGGCCTGGGATACTCCCCGGCGTGGTGCGGTGGTTGACCGGGTGTGGCCTCGGCTCACTAAGGTTGCCATCGACTACACGGTGGCCGAGCCAGCCGCTGCTGCGGGTCGGCTCGCGGTGATCCCCGGAGATTTTGATTGGGATGATGTGGGCGATTTTGCCTCCATCGCCAAGCTGCATTCCGGTGGCCGAAAGTCAGATCTCGCGATCCTCGGCGAGGACGCTCGAGTGCTGGCCGACGCCTCTACCGGAGTGGTGATCAGTGGTA
>JBOFDJ010000010.1:0-19770 GCA_051646885.1 Rhodoglobus sp.
AACCTCAGGTTTGGACACACTCCGACACTGGCCGGAATCCGTTCACAATGTCCCGAGACACCACCTCACCCACAGGAAGATCGTTCACAATGTCCCGAGACACCCGTTCACAAGGTCCTGAAACCAGACACCGTCATCCCCTCTCTTTTCTGTCTCACCTCCTCTTATCCCACTTCCTTGTGAAGAGCACGGCGCATCTCGTCGGCGGACCATGCCCGGTCCCCGCAGGTCTTCGTGAAGGTCCACTCGTCCAGGATTAGACAGACATCAAAGAAATGTGTTTGACTAAAAGCGGAGGGGAGTAATCCCCACAGATTTCGTCGTCATTACGTTCGTGCTCATCGCGAACCGGCGGAGTCGGCCTGCACAGGCTGGACCAGACCTCCGAATTCTCTCTCGGAAGGTGTCATATCGTGGAAGTACCTCTGTGGGCTTGGCTTGCCGTAGTCGGCGTTATCGTTGGCATGCTTGCGATCGACCTCATCGCTCACCGCAAAGCCCATGTCATTGGGGTCCGGGAAGCGGCCGGATGGTCCATTTTTTGGGTGGCATCGGGAATCAGTTTCGGGGGAATCATCTGGTGGTTGTTTGGGGCAGAGCTCGGTCAACAGTATTTTGCTGGATTTGTGATCGAAAAATCACTGGCCGTCGACAACGTTTTTGTCTGGGCGATCATTTTTACCTCCTTTGCTGTGCCCGCCCAGTTCCAGCACAGGGTGCTTTTTCTTGGCGTTCTGGGTGCGCTGGTGTTTCGCGGAATTTTTATCGCCGCCGGCGGAGCCTTGATCGAGAACTTTAGCTGGGTGCTCTATCTCTTCGGCGCATTTCTCGTGTTCACCGGAATCCAGATGCTCCGGCACCGGAATGAGCATTTCAACCCCGAAACATCACGCACTCTCCGATGGTTTCGCAAGCACGTGCCTATGACCGACTCCTTCTACGGGCAAAGGCTGATGGTGCGAAAGGCCGGCGTCATACTGGCGACCCCACTTCTGGCTGTTCTTGTTCTTGTGGAAGTTACCGATATTGTCTTCGCTGTCGATTCCATCCCGGCGATATTTGCGGTGACCTCAGAGCCATTTCTCGTCTTCACCGCTAACGCTTTTGCGATCTTGGGGTTAAGAGCGATGTACTTCTTGCTCGCCGACCTCATGCACCGCTTCGTGTACCTGAAGGTTGGTCTCGCCGCGCTTCTCGTCTGGGTCGGAATTAAGATGTTGTTGCTGGATGTTTTCTATATCCCGACAACAATCTCGTTGATTGTCATCGTTCTTATTCTGGCCATCGCTATCGCAACGAGTCTGCGCGCAACCCGAGGTCAGTCGAGGCAAGCTTCCCACGAGGAAACGAGACATGACGCAATAGGCCCTTTCCGAATGGCAACAGACGATGAGCTCGCCGAGGTCGGCTCGATCTGGGCGAGGGGAAAGCCATGAACCTTGGTACTCATGACCCGTTACACTCACAGCCTGCACAACCAACCACATCAGGAGGAACTATGAAATGCCCCACCGACTCAACAACGCTCGTCATGAGCGAACGTGGCGGTGTCGAGATCGACTACTGCCCAGAGTGCCGTGGCGTGTGGCTTGATCGAGGAGAACTCGACAAGATTATTGACCGTGCGGAAGCCGAACTCACCAGCAGCACGCCAACGCCCAGAGCCACATCTCAGCCCACCGCGGTGCCGCGCTACCAGGAACCACGGTATGGCGATGGCCAGTATGGTGAACGGGATAATAGTCGCGGATACGGCAGGCGAGACGAATACCGCGGCAAGAAAAAGGAATCCTGGATCAGCAATCTGTTCGATTGAGTCAACAGGAAAGGTAGCGCCGCCTCAGCACGTGCTGCTGGACCGGCGATTCGGTGAGGGCGAGTGCCGCGCATCCCACAGCGAACGATCCTGATCAGCAAGAAGAATAGGGATGCCCTCCGCATCGATACGAGCCCTTCGATGCGAATGCTGCACCAGCAGCGTCGCCAACAGCCCCTCGAACTCCAGTTCGCCCGGCATCAGCTCGCAGAGGGAGCGCGCAAGACGCACAGCCTCGTCAGCGATATCGTGCCTCTCAACCGGGCCAGCAGACAGTGAAGCGTATCCCTCAGAAAACAGGGCGAAAATGGTTGTCGCAACCGCATGAACGCGATCCGGAAGTTCAGCAGCCGTGGGCACGCGATAGGCGATTGCGGCGTCGCGAATCTTCGCACGCGCGCGATTCAACCGACGTGACATTGCCTGCTCAGACACCAGCAGGGCACGCGCGACCTCAGCCACACTGAGCCCGCAGATCGTGCGCAGACTCAGAGCGACCTGAGACTCCACAGCCAGCGAAGGATGGCAACAGATAAAAAGAAGTCGAAGCCTGTCTTCGCGCAGTACCGTCTCGGGTTCTACCTCGGGCGCGGAGTTGATGGCCAACGCCACAGCGGCTCTTTCTTTCTCCGATCTGGCGCGGTCACGCCGCATCAGGTCGATAGCACGACGTTTAGCGGCCAGAATAAGCCAGGCACGCGGGTTCGGCGGCAGGCCGTGGAGCGACCACGTATCGATGGCGGAGATCGTGGCATCCTGAACAGCATCCTCAGCAAGAGGAAGATCACCCGTCAGCCGCACGAGGGTCGCCAAAACCAGACGACCCTCGTGTCTCAGAAGCGTGGTTAACGCATCTGAGGCGGCACTCATGGCATGGGGATCAGGGGCCTGACTTCAACGGCTCCGTTCCACGCAGCCGGAATGGTTGCCGCGCGGGCAATCGCCTCATCGCGGTCAGCACACTCAAGAAGGTAGAAACCAGTGAGCGCTTCTTTGGTTTCGGCGTAGGGACCGTCGGTAAGCATGATGTTGCCACCCTGCACGCGCACGGTAGTTGCAGTTGCTGTCGGAAACAGCACGGCACCGCCACGAATCACGTCAGCAGATGACTCGCCAAAGCCCATGTAGTGCGTCATTTCTTCGCGCTGTTCTGGTGCGCTCCAATCAACGTCTGGTGTGTAGGTGAGCGCAATATAAGTAGGCATTATTCTCTTTCTGTTGACCCGTTGACAGTCCCACAAGGGAACTGATTCTTACTGAGAGATACGAACAGGTTTCAGAAAAAAGGACAAACCTGAAAAAATATTTCCCAGAGCGCAATTTCTCCGGGTGCCGTAAGTATGTTCAGCCGTCGATGCGCTTGAGAATGTGGATCGAGATAAACACGGCAAAGCACGAGCACAGGATACCCGCCAAGAATACGAAGAGCTCGGCACCCTCGGCGTAAAAAGCCAGCCCCATAATGTAGAGACCCGCAATGAAGAGAGCTAGCGAGACGATGAATGCGACGATGTTCACCTGTTCATAATAGCTGCGACCCATCCCACCGGCGGTCACGTCAATACTGCGACGGCTAGGCACGTTCACCGCTGAAGCCACGTCAAAACCGCCAGAACACGCCGATGATCTGAGCCCGAATCATCAAGACCCAGTTTCTGAAAAATTGAGGTCACGTTTTTTTCTACAGCACCAATACCAATCACCAGGGCGGCACTGATAGCCGCGTTTGTGCGACCTTCCGCCATTAATGCAAGCACCTCATGCTCACGGGGGGTCAGAGCAGCCAGGGGATCATGGCGCCGACCGAGCAACTGAGCTACCACCTCGGGGTCGAGCACTGTGCCACCGACGGCGAGACGCTGGAGCGAATCCTTCAACTCCTCAAGGGAGGCAACCCGATCTTTCAGAAGGTAGCCAATACCACCGCTACCCGATGAGAGCAGCTCTTGTGCGTACGTGATTTCGACATACTGGGAGAGCAGCAGAATTCCTACGCCGGGCAGGAGCTCCCGCGCAGAGATGGCACCACGCACCCCCTCGTCACGAAAAGTGGGCGGCATCCTGACATCAAGGATCACTAGGTCTGGCGATAGGGCTCTCAGTTCGGCCAGCAGAGTGGCGGCACTGCCATACGAACCGACAACGTCGAATCCAGCCTCGTCGAGCACTCTGATAAGACCTTCACGCAGCAGAACCGAGTCGTCAGCAACCACTACCCGCAATGCCGTCATAGCTCAAGACTGGCATGGCTCAGAGGTGACCCGTGACGGAATACGTGGGGAATACGAGCCGTGATGATGGTGGGGCCACCGACAGGACTGAGCAATTCAAATACTCCTCCAAGACCACGCAGCCGCTCCTGCAGCCCGTCGATTCCGTGCCCAGCAATCGAGACGGCACCACCGATCCCGTTGTCAGTGACGGTAATCACCAGCCACGACTCGACCTCGACAACGACATGCGAGACACGAACCTCGATCTGTGTTGCCCTGGAATGTTTAGCGGCATTCATCATTGCCTCACTGGAGATGAAATAGGCATTGCGCTCAGTTTCTTGTTCCAGCACGATCCCCATGGGCAGTTCATCGATGATGCGCGTCGGCACGCTGGCACGCACAGCGGCTGATTCAAGTGCGGCGATGAGACCGCGGTCAAGCAAGATTGGTGGGGCAAAACCCCGCGAAAGCGCGCGAAGCTCCTCTAAGGCATGCTGTGACTGCTGCATGGCCTCGGCGATGAGCCCTCGCGCTTTCTCGGGATCACGATCAAGCTGCCGATCCGCTGCAGCTAAGTCTATGTGCAACCGCACAAGACGCTGTTGTGGCCCGTCGTGAATGTCACGCTCCAATCGACGCAGCGAGTGGCCTTCCGCGAACTGTGCAGCTCCGCGCGATTCACTGAGATTAGTAATCTGGCGCTGAAGAGCATCAATTTTCCCCGCGCTGAGCATGCCACGAGCCACCAGCCAGTGCACCGATATCAAGCCGTGTGTGACAAAGGGAAGTGTTGTGAGAAAAATAATGCCAAGAACACAGCACAGCAAGTTATCTGCAACTCGAGCGTCGAAACCGGCCCCCGAAAACGACCACCCCGAGAGGTACCAATCCTGGTCGTTAATAGTGGCGGGAGTAGGATTCCACAACCAAAAGGTCAGACCACCTACGGTGATCATTATCCAGATGACCGTAATCGCCCAGCTCACGGTGGTGATAGCACTACCAACGACGGCGGTGTGAAGCATATACAGCCAGTAGCGCCTATTGCCGAGCACAGCACGGATCCAGCCGGATAAACCGTTACGGGAACGAGCATCCTGCCACTCGGGTCTGGGAATAGCCGGGCATCCTGTCCATTCCAGCAACAGCAGGTCGAGTGTGCCGAGTCCTCGGGCCAGATAGGGTGCTCCAACGATCAGCACAGCACAGGTAAAAAGAAAGCTGATGAGACTGCCGATAAAGAAAGTAGCGAGAAGAAAATGGATCGCGCTGGTGATCACAAAGAGCACCACAGCACATCTGATCACCACTATGGGTAGGGCGGTAATGAGGTAGGCAAGTTCTGCGGGCATCCTTCGCCAGCGGCGACCATAGCCGACGCCCCAAAGCGGTGACAGCCGAACCGCCATTGCCTCGGGGGCCTTTGTCGCAAGCATGCTCTCAGTCTCTCGAATTCTTTGATTCCCGGCCAGCATGCAGGCTCACAAAGTCGTGGTGGGGTTTTCCCTTTCCAGCACCGGAAGCAGCCACATCGGGTTCCCGCAACCCGTTATACCTCTTGGCAAGACTGGCGCTAACCTAAGCGGAAATGGATACTTATCTTCGCTATGTCGGATACGTGCAATTCCCGCGCCAACCGCGCGACCTCAGTGCCGAGGTGTGCCCCGCCTGCCTAACAGATCGCGCGGGCGCGCGCTGCGCACGGTGCGGCCTTGATCTACTCAGCCCTTTGCTGGAGCAACTCGACCTCGTGTCAGTGGATGCCACAGCAGCCCTTGACCGCCGGCTCGAGTTAATCGGTCGCATCAGACACGACTCGGCCGCCGCATCAGCTGCCGCCCTTGCTGCCGCTCCCCGCTCCATCGCGCCTGCACCTGAGGTAACTGCCGACATCACGCCCGAGGCATCGACGACGGCAACGTCAATGCCTCCCCCAACAGCAGCTCGTCCGGTGCCGTCAGCTGAACCTCGCCAACACCTCGGCGTTCAGGTCATCCTGCTCATCGTTGGGGTCTCACTGCTGTCAATTGGCGCGATATTTTTTCTTTTGTACGCCTTCATTACCTTCGGCCTAGTCTGGCGATCAGTGATCATTGTGGCCGTGACCATTGCGGCTATCGCTGGTGCCACACTGCTGAAAAGACGTCGGCTCACGGCAACAGCCGAAGCAATCGCCTCCCTGGGGGTGGTCTTCGTGTACCTTGATGTCTTCGCGCTGAGGGCTAATAAGATGTTCGGCTCGGACGGAGTTGACGGCCTACTGTACTGGGGGATGGCCTTGCTGCTGTCTGCCATCGGATTTACTGTATGGCACAGACTCTCCGGGCTTCGGCTGCCCAATATCGTCGCTTTCATCGCTTTTGCCCCCGCGCTCGCGCTGCTGGTAGGCGGTGCTACGGCGGCGCTGGACAATGACCTTAGGGTGTTTTCCAGTCTGGCCGCACTGGCACTCGGTTCTCTGGCACATCCACTTGGGCGCTATCGCATCGAGAAAATTATTGTTGCAAGCATGGGAATCATCGGCCTCGTGCTGGCGGGGTTGCTGGCACCGTGGCTGAGCGATACTGACTGGGTTCCCGCGGTTGAGCTGGGTATTGTGTCCCTCATTGCACTGACTCAGGTAAGCCTAATTTCCCGGGTCGGGTCACCCGCAACCATAGGAAAGATCGCCGCCGGTGTCGGGGCGACAGCGGCGGCCAGCGCGCTTCTCGTGATGGCGCTTCGCGTCAACGAGCCTGGTTTTCTTGCTTTCTGGCCGATCATCCCTGCGACCGCTATCGCACTGGTCTTGGAATTCACCGCCCGAGCCCTGACCATGGGGCTCGCACACGTCTTCGCGCGCGTTGCGGCTTGGTCGGCTGCGGCAGTAGGAATTCTCTGCCTCCTCATCACAGCAATGTTCGCTGTCACACCTGCTATCGACCTCGCCAGAGCAGTCTCGCCGCGCTGGCTAGTCCCGGGTGACTCCGTCGTGACAGTCTCACCTCAGAGCGTTGCGGCCCTGCTGGCACTGTTGGTCGTCGTGCTGTTTATTAGTGCAGCGTGGGCGCTCTCACGCACCCTCGCGGCACGGGTGCACATGGTCGCTGGAGCAGCCTGCGCGGTGTTGGTGCTGGCCATACCGATGCTCGGAGTGTTATGGGCTGCGGTCGCCGCCTGGCTTCTGGCTGCGGGGATTAGCGTCATCGCAGCCAGTGTGGGACGAGCGCGCCAGTGGAGAACCGACATCAGGATAATATTCGTTGCGGCTGCCCTCATCGCCATACTGCTGGCGTACACATCATCATGGGCGAGCATCGATACGTGGTGGTTCGGGTCGCTGGGCGCAGTCGCGGTCGTGATTGCGATACGGACCGTCACCGCCAACGTGGCGGTGCGAGCCGCTACGCTAGGCCTCGCCGCAGTGCTCGCCCTCATCGCCGCCAGTGCTGTGGGGTGGATCCTCGACGGCCCCTTCGCAAGCGGAACGGAAACCAGCCTCGACCCGCTGAACACCATGGGAATTCTCGCCGTGGTGCTGTTGGCAGGATCCGCACTACTGGCGCGTAGTCTCTCGGTAGCCGAGGTCCGAATGCTGTTCTGGATTTCACTGCTCGCCTCGGTGTGGGTCATCGGAATGACCGCCTTGCTTCTGCCTGACCCCAACGTGCTGGAGCGACTCGGGCTCCCGTACTTCGTGACGAGCACGGTCTCCGTGGCGAGCACGGCGCTGAGCGTCGCACTCGTTGTAGCGCTCGTGCTGTGGGGACTGGTTCGCGTTGCGGTAGCGCTGCGGGTCGAGCAGATTGCGGCATCCATTCTTCTGGCACCTGCCCTCGCCTGGAGTCTGCACTGCCTCACCCAATCCGCAGCGCCGACCACCGTCATCGCAACCGAAACCTCGCCCCCCGCCAACACCGTTGCCCCGATTGTGGCAGCTCTGATTGTCGCCGCTGGCACCCTAGCCCTGATGAGGCTGCGACCGGCGACCGGCTTGCGACTAGCGCATGAGGGTGGTGTTGCCCTGGTGGCCATCCCGACAACGCTGGCAGCGATCTTCGGACAGCTAGATATCACCTGGCTCGTGCTACTCATCACCGGCGTTACCACATTCCTCACCGCGATCGCCAGCGACGGCCTCTTCACTTCACCATCGCCGCGCAAACACTTAGGATGGCTGGCCCTGGCCTTGGCCGCTGGTGGTCTGTGGTGGGCGCTCACCATCAACGCAATTACCACTGTCGAGCTCTATGTTCTGCCGCTCTCGGGGGCTTTGCTGCTGGTCGCTCTGCTCGTATGGCGAGCCGCGGATCGCGGTACGAGCCACAGCACCGCACCCTTGATCGCACTGGCCGGACTGCTGGTGGCCATAGCTCCCATCGCGGCGGTATCCATAACCGGCACGGTCATCCGGACTACGGTGATAGTCGCGGTATGTATGGTGCTGGTGCTGGGCGCAAGCCTTGCGGTGCGAGCCGACGCACTCAGGCCCTACCTCGACGTGACGGTGATCGCTGCCGCCAGCGGACTTGTTATCGCCGGATTTGGACGCCCCTTTGGTATCATTCTGACAGGAGGCGGCGACGATCTCCAGATCGATGTGTGGGCCGCATCCACTTTTCTGGTGCTCATTAGCGCTGCGATTATTCACACCAGGATAAGCGACGAACAGACCCGTCACCACCGCACCGAGGCCAGCATTGTTACCACGGTGCTCGCAGTGGCCGGTCTTGTCGTGGTCGAGTTGACCGTTATCGGCGAAGGTGTCGCTAGCGGAAACAGCATCAATATCGCGAGAGCACTGGCCGTGCTGATTGTGCTCAGTGCCATCCATGTCGTCAGTAGACTCCTCACCCGGGCACCTTTTACCAGCAGCGTCGGCTGGATCGCCCTCGCCGGTGCCTCAATCACCGCGATCACCGCCGTTTTTGCGGGCGCGCTCAACCCCTTGGAGTGGGCGACCGTCATACTCGCGGCAGCGCTACTGACAGTGGGCGTTATGAGATTACGAAGAGACCCTACACAAGGAAGCTGGCCCTGTCTTGGCCCCGGAATTCTGGTGCTGTTGATGCCATCACTGACAGCAAGCTTTATCGAAGCTCCCATTTTTAGACTTGTCGGTATCGGCGTGATCTGCATTATCGCCATCGTTGTGGGAGCACTGGCTCGGCTACAGGCACCATTGATCTTGGGCTCAGTCATCGTGCTCGTTCATGCGTTGCGCACTTTCGCGCCGCAGATCACCTCCGTCTACCAGCGCACGGAATGGTGGGTGTGGGCCGTTGTCGGTGGTGCGGTCATCCTGTTCGTTGCCCTCACCCTAGAAAAACGCATTCGCGACCTGAAATCAATCGGAAGCCGACTGTCAGCGCTGCGCTAGCTGCTCTGCCCAGCTCGCCTCGTTCCGCACTGAAGCCACCTCGGATTCGCCGGGTTGCGCATGCGAAGAACCATGGTCAGCTACGCGAGCGATACGGATCAACATACGTATCTATTTGTCTTGGCTCAGATCTGATCCCGCGGGCACCAATACAGCTTGCGGCCACCGATCTCTTCCATCACGATGGGGGTTTCACAGAGCCTGCACGGCTGGCCCTCACGGTGATAGACCCAGTGGCGGTTGGCGCGACGTGCTAGGGCTCCTCGATACGCCTGCGGGCTGAGGTCGTCCCGGGTCATCATCTGGCCCGTTTCGATGCCAATTTTCAGCAGCTTCGCCCAGTCTTTCCAGAGGGCGCGAACAGTTTTCTCGGGCAGGTCGCGCCCGCGGGTGTGAGGATTCAGTCGCGCGCGAAACAGAATCTCGGCTCGGTACACGTTGCCGATTCCGGCGACCACCGACTGATCCATGAGCAGCAGCCCGATCGGGGTAGCGCGTTTCATCACCGCCATCACGAAACGATTTTCGGCTTTCCGGCCCGTGTCCACGACCGGATCAGGGCCGAGGGTGTCGATCTTGGCCTGCACCTCATCGGCGCGCAACACCTTACAGGCGGTAGGCCCGCGAAGATCGGCGACCGTGGCGTGGTTAAGAAGTCTGACCCGAACTGCCCCCACCGGATCAGCCGGGAAAGTAGCACCAATTTCCTCAAGATTTTCCTGCTCGGATATGCGCAATCGAGCACGCCGGGGCGCTCCGATGCTGGAGAGGGAGTCCTCGTGCTCCCCGACTACCGTGGTGCTCTGTTCGACCGTGCCTTTCTGGTTGGTCTGCCCCATCCGCCCCCTCGATGCGGTCGTGGTCGCATCAGCGGTAATGTCACCCGCAAAATCCCACGCACCATAGAGACCCAGATGAACATGAAGCCACAGATCGTTGTCGAATTCGAGAAACAGGTGCTTACCGACGGCCATGGCCCGTGTCATCCATCGTCCATCGATGAGCGTAGCTTCGCCCGCGAAACGACCCTGTGGGGACGATACCCCGACCTCATACCCCACAAAATGCAGGTCGAACTGCCGCGCGATTCGATGCACGGAGTGCCCTTCGGGCATCAGTGACCGATCCTGTGGTCGGCGATCTGACCGGTCGACTCGAACTCGGCCAGCTGCGCGATACGCCTCGAGTGGCGCTCGTCACCCGAGAATGGCTCGGCGATGAACAAGTCAACGAATCGCTTAGCCTCGTCGAGGCTGTGCTGACGAGCTCCCAAAGAAATCAGGTTCGCATTGTTGTGCTGCCGCGCCAGTAGCGCCGTGCTCTCGTTCCACACCAGCGCCGCGCGGGCACCCGGAACCTTATTCGCGGCGATCTGCTCACCGTTTCCCGAACCGCCGAACACAACCCCCAAGCACTCGATCCCCGCAGCCTGATCAGCGACCACCGCGAGCGCTGCCGTGATGCAAAAAGATGGATAATCATCGAGCGGATCGTAGCTGCGCGGTCCGTGGTCGATAACATCATGCCCTGCAGCCTTAAGATGTTGAACGAGATCAGCGCTGAACTCAAGACCAGCATGATCGGTGGCGATATGAATGCGCATACTGCCAGTGTATGGATCAGCGGCGGAGCCGTCGGCATGCTAAGGGGAACCATCTCAGATGATCCGCTTCGCGGCTCTCGCTTGTGGCTTGCGCGTTCACGGACTCTGGAATGCCTAAGCTGGTTTGGCGGAGTCACCAACCGTATTCAACAGCACAAGGAGCGCAATGCCTGGAGATAATCTAACCCGCATCGAGGCGGAGCAACGCGGCACACTTCTCGCCGTGACCAGCTATCAGATCGCCCTTGACCTCACGACGGGTTCTGACACGTTCACGAGCACGACGCGGGTGAGTTTTTCAGCGAAGGATGGTGCCTCCACTTTTATCGACGCCATCACCAGCGCGGTTCACTCGGTCACGCTCAATGACGTCGCACTTGACCCCTCGGCTGTCAGCGATGGTGTGCGTATTCAACTTGACGGCCTTCGTGACGAGAATGTGCTCGAGGTGGTGGCAGATGCCGCCTACACAAACTCGGGTGAAGGTCTGCATCGTTTCGTGGATCCCGTTGATCAGGAGGTCTATCTCTATTCGCAGTTCGAGGTTCCAGACAGTCGCCGGGTGTTCGCCGTGTTCGAACAGCCCGATCTGAAGGCCACCTTCCAGTTCACCATCACGGCACCTGCACGGTGGGCGGTCGTCAGCAATTCCCCCACACCTGATCCTGAGTCCCTCAGTGACTCCGTCGCACGGTGGAGCTTTCCCCCAACACCGATTCTTTCGAGCTACGTGACGGCCATTATTGCTGGCCCCTATGTGGCGGTGCATGATGAGCTGGTCTCGAGCGACGGCAGGGTCATCCCGCTGGGAATTTTTGCCCGCGCCTCATTGAGCCAGCATCTCGACGCCGACTATATCTTCGAAAAAACGAAACAAGGTTTTGAGTTCTACGAGAAACACTTCAACTACCCCTACCCCTTTGAGAAATACGATCAGCTTTTCGTACCGGAGTTCAACGCTGGCGCAATGGAAAATGCCGGTGCGATTACCTTCACCGAGACCTACATTTTCCGTTCGAAGGTCACCGATGCCATCAAAGAGCGTCGCGTTGTCACGATTCTGCACGAGCTCGCTCATATGTGGTTCGGTGACCTGGTGACCATGAGGTGGTGGAACGACCTCTGGCTCAACGAAAGTTTCGCGGAGTGGGCTTCGACCCTTGCCACCGCCGAGGCAACCGAGTGGACCGAGGCTTGGGCGACCTTCCAAGCTATGGAGAAGAGCTGGGCATATAAACAAGATCAGCTTCCATCCACACATCCGGTGGTCGCCACGATTAATGATCTTGAGGATGTCCAGGTCAACTTCGACGGAATCACCTACGCCAAGGGGGGCTCGGTGATCAAACAGTTGGTGGCCTGGGTGGGGCTACCCGAGTTCATGCTCGGAGTGAGCAACTACTTTGCGAAACATGCCTTCGGCAATACCGAGCTCAGTGATTTGCTGGTCGAGTTGGAGAAAACCAGTGGCCGTGATCTTGGTGAGTGGAGCAGACTCTGGCTTGAGACTGCGGGGGTGAACACACTGCGACCGGAGATCAGCACCACACCGGAAGGCACGATCACCTCGTTCAGCGTGCTGCAGGAGGCCGTGGCCAACTACCCCACCATCCGCCCCCACCGGCTGGTCATCGGTTTCTACACCCTGCGCAACGGAACGCTCACGCGTGACCACCGTCTCGAGATCGATGTCGATGGTGAGCGCACGGATGTTCCCGCTCTCGTCGGCCAGGCCCGCCCCGATCTGGTCCTGCTCAATGACGAAGATCTCGCGTACGCCAAAATTCGACTAGACCCGCAATCGCTGAAGGTCGCCACGCAACACCTCGCCAGTATCAGCGATCCACTCGCGCGCTCGATGGTCTGGGGTGCCGTCTGGGACGCGACTCGGGATGCGGAGACCCCGGCACGCGACTACGTAGACCTTGTATTGGGCAATATCGGAAAAGAAACCGAATCGACCACCATGAGGACGACACTCAACCAGCTACTGACGGTCGCGCGGTACTACGTGGAACCTGCGACGCGTCTGAAGACCATCGCTACTGTTGGCGAACAGCTCTGGGCTCTGGCGCAGGAAGCTCCTGCCGGATCAGATTCGCAGTTCCAGTTCGTGAAGTTCTTTGCCAACATCGCCTCGACCGACGCTCAGGTTGCTGTGCTCAGCTGCCTGCTCGACGGCTCAATTACTCTTGACGGTCTCGCCATTGATACCGATCTGCGCTGGGAAATCCTCGAGGGCCTTGTGCTCAACGGTGCAGCAGATGGTGCCACCATTAACGCCGAGCTTGCCGATGACAACACCTCTAACGGTGCCCAAGCTGCCGCACGCGCGCACGCAACCATGGCGACCGTCGAAGCCAAACGGGCAGCCTTTGATTCTGTTGTCGCGAGCGATGCTCTGCCCAATGCCATCGTGCGCATGGTGACGATGGGTTACCAGCACGTCAATGACCCGGCTGTGCTCGAGTCTCTGGTTGAGCCATATTTCGCAGCGTTAAATGACATCTGGAAACACCGATCCTACAAAATCGCCGAGTACATCGTGACGGGACTGTACCCGGCACCGCTGGCATCCCGAGCATTGGTGGATGCCACCAGGGCCTGGCTTGACGCCAATCCCGAAGTGCCCGCACTGCGTCGCCTGGTCAGCGAAAACCTCGCCGGGGTGGAACGTGCCCTGCTGGCTCAGGAGCGCGACGCCCGCTGATGATAGATACCGTCGACTGGGGCACCGTGCTGCAGAACCTACGAGACTTCGACAACACGTGGCACCTGTTCACGGTTTTTTTCGTGGTCGTGGGAGCCATCGCGGTGCGCTGGCTGCTGTTATTCGGAATCCGTCGAGTGGTACGCCGCATCATCAATGGAGCCAAGAAACGTCAGGATACCGATGACACACAAGTGCTTCTGATGTCACCATTGGCTGCGGTTCGTGTCGTGCAGCGCACCAAAACCTTGGGCAGTGTACTCGGCAATATCGTGACCACGATAATCGTTGTTATCACTGTGCTGGTGTTGTTTGACCGGATCGTCCCCAACGCCACAGGTGCCTTCGCCCTCATCACGGCGGCTCTTGGCGCTGGGCTGGGTTTCGGAGCCCAGAACATCGTCAAAGACATTCTGAGCGGTCTGTTCATGGTGGCAGAAGATCAGCTCGGGGTGGGTGATGTGGTGGATCTCGGGCCCGCTACCGGCGTGGTTGAGGGTGTCGGCATCCGCATCACCCAGGTCAGGGATGTCAATGGAACGCTGTGGTTCGTGCGGAACGGCGAGATTCTGCGAGTGGGCAACCAGTCACAGGGGTGGGCACGGGTCATCATTGACTTGGCTGTGCCTTACGAGACGGATGTCGATGCTATCCAGTCGCGAATTCTCGCGACTGCCGTGGCCATGTCCGTCAGTAGTGCATGGCAGTCCCGTATCCTGGAGAAGCCTGAGGTCTGGGGAATTGAATCAATTTCGGCTGAGGCGATTGTGCTAAGGATTGTAGTCAAAACTGCATCTGCTTCGAAAGACGATGTGGCCCGCGAGCTGAGGGCACGGCTAAAGACCTCACTCGACGATATGGGCATCCGACTACCCGCCCTCAACACCATGGTGTTGACTGGCACCGAGAATGCGGCAAGCGTTCACGGGGCACGGCCACCCAAACCCCGGTCAGCCGTGCCACAGACAGAGCCCGAAAAACTAACAGGGAAACCAAAAAGATGAGCGGCGACGCCCACGAGCCGAACCCGGTCGCCCGACGGAGGAACCCAGACGAGGCTGCTGTGCAGGGAAACTTCTGGGAACAGGTCGGAGGTAGGGCCACCTTCGAGAAGCTGGTGCGCAGGTTTTACGCTGGCATTGCCACCGACGAGGTTCTGCTGCCGATGTACCCCGAGCAGCCCGAGCTCGAAGGGGCAATCCAACGACTGACCGGCTTTCTGGAGCAGTACTGGGGCGGCCCTTCGACTTACAGCGACGAACGCGGTCACCCACGCCTGCGAATGAGGCATATGCCGTTCCGCGTGAACCCCGATGCACGTGACCGCTGGCTGAAACATATGCGTGTCGCCGTCGACAGCCTAGAACTCTCGCCCCTGCATGAAGCGACGTTATGGGACTACCTGGATCGTGCCGCCCAGTCGATGGTCAACACTTTCGGCGGGAGCACATAACGCCCGCTCGGGCTTATGACGAGGTTGTTATTTCAGAGGCTGGCCCCGCGGTGAGAACAAGTTTGTCGGGGCAGTAGAGCATCCAGTGCTCGTAGTCTTTCGAAAAAATGGAGAAAGTTGCCAGGGTCAGGCCGCCCTCAAATTCGAAGACCGTCGACAGTGAGGGGTAGTCGATACTGACCGCTGAAAGCAGCTGTCCGTCCAGCGCTACGACGGCTTTTTTCAGGAAGTCTCGTGGGTCCTCGGATGAGGCGAGCACAGCATCCTTGCTCTGAATTCGCCACGCTGAACAGTAGACCCAAAGCTGGTACTCACCATGAGCTTTGCCACCAGGACTCGTTGCCGCCACTACGGAACCTAACTCAATCGTCAGAAAACTGCCCACGCCCAGCGCCGTTCCCCAGGTACGACGACCAACCGCAGCCTCGGCCATCTGGCGAGCCTGTGCAATGTCAATCACAGTCATGTTTTGTCTGCCTTCTCGTGTCGATTTTTCCGTTGAGAAATCACCATGTCATGCTCCATACATCGCCTTAATAAGCTCCACGATCTCGTGGAAGCCATAGTTCTCTCCACTGATCGCCTCATGCACCCGCCGTATCTGATCCTTATCAAGTTTCCTCCCCATCTCTCGCTCTGCCCGCCGCACCGCGTCTTTGAACTGTTGGTTTTGCGCCTGATTATTACCCGGTGTTCCATCCGATGACATCTGGACTATGGTTCCCGCTGCTGCAGCAGCAGCAGCCGCCGCAGCCGCAGCAGCAGCCGCGTTGGTGAGCGAAGCGGCCACCGCTCCTGCCCCGGCGAGCGAACCAAATCCAGCGAGGGCAAAGGCACCGCCACCGCCACTTCCGATAATCAGCGCCAGAAGTAATGCCAGTAACGCTGCCACCGCCAGGCCGGCCGCGAGCGTGAAGAGGCAATCGCTCAGTCCGCTACAGTTATCCGCGCGGGCGGCCCGCATATCGCCCACAATCGAGGCAGCAACAATAACCGCAACCGCTGTGATGCCGAACAGCGCGCGTCCAACGAATCGCAGTAAGGCAATCATGCGGACTCCGAAGAGTGATCACGGGCAGCGACGTTGGCACCCGTGGTAGCAAGAAGGATAACGGCAGAACTAATGCAGCTCGCCGCCAGCACAGGAAAGAAGCTCTCGGTCGAGTTCCATAACAGCCCCACCGTCACTTGACACACAAGCCATGTGATCACCAGGGCAAGAAGAAGGCGGACGACGAGAGGGATGCGAAGAAACCAGCGGAACAGAACCAGCGATGATCCGCGTAAAAAATTTTGAGCGAGAAAAACACAAACAAAAAAAACGAAGACTGCGATGGCCTCGACCCAGTGAGAGATCACACCCGACAAAAAGAAAGCAATACCGGCACTAGAAAGAACAGCACCCAGTGCTCCCCCAAGCCCTCGTGATGATCGCTGACTCCCCGCTGTCGCGAAGCCAGCTGCAAGAACTTGAGAGAACCACGCAGTCTCACCCCGCAAGGCAACCCGCTCGATGAAGACCCGCCCCAGGGCAGCTCCGGCACCGGCAACCATCACAAGGCCACCCTGCTCTTGAAGCGGTGCCACAGCTTCGTAGGTCGGAGCGCCTACCGTCCACACAAAAAGCGGACGAATGAGCAGTGGCGCTACCGAACACCACGCCCACAGAGAAATTGCGGCCACAGCTCCTGCTGCTATCGGCTCAAGCCATTGACTGGCCCCGCGGGGAAGACGCCGAACATAGGAGCGGGTACCACCCACAAGAAGAGGAATCAGTGCTACCGCAACGAGAAGAACGATCATCACCTGTGCTGAGCCGGCGAGCAGACCGATCACAAAGAGGGCATCCAAGGACTGCCCAGAAACGAGGTTAATAGCAGCACTCACCAGGGTGTAGCCTACGGTGCACCACACACCTGCTGCGCCAGATAATTGACCGAGCATAACGAAAAGTGCCATGACGATGACGTTCGTGGTGTAGATCACGAGATCGTATGGCCCGGTAAGGCCTGCGAGAATAACAGCCATGAGTGCGCCCACGACGGTTGCCGCAGGCGCTGCCACCACAGCCACCAGAGGCCATCTCATAACATAATTTCCGTCGGCAATGGCAATACCCAACATCGGCCATCGCCGCGACACGCGTAATGGGGTCTGTAGCCAGAGGTATTGCACCGCTCGGTTCATCAAAAAGCCCCCGCTGCGGTCCGCATGACGATGTGCTTGGTAAGCCAGCCAAGCACCGCGCCGTAGGCAAGGTGCCCAATGAGGCTGACCGGGATGAATTCGTCGAGGGCTTTCAGATCGAGCCATCCGGGATAGAAACTAACCATGAGCGTCTCCAGAACCAAAGCCCAGGCTATACCCCCGATAACTCCAGCCCTCGGAAGAGAAATCGCGTAAGCACAGGCAAAGGTCAGTCCGTTGAGAAGGTGGTAAGCGAAGCCCAGCCAGCCAGAAGACAGAGGATCACCTGCCCCCAAAAGTTGGCCAAAAAGCGGCCAGCTCGCGAACGGCTTGAAGTCGGAACCGGTCAGCGAAACTAGGGCAAGGCGTCCGAGATCATACGCAGCGACAGCGGGTAAGCCTGCAAGAAACCCCGCCAGCAGACGACGACGGATCTCTACGCGCGCTTCCGGTCTAATCTGGATGATCAACACCAGCCATGCGGCAACAGCAAGTCCGACACAGGCCCCGACCAGGGCAAGAAAAGGCAGTCCGGTAAGGAAAAAAATCAGCAAAGCACCGCCGCTGGCGCAAAGACTGCCCGACATCGCAAAGTGGGTAAAAAACAAACGTCGACGGTGATCCTTCTCCGAGTGAAGATCACGCGTTCCTCTCATAAAAGACCACCCGCAAAATCAAGAAACGTAAAGTAAACTGACCGTTCTCGTTACAGGCACGAGACTACTATCACGCCTCAGTTGATAACAAGTGCTCATGCCTTAGGCATGAGCACTATGAACGAAAAAGTAACCAGGTGATGTGTTACCGCGCCATGCTCCAAGCACGGCGCTTCACCAGCACATGACCACCCTGAGTCGTCAAGCGAGTCCAGGGGCCCGATTCGTGGATCGACACCGGCTTGCCTTCGCTGAGGAAGCCCAAACTCAAGGCAGCGAAGGCAGCGCCGGCAGGCACAAAATCGAGTTCTCTGATCGTTCGGGCCCATATCTCGGTCCGCACACGCTGAACCAGCTGCTCCCCCGCCCCCGCAGGAATAGCCTCAGCGATCTCAGCAATTCCCGCGTGCGCGGCAGCCTCGAAAATGGCGGGATCACTGGAAGGCAACTCGTGCCAGCCACCACGCGGGGGCGAGATCGCAGCCCAGGTCATCGTATTGACCTCCATCGGAAGGGTCACTATCACCGGATCGTCGTCCTTCAGCAACCCTTGTTGACCCTCCACTCGCAGAAGAAGCGAACGAACTGGCACAACCGCATCGAAGTTGTCATCATCAGCAATCGCAAAGGTTCGAAGTCCGAGCACAGTGGGGCTTTCATCCATAAGGCCCGAAGGATGCAGCACCGAAACGTAGACGGCAAGCACACCCGATCCGGCGATCAGACGCACCGAGCCCTCTTCCACTCGCATCGCCCGTTCAAGAAAAACCTGCAGGTCGCCGAGTGCCCAGCGATCCGTGAGAGTAAATGTTCGACTCATAGCTCTTCTAAACTACAGGGCATGAGCGATCCTCTGGCCAGACTTCTGAGCACCCTTGACCTCACCGACACGGGCGCACGTACCAGCGAAGATATCTTTACGGGAACAAGCGAGTGGATGCCCCACGGACGAGTATTTGGCGGTCAAGTGCTCGCCCAATCGCTAGTCGCCGCACAGCGCACAATCTCCGCCGACCGCATCGCCCACTCGCTGCATTGCTACTTTCTGCGCCCTGGCGACCTCGAACTACCCATCACCTTCTCGGTTGACCGCATCCATGACGGTCGCTCGTTTTCAACCCGGCGAACACAGGCCTACCAAAACGGACTGCCCATTCTGTCGATGATTGCCTCGTTTCAAGACCAGGATGCAGGTCTGGACCATCAGATCGATATGCCGACCGAGCTACCCACGCCCGAATCACTTCCCACCGCGGCAGAAGCGCTCGCCGGCATCGACCACCCCGTCGCGCACGCCTGGGCCCATGAACGCCCCTTCGACATCCGACATGTGCCGTCGCCGGTGTATCTCAGCGTCGAGGGTGCCCAGGTGGCACACCAGGCTGTGTGGCTGAAAACCATTAGCCCGATGCCTGACGACGAGAATCTGCACCGCGCAGCGCTCGTGTTTGCCAGCGATTTCACCATTCAAGAATCGGTGATTCGCCGCCACGGATTAGCCTGGAGCACCCCAGGGCTGAAAGTCGCTAGCCTCGATCACGCGCTGTGGCTACACCGTTTCGGTCGCGTTGACGAGTGGTTACTGTATGCACAAGAATCCCCGAATGCCATCGGTGGGCGCGGTTTAGCGCAAGGCCGCATCTACAACCGTGACGGTGTCTTGCTGGCCAGCGTCGCGCAGGAGATCACGGTACGCACCAGTGGAACCCGCTGACCCAACACCCGCTGAGCAGAAGATTTACACTGCCTCTGCACCGCCCTAGCCCTAGC
>JBOFDJ010000011.1:0-2763 GCA_051646885.1 Rhodoglobus sp.
CATCCCTGTCGTGGTGCCGCTTAGACTCAAGGGGCGATGACCTACGTTCCTGACTTTTCCGCGCAGTTGCCACCGTCCGGCAGCCTCGCCGCTGCACAGCTCGACGACGCGCTGCTGGCCGGCCTCAACCCGCAGCAGCAGGAGGCGGTCACCTACCGCGGTCGATCTCTGCTCATTGTGGCGGGCGCTGGCTCCGGTAAGACCAGCGTTCTCACCCGGCGCATCGCCGGACTGTTGCAGAGCCGCGAGGCCTGGCCGAGCCAGATCCTGGCGATCACGTTCACCAATAAGGCCGCCGCCGAGATGCGGGAGCGTGTGACCACCCTGGTTGGGGATGCCGCTGAGGGAATGTGGATCTCGACGTTCCATGCGGCCTGCACGCGCATCCTTCGCCGACAGGCCGAGTCGATGGGAATGAAGCAGAGTTTCACTATTTATGACACCGCCGACCAGCGCGCCCTGCTGAAACGGATCATCAAGGAGCTTGCCGCAGACACGGTGGGCTTCACGCCCGGTGGAGTCTCCAGCCGCATCTCGAAGCTCAAGAACGAGCTCACCGACATCGATTCTTTTGCTCGCAGCGCGAATATGGATGACCCTAAGGAGGCCGGTTTCGTCGAGATTTTCCGGCGCTACAGTGCGGCGCTGCGCCGAGCCAATGCGCTCGACTTCGACGACATTATCGCCGAGACGGTCTATCTTTTTCGGGCGTTTCCGGAGGTCGCGGCCCTCTACCAGCGCCGCTTCCGGCACGTTCTCGTGGACGAGTATCAGGACACCAACCACGCCCAGTACGCACTGATCCGTGAGCTCGTGCGCGCGGTGGCGCCCCAGAATGTTCCGGCAGATACCCGGATGGCCCTCGACGCGGGCGGCGGGATTCCGGCGGCGTCTTTGACCGTGGTGGGCGACAGCGATCAGTCGATTTATGCGTTTCGCGGGGCAGACATCCGCAATATCACCGAGTTTGAGCGCGACTTTCCGAACTCGCAGGTGATCCTGCTGGAGCAAAACTATCGCTCCACTCAGAATATTTTGGATGCGGCCAATGCGGTGATCTCGAACAATTTCGACCGCAAGGCAAAAAATCTGTTCACTGTGGTGGGCGCGGGCGAGAAGATCATCGGCTTCACGGGGTATTCCGGTCATGACGAGGCTCAGTTCGTGGCCGATGAGATTGAGGTGCTGCGTTCGGCCGGCGGCAGCCTGAACGATGTCGCCGTGTTTGTGCGCACCAACTCGCAGACCCGCCCGCTGGAGGAGATCTTTATCCGCTCGGCGATTCCCTACCGCATTCCGGGTGGCACAAAATTTTATGAGCGCGCCGAGATCAAAACGGCGCTGGCCTACCTGGTCCAGGTCGCCAACCCTGACGATGATCTGGCCCTGCGGCGCATCATGAATGTACCCAAACGTGGCATCGGGCCCGCCACCGAGGCGGCACTGCAGGCGCAGGCCAACCGGCTGGGTACCCCGCTGCGTGAGGTGCTCGCCGAGGCCGGCCGGCTGGGCTTGGGTGTGAAAGTCACCGCGGCGATTGTCGAACTCGGGGTGATCCTCGATGAGGCCACCGCCCTTGCCACGCCCGGTGATGGTGCGCTGCCCGCCCCGCCCCACGACATCCTGACCCAGATTCTGAACCGCACCGGGTATCACCAGGTATTGAAGACCAGCGGCGATGCTCAGGATGAGGCGCGCGCCGAGAACCTGGAAGAGCTCGTTGCCCAGACCAGAGAGTTTCGCACCACCAGCCCGGAGGGCACGCTCATCGACTTTCTCACCGGGGTGGCGCTGTTTGCGGCGGCGGACGAGATCGATGATGCCGATGGCACCGTGTCGATCATGACTCTGCACACGGCTAAGGGTCTTGAGTACGATGCCGTATTTCTCACCGGTCTCGAAGAAGATCTGCTACCGCATCGAATGTCGGTGAACGAGCCGGGCGGTCTTGCCGAGGAGCGTCGGCTGTTTTACGTCGGCATTACCCGCGCCCGCCAGCGGCTGTACCTGTCACTCGCGGCCTCGCGGGCGAACTTCGGTGAAGTTAACGTGGCGATGCCCAGTCGGTATCTGCAAGAGATCCCGGCTGAGCTTATTGACTGGCGGCAGTCGGGTGGTGGCGGTTTCGGTACGGGCGGGCGGGCGCTGAATGCGCGAGGGCCAGGTCTGCGCGGGCCGGGCGTGGGCGGCTCGGGTCCGCGGGGCTCGGCGATGCGCTCCCGCTATTCGCCGGAGGAGTTGCCCCCGGCGTCGAGGGTGAAGACGGAGTGGACGAGTGCGGTGACGGGGGTGGTGCGGGATAATGGCGACTTGGTTGTGGTGGTGGGTGACCGCATCCGGCATAACGATTTTGGTGAGGGTAGGGTGAGCGCGGTGACGGGTGAGGGTGCTAAGCGGGTTGCTGAGGTGGTGTTTGATGTGGCGGGGCGTAAGCGTCTTCTGATCAAGATTGCGCCCATTGAGAAGCTCTGAGGCTGCCGCCCGCGTGCGGGTGGTGATGCTGGTGTCTCGCGACACAGTAATAGGGCTGTGAGACAGCAAGTTATGCCGAGCTCATATCCGCTCCAGTCTTGAGCAAGAATTTCAAGGGGCTGCCTCCGGCACCGATGATGAAGGACGAATGGACGAGTTCGGTGACGGGGGAGGTGACACCGATCAGCGTGGCCAGGTATACCCAGCCTGAGGAGCGTGTCAGATGTCAGCGACGATGCGAGCCGCAGTCGAGAGCATGAGCAACGGCTGACCTGGACAGGGTGACAAGAC
>JBOFDJ010000012.1:0-11055 GCA_051646885.1 Rhodoglobus sp.
GCGCAAATAGAGGGGAGCCGGATGCCCGTCAAAGGAGTCCGCGAAGGCCCGGCCCTGCGCGCTCAACGTCGCCGCCAGCATCCCGAGCGCTCCGGCAGAGACCGCGCGCGCTTCGACGAGCCGGTAATTCGCGATGTGCTCCACAGTGGCGGCGAGACCGGTAGCGGCGGCAAGGGCAGGGCCCTGGATGCGAATCGGGAGGCCGACGGCATCCGATCCCACATAGGTTGACCAATACACCTCACGCCGCCGCGCATCGGTCACCACAAGAATCGGCTCGCTGGCCCCGAAAGCGATGGCATCGTGACTGACCACCGGGAAGACCGGAACGCCCGCGCCGAGGGCGAAGGCCCTGGCCGCGGCAATACCCACCCGCAACCCCGTAAAAGGCCCCGGCCCCATGCCCGCAACCACCCCGGTGAGCGCCGTCACGGCGATATCGGCCTCGGCCATGCAGGCCGCGATAAGCTCATCCATCACCTCAGCATGACGACGGGTGTCCTCGCACGACTGCTCGGCGAGCACAACAGCCTCGGGATTCACCACCGCAACACTGGTGCCGGCCGACGTATCAATGGCGAGCAGCATTACGCCACCCCCCAGTGCGCCCAGCGCGGCCCATGGCCGCTGATGCTCAGCCGACGCGGTTCGACCTCGGCCTCAAGATCGCCCCCGTGTGGGCGATCAATGCTGATCTCTAGCCACGATTGCGCCACCCCGTCGAGCAGCCCGGCACCCCATTCCATAACGACAATGGATGCCGCATAGTCGATGTCAAGGTCGTCAAGCTCCAGCGCGCTCCCCAGCCGGTAGGCATCAACATGCACCAAGGGAGCCCCCGAGCTTCGCGGATGCGTTCGGGCCAGCACAAAAGTCGGACTCGTCACCGCACCCCGCACCCCCAGGGCTTCGCCGATACCGCGGGTGAGGGTTGTTTTACCCGCACCAAGCTCGCCGTGCAGAAGCACAAGATCACCGGCGCGCAGCTCGGCGGCGAGAGTGGCACCGAACTGGGCCATCGCCTCCGGCGTCTCGACGAGCAGCGAAGTCGCCATCACGAGCGGTACCGATAGGTCACGCGCGGGCCGATTCGGGTGACAATCTCGTAGTTAATGGTGCCCGCGGCCTGGGCCCACTGATCGACCGACGGCACCCCGGTTGACGGATCCCCGAACAGCACCGCGCGATCCCCGAGACCGACCGCAGCATCACCGACATCAACGACGCACTGATCCATCGCCACCCGACCCGCCACCGGGTAGGTCACCCCGTTGATGCTGATCGGGCCGCGGCCCGAGGCGCTGCGAGGAACACCGTCGGCATAGCCGAGCGGCACGAGGGCAAGGGTGGTATCGGCGGCGGCAACATAGTCATGACCATATGAGACTCCGGTACCGGCGGCGACCCGTTTGACCGAGACGATGGCAGCGCTGAGCTGCATCGCCGGGGTGAGGCCCAACGCAGGGGCATCCAGATCATGCTGGGGTGAGAGTCCGTAGGCGGCGATGCCCAATCGCACCAGAGTGAATCGTGACGATGGCTGGCGCAGGGCAGCCCCACTCGAAGCAATATGGATGAACTCGGGTGTAAGACCACAGCTAGCGGCGGCGGCAAGGCCGGTATCGAAGAGGGCGATCTGCTGCACATCACCTTCGACTCCAGCACCGGCCAGATGGCTGAGGATCCCGCGAACGATGATGCGCCCCGCTCGCTGGTGGGCGGCGGCCTGCTCGAAAAGCTCCGGCCAGTCTGCGGGGGCGGCACCATTACGACCGAGCCCGGTATCAAGCTTGAGATGAACCTGACCGATCCCGGATGCCGCGGCCACCCGATCAAGCTGGGTGAGGTAGCTCACCCCCAGGTCGATATTCGCGGCAATGGCCTCGGTGAAATCCTGCTCGGGGTCATGCAACCACGCCAAAACGGGAGCCTGGATCCCCGCCGCGCGCAGGGCACAAGCCTCGTCCAGATCGGCGGTACCCAGCCATTCCACACCAGCGTCGAGCGCTGCGCGAGCGACCGGCACGGCACCGTGCCCATAAGCGTTGGCCTTGACGATGACCATCGTGGCGGTATCGCCCACGGCACTACGCAGGGCGATCACATTTTTGGTGATAGCACCGAGGTCGATCAGCGCTTCGCGCATCATGGTGCCGACTCCGCGATCACATAGGCGATGGCGATCCCGGCATCATGACTCAGCGAGAGATGGATGTCCGTGATGGCCTTGGAGCGCGCGATCAACTGGGCTGCATTGTGAAGTTCAAAACTGGGTTTACCGCGCTCGTCCGACACGACACGCATATCGTGCCAGCGCACTCCCGAGGAGTCGCCTAGCGCCTTGATGAGGGCCTCTTTGGCAGCGAAGCGACCAGCGAGAGAGCGCAGCGGCAGCGGCCTGGACCCAGTGAATTGTTCGCTCTCGGCGAACAAACGGGATTGCAGCGCCGGAGTGCGGATCACGCTGCGCTCGAAACGGGCGATATCCACCACATCAACACCGACACCGACGATCATGACCGAGACGCCGAGCGCTCTGCTCGGCGTCCCCCCTTGGCCCGGTCCCCCGTCGCCGAGCTCCTACTCAACGGTGACCGATTTCGCCAGGTTGCGGGGTTGGTCAACATCCAGCCCCTTCGCCGCCGCCAGCTCCATGCCAAAAATATGAAGAGGCACCACCGCGAGGAAAGGTTCGAACAACGAGCCGGCCAGCGGAATGGGAATGACCTCATCCGCAAAAGGTAAGACCGCAGCATCCCCCTTCTCAGCAATGGCGATCACCCTGGCCCCGCGAGCGCGAATCTCCTGAATGTTCGACACGACCTTGGGATGCAGCGACTGCGGGTCGCGGGGGCTCGGGACCACCACAATCACCACCTGACCCGGTTCGATCAACGCAATCGGACCGTGCTTAAGCTCTCCCGCGGCAAAGCCCTCAGCATGAATGTAGGCCAGCTCCTTGAGTTTGAGCGCACCCTCCAACGCCACCGGGAAGCCCACATTGCGGCCCAGAAACAGTACAGACTGGGTATCAGTCATCCAGCGTGCCAACTGGGCGATATCGGCCTGAGAGCCTCTCAACACCTCGGAAATCTTCTCGGGTATCACCTGCAGCTCGGCCACATTCTCGCGGATCTGATCGGGTGTCAGGGTGCCGCGCACCCGCGCCAGGTGCAAACCAAGCAGATAGAGCGCCGTCACCTGAGCGAGAAAAGCCTTCGTCGAGGCCACAGCAACCTCGGGGCCCGCATGGGTGTAGATAACGGCCTGAGACTCCCGAGCAATGGTCGCGCCCTGTGTATTGCAGATCGACAGCACTCTGGCACCCGCTCGGCGTGCGTGCTGCACCGCCATGAGCGTATCCATGGTCTCGCCGGACTGGCTGATCGACACCACCAGGGTGCGATCAGTGATGATGGGGTTACGGTAGCGGAACTCGTGCGAGAGCTCAATCTCCATCGGAATGCGCGACCACTGCTCAATCGCATACCTCCCCAGCATCCCGGCATAGGACGCCGTGCCGCAGGCGATCACGATAATGCGGTCGATGTCCGCCAGCACATCGTCACCGAGCGGTTCGAGCTCCTTCAGGGTCACCACACCATCGTGAACCCGCCCCAGGATCGTGTTGGCGACAGCCTGTGGCTCCTCACTGATCTCCTTAGCCATAAAGCTCGACCAGCCGCCCTTCTGGGAAGCCGAAGCATCCCAGGCAACCTCGAACTCTTCTGCCTCCGCCGGCGTTCCATCAAAATTCGTAATCTCGACCGAGTCGGGCCGGATGGTGACCAGCTGATCTTGACCCAGCGCCACCGCGCGGCGGGTGAACTCAACAAAGGCGGCAACATCAGAACCGAGAAAGTTCTCGCCCTGCCCCAAACCGATCACCAGCGGAGAGTTTCGGCGAGCGCCCACCACGACACCCGGCTCGTTCTCATGCACGACAAGCAGAGTAAAAGCGCCCTCAAGCCGTGCCACTACCGTGCGCAGCGCACGCGTCAGATCGCCGGTCTCATCGTAGGCGCGACCCACCAGCAGAGCGGCGACCTCGGTGTCGGTGTCGCTGGTCAAGTGCGCGCCGCTCGCCTCAAGTTCCTGCCGCAACTCGGCGAAGTTCTCGATAATGCCATTGTGAATCAGGGCAAGCTTGCCATCGGCAGAGAGATGAGGATGCGCGTTCCTATCGGTCGGCCCACCGTGGGTAGCCCAGCGGGTGTGCCCGATACCGGTACCACCGTTGGCCAGCGGAGTGTCGGCTAGGTCATCCAGCAAGGCTTGAAGTTTGCCGGCTCGCTTACGCGTGCCGATCTGACCCGCGTCATCGATGATCGCGACCCCGGCGGAGTCGTAACCCCGGTATTCCAGCCGCGCCAGACCACCGAGCAGAACCTCGATGCTCTTACTGTCTCCGACATAACCCACGATTCCACACATCCCTTGATTTTAGTTGCCACGGCGACCCTTCGATACGCCACTAAGATTTATTGGTGCCCGAGCCCGAAAGCCACCTCTCGCCATTCACCGAACTGGGGCGACACGATTGGGCGGCCCTCGCCCCGACGATGAAGGCTCCGCTGAGCGATGCCGAGATCCTTGAGTTGCGCGGGCTTGGAGATGAACTCGATCTCGCCGAGGTCAGCGAGGTGTACCTGCCGCTGAGCCGACTCCTGAGTCTGTACGCGGAAGGGGCGCAACAGCTTCATGCTGCGACCTCAGATTTCATCGGTGAGAAATCCGCTCGCACCCCCTTTGTGATTGGTGTGGCGGGTTCGGTGGCGGTCGGCAAATCCACCATCGCCCGCCTGCTGCGGGAATTGCTGCGGCGGTGGGAGGGCACGCCCCGAGTCGAACTCGTCACCACCGACGGCTTCCTCTTGCCCAACGCCGAGCTCGAACGCCGCGGGCTCATGGAGCGAAAAGGCTTCCCCGAGTCCTACGACCGACGGGCATTGCTGCGTTTTGTGAGCCAGATCAAGAGTGGAGCGCGCGAGGTGCGGGCTCCGTTGTACTCGCACCTTGCCTACGACATTGTGCCCAACGCCGAGGTCGTGGTCACTACGCCCGATGTGCTTATCGTCGAGGGCCTCAACGTTTTGCAGCCCCCCGGACCAGGACGCGGCCTCGCGGTGAGCGATCTCTTCGATTGTTCTGTCTACGTGGATGCTCGAACCAGCGACATTGCGCGGTGGTACGAACAACGCTTCCTGCGCCTCCAGCGCGGAGCCTTCGCCGACCCCCAGTCGTTCTTCCACCGCTTCGCTGATCTCAGCGAAGACGAGGCCCTGGCGCGGGCGCGGACCATCTGGGCGAAGACCAACGCGCCGAATCTGGAACGCAATATTCTGCCCACCCGGCCACGGGCATCCCTGGTACTGCGCAAAAATTCTGACCATGCGGTGTCCAGCGTGCTGCTGCGCAAAACGTAAACCGGTCGCACCTGAAAGGCACGGCGGGCTCGCCGCGCTAGATGAAAATACCATCAACCTACAGCCCTCTGAGGAAAGTTTAGGGGGCTAAACACAAGATTAGGTTCCTCGCAAGGTGTTGTCAAGTGCAGCTAAACTTCCCTGCGTGTCAGACGATGAGAAATTCAGCGCCGCTAGGCGGGAAGCAGACCCGATCCAGCGAGGCCGACGTGCGACTGAACTTCTCACCCTGTATCAGCAGCGAGCGACCGAGCTTGCTCGCCTACGACGCGAAGCCATCGAGCAGGCACACCAAGAGTACGGCATGAGCTATACCGAGATCGCGAGCGCCCTCGGCATTACGAAGGGCCGGGTGACCCAGATCCGAGGCAGGGCGCCACAGACCGAACGAGCGTTCTTCGGTGTTGGCCCGGTTGAAATTGGAGTGCCATACCGATACCAGGTGACTGATCGAGAGCGGCCGCTCATCGCCGCGGAAGACGCCGCTGCCGCTGAGCAGCTTGAGCGACTACTGATGAGCATGGGATTCGCGGTTAATCGATTTCAGATCGAACCCGACCATGCCGAACTGCCAGACGTGGACGCAATAATCGTGTGCGGCCCGAAGTCGGCGCCGTTAGCGGCACAGCTTCTCCACGAGGACCCCGCTGTGCGACTCATCGAGACTAGGGGTCGTTGGTGGATCGAAGAAAGCCAGTCAGGCGCGCGGCACGGCTCACCGACCGACGACAACCCGGCGCAGCACGCTGATGTGGCCTACGTCGCTCGACACTGCAGCGACGAACAGACCACGATTCATATCGCGGGGCTTCATGCCATTGGTTCACTGGGAGCTGCTTATTACCTCACCAATCACCTATCGGCACTCTTCCAGGACACTGGCAATCGTTCATTCTCGTGTGTTGTCCGCAGCAGCTACACCGGTCTAGACATCACCGATAGTGAGCTGATCGCCGGGCCGTTCATCTGGTGACCTCATGCGTGTAACCGCGGCACAGCATCCCCTAGCACCAGCTGGTGCTGATCGCATCTTCACCACCCCACGAGCTGTCGTCATGCTCGACGGCGCGACTGCCCTGCTTCCGAGTCAGACCTCTGTCGCTGAGTATGTCGAAGCCCTCGGTGCTGACCTCGTAACCTCTCTTGAGCGAGAGCCGCTTATCCGCCTCGATGATGCGCTCGCATCCGCCATCGCGCGGGCGGCGACTCGGCATGGGCTTGATCGGGATCAGGCACCATCGAGTACGGTCGCCGTCGTGCGAGTCCGCCCCGACCGCAGCACAGATATTCTCGTCCTCGGCGATACCGAAGTAGTCACCCTTAAGGGCACGATCAGAGACGATCGTCTCGACCACATCGCGCGAGGCGAACGAGCAGCCTACCGCAACCGGCTTCAGGACGGTTATGGGTACGACGCCGAGCATGCCGCACGACTCGCGACGCTACGGCGCGCACAGATTCGATATCGCAACCAAGCAGACGGCTACTGGATTGCCGCGACCGACCCCAACGCGGCTCGTCACGCCCTCATCCGTCGCTTGCCCCCTGACACGCCGTGGCTCGCGCTGATGACAGACGGTGCCTATAGAACCCTGGGGCACCTTGGCCTCGACGATTGGCCGTGTCTGACCCAGCTCGATGATCGCCAGCTCCATGAACTGCTAGCAGAATGCCATCGTTGGGAAGAGGAGGACGATCCCCACGGACTCGCGCTCGTCCGGGCAAAACGCCACGACGACAAAAGCATCGCCGTAGTGCACCTGTGACGATGGTCCCGATACTCATCAGTAATCTTCGGCTGCGACCTTAGGCCAACGTAAAGCCCGCTACACCCAAAGGGCACAGCGGGCTCAACGCGCTAAGGGGCTAGATCACCGCGGGCAACAGCACGCGGTCAATGGTGTGAATCACCCCGTTCGATGCGCCAATGTTGATGCCAGACAGCACCAACTTCGGGTCCCGGAAGTCGGGGTTCTCATCGCGGAGGGTAATCAGGTGCGGGCGAATCTGGCTGCCGTTGGCGGCAGGGATCGACTCCGCGGTCAGCACAGCGACGGGGCCCAGCTTTTGATCGGCAACCACATGCCCGAGCAAAATGTTCGAAATCTGCTCTGCTGTCAACGCCGTGGTGATGGTGGTGAGCGCCTCAGCTTCGGTCGCGGGGCGGGTGCCGGTCAAACCCTCGACCAGCCGCAGGAATGCACGGTCATTGGGCGCAAATACGGTGTAGGTCTTACTGGTGTCAGCCAGAACCGAGGCCAAGCCGGTGGCCGTCAGTGCCTGAATCAACAGGTCATAGTCGCCGGGGCTCGCGTCGGGGGTCCCGCCACCGGAGGCGGCAACAGCGACATCAACGATAGAACCGGATGCCGTAGCGGCACCCGGGGCCGAGGCAGCAGAGGCGGGAGCGACGGCGCTCAAGACGAGAGCCCCGGACAGCAGGGCCGTGGCGATAATGCGAGTGTTCAAGGTGTACTCCTTAGTAGATGTCCCCGAGGGGAGCAGTGGACCTTTCATCCTCTACTTCTGCCCAGAGCCTCGTTATGGATGCACCTCATCCCACATTCATCAAAAGTTTTATGCCCATCGCAGCGCACAGCGATTACCGGGCGAGACGCTCCCGCACCACGCCCGCGAGCGTTTCAGCACAGCGCTGCGCCGCATCCTGGTGCTCAGCCTCCACCATGACCCGTACCATGGGTTCGGTGCCCGAGGGTCGCAGCAGGACTCGACCAGTGTCTCCTAGCTCAGCCTCGGCGGAGGCGATAGCCTCGGCGATCACCTCGTCGGAACCGAGCGCATGATGGTCGACTCCACGGACGTTGATGAGCACCTGGGGATACACCGTCATAATCGAGGCGAGCTCAGCAAGGGTTTTGCCGGTGCGAGCCATCTCAGCTACCAGATGCAGGCCGGTGAGGATCCCGTCACCCGTGGTTGCAAATTTCGTCATGATGACATGGCCAGACTGCTCGCCGCCGAGCGACAGCGACTGCGCCGCGAGCGCCTCAAGAACATAACGGTCACCGACCGCGGTTTCGAGCATCCTGATCCCATGATGGGCCATCGCCCGCCTCAGACCGAGGTTGCTCATCACCGTCGCCACGAGGGTGCGCTCGGTGAGCACACCGCGTTCGGCCATCGATAGCGCCAGAATCGCCATGATCTGGTCGCCGTCGATCACGTTTCCCGCAGCGTCAACGGCAAGGCAACGATCCGCGTCCCCATCGTGGGCGATACCGATATCGGCCCCATGATTGAGCACAGCAGCGGCCAGAGAATCAAGGTGTGTCGAACCCACCCCGTCATTGATGTTGATGCCGTCAGGCTCAGCGCCTATCACGGTGACGGTGGCACCCGCATCGGTGAAAACCTGGGGTGAGATTCCTGCCGCTGCACCGTGCGCGCAATCAAGGACCACGTGGATGCCGTCAAGGCGATGGGGGAGCGTCGACAGTAGATGCACAAGGTACCGATCTTCCGCATCGGCAAAACGACGAATGCGCCCCACATCGGCACCGGTGGGAGCCAGCTTTGGCTCGCCGAGCCTGGCCTCGATGCGATCCTCTACCTCGTCGGGAAGCTTGGTGCCACCGGCGGAGAAGAACTTGATCCCATTATCGGGAGCCGGATTATGGGATGCCGAGATCATGACACCGAGATCGGCCCTGAAATCTGCAACCAGGTAGGCCAATGCCGGGGTGGGCACCACACCGGCATCGAACACGTCGACACCCGAACTGGCAAGGCCGGCGGCCACGGCGGCGACGAGAAACTCACCCGAGATTCGTGGATCCCGGGCAATAACCGCAACGGGCCTGCGCCCAGACGAACGTCGCCCATCAGCGAGTCGACCCTTGCCTAGAACAACCGCCGCCGCCTGAGCAAGGTTGAGAGCAAGGTCTACGGTGAGATCACCGTTCGCGAGCCCGCGAACACCGTCGGTACCAAAAAGCCTGGGCATGGCCGCTCGTACTGCGGCGCGACTTAGCGCTTCGAGAACTGAGGAGCCTTGCGGGCCTTCTTAAGACCCGCTTTCTTGCGCTCCTTGACCCGAGCGTCGCGACTCAGGAAGCCCGCCTTCTTGAGGGTGGCGCGGTTGTTCTCTTCATCAATCTGGTTGAGTGAGCGGGCGATACCCAGCCGCAGCGCACCAGCTTGGCCTGAGGGGCCACCGCCGGTGATCTTTGCGATCACATCGTAGCTACCCACCAAATCAAGAATGGTGAAGGGGTCGTTAATGAGCTGCTGATGAAGCTTATTGGGGAAATACTCGGCGAGTGCGCGACCATTAACCGTGATGGTTCCGGCACCGGGGATGAGGCGCACGCGCGCGATGGCCTGCTTACGTCGGCCCACGGCTGCGCCGGGCACGGTGACGACCGCTCGCGGCGCCTTCGGGGCCTCTGTGGCCGGGGTTTCGGTGGAGTAGCTCTCGGGCACTGACTCGGCGATGGAGTCTTCGATCTTGACCAATTTATGAGTCCTTTGAATTCTGTACGTCAGAAGCGCGGGCGCTACTGGGCAACCTGGGAAAGTGTGTATGGGGTGGGCTGCTGGGCTGCGTGGGGGTGCTCGGCACCCGCGTAGACCTTGAGCTTGGAGAGCTGAGCGCGACCGATGGAGTTCTTCGGCAGCATCCCTCGCACAGCTTTTTCGACCGCCCGAGTGGGATGCTTGGCGAGCATCTCTGAGTAGGTGGTAGCCGTCAGCCCACCGGGGTATCCCGAGTGGCTGTAGTAGTTCTTATTGACGAGCTTGGAGCCGGTCAACGCAACCTTCTCGGCATTGATGACGATAACGAAGTCACCCATATCCATATGGGGAGCAAAAGTCGCCTTGTGCTTTCCGCGCAAAAGAACCGCCACATGACTGGCCAAGCGCCCGAGGACAATGTCGGTGGCATCGATGATCACCCACTCCCGCTGGACATCATCAGGCGTGGGAGAAAATGTACGCGTCACAGTAGTGCTGCTTTCCTTGATCGAGTGAGGTGTTCGTGAATCCCGCTCCGTGGCCGATTCTGTGACGATGCCACGGAACACTGCCGGTGGAGGGCTCATGATCGGGTGTCCAGCGCAGAGCGCAGACACCAATCTCTGACTCTAGACGCTCACTATGCCCGCCGTCAAACGAGAACTGAACCGCCCTGTGGTTTGGTACCCAGTCAACCAAACCCACAGCAGCCCCTGACGTTGACGCGCCACCCCAAGCGGCCACTCCCGCGGATACCCCCTCCCAATGAGGGCGAAGTATCGGATGGTGTCACGATACTGTGCAGAGGCTTGGCCGTTCATGGGTTCCTCCCGCCAGTGAGTGTCTCAGCGCCAGGCGGCACCCGGCTACCGTGCTGTCGGCTCGGCCGCATACAACTCGCGGATCTGTTCCAAGGAGAGCCCGGCGATGTGGGTGAAGTCGGCGGCTGCTGTCGGGTCTCGGAACAGCACCGCCGGCGGCGGGGCGGTGTCGTGGTGACCAGTGTGCCCGTCACCGATCAGGGATACCCCGTACCAGCCATCCGCGGGTATCTCCACCTGGAAATCCTTCGACTTCCCGGCGGGAAACCTCCCATCAGGGTATGCGGCAGCAAGGTCGGTACCCAGCCCGGTTTCGTCGACACTCCACCCCG
>JBOFDJ010000013.1:0-22368 GCA_051646885.1 Rhodoglobus sp.
GACCCAGCTTCTTGACGACCGGGGCGACAGCCAGGGTTTCACCCCGGCGACTCTCTGCACCCGGTCGGGCAATAATCGCGGTATCCCCGAGCACCACCACAACGTCTTCCACGAAAACCGAGTCAGGATATTCATCGGCGAGCGGCAACTCGACGGTATCAAATCCAGCAGCACCCAAGGCTGCGACATAGCTATCCCACTGCTCTTCTGCCCGGGCGTCATCAATCTCGGCACTGGCACTGGCACTGGCACTGGCACTGGCACTGGCACTGGCACTGATCTGAGCCTCCGCAAGTTTCGCCGAGGGCTGGCGGACAATCGCGGTCCGTGGGCCAGCAATCGCGACAATCGCATTCCAGACCCACCGCCCAGCACTGGCTGCACTCACAGCAGCCACGACGATGTAGAGCGCATTGGTGCCCCTCAGACTTTCCCACACCGTCGCGATGTCCGCTGCGGTGAGTGGCCCGGTAACGGCAGTCGCGGTCGTGTACAGAGTCCCGCAGAACGCCGCGAGCAGCCCGGCAAGAAAACCAATACCGGCAGCAATAGGCCAGCGACGATTCGCTCCCGCGAATGCTGCAATCGACCAAAGGATAAACAGCACCACACCGGCCGGCAAGAAATAGTTACTGATCACGCCAATATTCTCAGGACGAGCACCATTGGTCACGAAGAACACCAGCACGGTCACCAGGTGGGTTACCACGGCTAGCAGGAATCCTGAGATGACAGCGGCAATAAGGCGGCGGTTGATCGGCAGGGGTCTTTGTCTAGTTACGGGAAGCATCCTGATAACCTACCGGAGGTTGATGCGATAACTCAGGTAAAGCAGCAGACTAGACAGGTGAGCATTCGGCAGAGTACCGCTCGACGAAACCGGCACAGGGGCATGACCGTGCGCGCCATCGCCGCAGCGGCAGTCACCATACTGCTCCTGCTCACCGCCCAGCCTGCCTGGGCTCATGGGGGCTCAACTTCGACCCCCCAGGCCGTAACCGTGGATCTCGGCACGCTGCAACTGCGGGCCGTGATAGGGCCGGTCTCGGTCGTTCCCGGAATCATGCTTATCGACCTCTCGCTGACGAAAGCGGCCGACAGCGATATGGCGGTAGAGCTGCGGGCGTGGCCCTCCGATCAGCAACGACCTCGGGAAGCCGAGGCCGTTGTGCAGATGCTGGCCGGTGACGACGGACCATACCCCACCCAGCTAAGGGTGGACCGTCTCGGCCCCTGGGATGTCGAACTCACGCTTCCGGCCAAGGCTGGTGCCGTAGCATCCACTCGAATTCCGATTACGGTGACCGTGCCCCCTGGGGATCCCGCCGAACCCGCTCGCTCGATTTTTTACGCCTCCGCCGGAGTCATCGGCCTAGGTGGTCTCACACTCTCAGTGCTGAGTCGGCGGCGCTGGCGGCGAGTATCCGCGGCGGCACTGTGGGCGACCGGCCCCGCCGTCATCGCCATGCTGGCCGTCGCGATCACACTGAGCGTGGCCCCACTGCTCCCTGCCGGGGTCGCGGGGACCGTGGGGCCTGCCACCCTTGCCCCCGTCAACGTGAGTGTCAGTTCCCTCGGCACCCCACCCGTCGCAGGGCAGGCCTCGACGCTGGAGTTTGTGCTCACCGACGCGTCGACGGGTACGCCGGTCGACGACCTGCGGCCCCACCACGAGGCCTTACTGCATGTGGCGGTGATCGGGGAATCGGTGCATGACTTCGCACATGTGCATCCGGCGCGCGTATCACCCGGTCGATACCTGCTCGACTACACCCCGAGCGCTGCGGGCGAACATCGTATCGAAGTCGAGTTAAGTCGAAGCCTGGCGGGCGACAGCACCGACCTGGGTAGCCAACTGACCAGCACCACGATTCAGGTGGGAGCCGCGGATGCTCCGCCAGCGGCTATACCGGCGGTAGGCGGTCTCGGTCCGCGCACCATTGCTGGCCTCGACGTTGACGTTCAGGCCACTGGAACACCCACCGCTGGGACACCGGTGGGACTGAGTGTCACGGTCACCGAAGGCGCTGAACCGGTCACGGTAACCCCCTGGCTCGGGATGAACGGGCACATGATGGTATTGAACCGCCAAACCGATCTCTTCGCCCACCTGCACGCGGTCGGAGCGATGTCGCCCATTCTTACGCTCAGCGGCGTGCGGAACGCCGAGGGCGATCCACTGATCGAGTTGATGACCCCTAACACCCCAGCACCAACATCACCTCCTGCTGCAACCCCAGCGACGGATAATTCGACCATCCACTTCGCTTTCACCTTCCCGCAGGCCGGGCGCTACGACTCATGGGTGCAGTTTCGGCACGGCGACCAGATTGTTACTGTTCCGATGACCCTGGAGGTCGCGTCATCGTAAGCCAGCACACTCCATTGTCTCGGCTGCGGCGGCCTCAGGTCTTGCTGCTCTTTCTTGTCGGGATGGTCGTGGTGATAAGCCTTGCTCTTGTCGCCAGGAGCATGTTAGTAACACCGAGTGTTACCGGCTCTGACGTGTCGACCCAGGCCGGCCCGTTCACCGTCACCCTCACCGTGGATAACCCCACGGCGGGTACCCGAGACGCGCAGGTACGGCTCACCGATGCTACCGACACACCGGTATCGGAGGCCACCGTGACCTTCAGCGCCACCATGGCGAGCATGGGGCATGCCGGGCAGGTGGTGAGAGCTCAGCCGATAGCCGCGGGACGCTACCGCCTTGACGGCGACCTTTTTCCCATGGTCGGCCAGTGGACCATCCGCATCGGCATCCAGCGGTCAGACCAGACCACTGTAGCGACACTGCCTCTCACTATTACCGCCGCATGAAATCCACTTCAGAAAGGAATAACCGTGTCAGAAACCGTCATTACCGCACCACCACACGACGCTCATCAACACCCTCGATCACTCCCCGCACCGGTTCCGTCACCCCTAGCGGCCTGGCTGATGGCGCTTGGCTCGTTTCTGGGGCTGGTCGGCTTTGCCTGGGATATGCAGTGGCACAGTGAGGTGGGGCCAGATACTTTCTTCACGGTTCCGCATCTTTTTATCTACTCCGGATCAGCGCTGACCGGGCTGGTCTGCCTCGTCGTGTCCCTCCGGATCCTGAACGCCGAAAGGATCTCCGGCGACCGACTCTCGCTCAACCCGATCCCCCGCCCCTATCTCATTGGCGGCTTCGGCACAGTACTGTTCCTGCTGTGCGGACTCTGGGATGAATGGTGGCACTCGATCTACGGCTTTGATGTGACGATCATCTCGCCGCCACATATTGGGCTGCTGACCTGCAACCAGATCGGGATGGTGGGAACGGTCACTGCTTTCGCAGCGATGATGAAGCACACGGATGTGCCCCGCTCACGCCCGTCGCTGGGTGCCGGCATCCGGCGGCTCCTCGGATCACGTGGCCTAGGGCTCGCCTCCATGGTGGCCTGCAGCGTGTGTTTTCTGGTTTTCTTCTCCGGGCTGACCCGGTTTCTTCGCCTCGATGGAATCGGGATCGAGACTGGCCGCGTGTATCTGGGCGTGATCTTCGTGGTGGCGTTCCTCTTTGCCGCATCAGCCACCCGGCTACGCTTCTCCGCAACCTGTGTTGCCCTCCTGGTGATCGCCCTGAAGTTCGTGATGACGTGGTTCACCCTCACCGCAAACGACTGGTACGCGAATCAGCTCGGACTTTTCCTGCGTGACTCGGTCCTGGCCGACCCGACACAACGCGCCTCGCGGTTTTCGGAGAATCTGCCGTCATCGTGGGTCATGCTCGCCACGGCGCTCCTGATCGACATCGTGCTCCTTCTTGGTGCCCGACGCTCAGCACGGTTGGAGGCAGGCCCGACACCAGAGACGGCGGCACGGGCGACAGCACAGACCACTCGCCTGCTGATCATGATTTCCGGTGGTCTCGGAGGAATTCTGATGAGCTTCTACTATGCCGGTTCGCGGCTTGAACAACCCGGCCTGCTTTTCGTCACCTCGCCTGGCACCGTAGTCGCACTGGGCATTGTTGGAGCCGGTGCCGCGCTGATGGCGTGGCAACTCGGCACTATTGCCCGCGCGATCCGCTGACGCTTTTCCCTCGACTGGCATATTCCCCTCGAAAGGACATCATGTTGTTATCCCAGCACACCCGCCGACGCCTGCGTCAGTACCTCACGATACCGCTATTGGCCCTCACCACAGTCGCCGCCACCCCGACCGTCGCGCACGCCGCCGATCCGGTAAAGATTGTGCACGAAGAAAAAGTTCAGGCCGGGCCATACGAACTGACCCTCGGGTTCAGCAGATGGCCGCTCGCTGAAGGGGTGTCTTTCGATCTGATCATCGACCCCGCTGAGGGAATCACCGGCAAATCCGGCACGCTGTCCATGATCACGCCATCCGGTCGCCCGTCCGAATATGACAGTGTTCCCCTAGCACGACATCCTCGCCAACGTGAATCCTGGGGTCTTGACGTGGTGTCATTCGAGGATTCAGGTGTCGGTGGTCGCTGGAGTTTGCAGCTCATGATCACCGGTGCCGATGGTGACGCCAACGCCAGGGTTGTGCTGCCCTTCGACCCGCTTCCTGGGCCATCACAGAAGCTCAGCTGGGCGCTGGCGACGGTGCCAAGCCTGCTGATCATCATCGCTATCGCTATCGCCTGGATCCGGATGCGACCGGGGCGTCAGGCCGACTCCTGGTCACTCGACCCTGGTTGAGCGCAACTCCGCCCCACGACTCACACCTCAGTGCGCTTCACGCCTCACTGCGCCTCTGGATCTCAGCCCTCAATGGAAAAAATGGCGCTCGCCGGTGAAATACATGGTGACCCCGGCGGTGTCCGCAGCAGCAATCACCTCATCGTCACGGATTGAACCGCCCGGTTGCACCACCGCGGTGACCCCGGCAGCCAACAGAATCTCTAGCCCATCCGCAAACGGGAAGAAGGCGTCACTGGCCGCGACCGCGCCAGTCGCCCGATCCCCGGCCCTCGTCACGGCCAACTGACACGAATCCACCCGGTTGACCTGACCCATCCCTACACCAACGGATGCCCCGCCCTTGGCAAGCAAAATAGCATTCGATTTCACAGCGCGAACTGCTCGCCAGGCAAACTCAAGATCCGCGCGGGTAGCGGCATCCACATCATTTCCCGCGACCAAAGTCCAAGAATCCGAGGTGACATCACCGTAGGTATCAGCAGACTGCACAAGAGCGCCCCCAGAGATCTGTCGAAGCTCATCAGAAGATCTGGCATAGTCACTGGGCAGCATGAGCAGGCGAAGGTTTTTCTTCGAGCGCAGCAGTTCGAGGGCCACGGGTTCGAAATCGGGGGCCACAATGACCTCGGTGAAAATATCACTAATCGACTGGGCTGCCTCACGGGTGATCGGGCGGTTTGCCGCGATCACCCCGCCATAGGCCGATACCGGATCGCAGGCGTGCGCCCGGGCGTGCGCGGAGGCAATCGGGTCACCAGCGCCTCGGGCAACGGCAATACCGCAGGGGTTGGCGTGCTTGATGATGGCGACCGCTGGTTCATCAAAATCGTAGGCAGCACGCAGGGCGGCATCCGCATCCACGTAGTTGTTATACGACATCTCTTTGCCGTGCAATTGGGTTGCCTGAGCAATGCCCCGACCTCGCTGCTCAACAAAAAGTGCCGCAGCCTGGTGAGCGTTCTCGCCGTAGCGTAACGAGCTCTTATGGTGCACCTCATAGACCAAAGTGCTAGGCCATCGGGCTGCGCGAGTGGCGTCAGAGACCGGAGCAAGCTCAGTTGTCGACTCAGCTGACGCCGCAATATCCCGAGCAAAATACTGAGCAACAGCTGAATCATATGCCGCTGTGTGCATGAATGCCTCAGCTGCAAGTTGTTGACGCTGAGCCAGCGTCGTGCCGCCACGAGTCAGCGTCGCGATGAGTAGCGGGTAACTCTGCGGACTGGTCACAATCGCCACATTGGCATGGTTCTTGGCCGCGGCACGCACCAGGGCGGGGCCACCAATATCGATCTGCTCAATGACCTCGTCGCTGGGGGCTCCCGAGGCGACCGTTTCGACGAAGGGATAGAGGTTCGACACCACGAGTTGGAAGGCGTCAATACCGAGCTCCGCAAGCTCACCGACATGGGACTCGAGCCGCAGATCGGCCAGAATCCCCGCATGAATGGCCGGATGCAGGGTGCGCACCCGCCCGTCAAGCGACTCGGGAAAGCCTGTGACCACAGCAACCTCGGTGACGGGGAGCCCGGAATCCGCAATAGTCTTCGCGGTCGATCCGGTCGACACGATCTCTACGCCAGCATCAACAAGAGCGCTCGCGAGCTGGGTCAGCCCCGACTTATCACTCACCGAGATCAGCGCCCGCTGGATGGGGATCGCATCCCGGTTGCGATACATGGCGGGAGTGCGATGGGGGACGCTCACAAGAGATCCTTCAGGTCGAGGCGGGAGTTGGCGATATCACGCACGGCCTGAATAAGCAGCCGTCGTTCGACAGGTTTAATACGTTCGTGCAGGCTCGACTCGGTGTCACCCGACAGCACGGGGACCCGCTCTTGAGAGATGATCGGTCCGGTGTCTACGCCATCGTCAACGACAATCACCGTGGCCCCGGTCTCGGCAACCTCCGCCCCCACAGCATCCCGCACAGCGTGCGCGCCAGGGAATTCGGGCAGATACGCCGGATGCGTGTTCAATAAATAAGGAGAAAGCGCCGCAACAACATTCGGAGGCAGCAGCTTCATAAACCCACTCAGGATCACCAGATCGGGCTGCCATAGCTGAATCTGCTCAAGCAGGGCAGCGCCCCACTGCTCGCGAGTAGCGAAGGAAGACAGCGGCACCGAGAACGTGGGAATCCCCCGCCGTTCAGCATGCTCGAAGCCATCGGCAGGGCGATCAGAACCGACCGCCACCACCCGCGCGGGAAATTGGGGATCTTCAGCGGCCTCAAGAAGGGCGAGAAGGTTCGACCCGCCGCCCGAGATCAGGACCACGAGAGATAACACCCGGTAATACTACCGCTGTGCGCGCTGCTCCTCCGCGGGGCGGCGACGCAGGCTGGCCGACAGCCCGGCCAGCGCTGCGACCGCCAGCTCCAGCGCCGCCCAAGCACCGACGGCGAGTGGGTTCGGCCCGACATCCTGTAACCTGCCCGGCCCTACTGCTCCAGCGGATGCCCAAGCCAACATCCCGAGAATGACACCGCCAACCAGCCCCACACCGAGCGCTGCCATGACACGCTCGCGCCCGCGCCGAGCGCTCGAAGCCAGAACGGCACCGACCACAAAGCCGGTGACCAGCGGAACCAGCAGACCCACAAAACCAAAAACGAGCTGACCCGTCGGGAGGGCCCCCAGAACCGGGATGGCGGGGATCGGCCCCAGCTGGGTAGCGAGCGGGCTCACAGAAGAGCCCGTGCCGAGGGCAAAGCCGGGGCCCACCAGCCAGCTAGCGGTATATACCACCAGATTGGGAAGCAGTGCTAACTGCCCCAGAGTGATCGTCACACCCCCCAAAACTTCAGTGTGTAGACTTTCATAGAGGGTGATAACCGAGGCATACGAGAAGGCGATAGCACCAGCGCAGAGCACGGCAGCGCACAGCATGACGGCGGCCGCGGCGGCAACACCGCCACGAAGCGCGACCATGAGCATGCTCCGAACGGTGCTAGGCCAGGTCATGACCCAATGGCGGATACGGTGAGCGGGCCACTGGGGTCGCACTCCCGCGCGGTACATACCGATGGCCAGGCCGAGCGCAAAAACGAGACTCGGCAGCAGGGTGCCCTGCACAAGCGAGGGACGAGCCACCGGATGTAGCGCCGAAAGAGTGAGCAACAAGGAGACAAGCCCAAAGGTGCCCAGTGACACCAACGCTCCGAGAGCACGGTGACGTGTCTGCGCAATCCTGCGGCCAGCGCGCACGCCCAGCAACACGCTCAGCAAACTGAATCCCAACAGAGCAATCGTCAGAGTAAAGGGCACGCCCGCTGCCGGAAACCCCAACTGGGTGACCGTGGCGGCGTCGAGCGTGACCGTCACATCCACCCCGTGACCGAGCAACCAGGTATCGACTGCGGCCCGCCAAAACACGATCCATTCGATCTCCAAGCCGAAATGGATACCCCACAGCAGCGTCGCGGGAAACAACGGTATCGCCACCCCGACCGCCACCACCAGCACCGCCTCCAGTGCGCAGAACAGGGCGGTGAGCTGGCGATTCATGACCTTCGCGACCTTACCGTGGTGCAGTGCTCCCCGCGACGACCCTTCCCGCGGGTCGGCTAACACATCGGGTCGGTCTGCGGCACCGTTCCCTTGACAAAGTAGGCATCAACGGCATCGTCAACACAGTCCACGCCCTGGTTGTAAATGGTGTGGCCCTCGCCCTGGTAGCTGATGAGAACACCGCTAGAGAGCTGCTGAGCCAGCGATACCGCGGAAGCATAGGGGGTGGCCGGATCATTGGTGGTACCGATCACGAGAATGGGGCCGGCACCCTGAGCCTCGAAACTGCTCGGCAAATCTCCCCGAGGAAAAGGCCAATTCGAGCAGGCCACATCCAACACGGCGAAATCGTCGAAAGCCGCATGCTTACCGAGGATGGGGGCAGCTGCGTCGATCTCGGCGATGCGGTCGAGGGTCGAGGCCGGGTCATCGGCAAATTCTCCGTCCACGCAGTTCGCCGACACGTACACCTCGTAGGAGTTGCTCCGGTACGAGCCATCAGAATTGCGCGAGTTGTAAGAATCTGCACTCTCAAAGCTCAACGAAGGATCTCCCGCCGCCAGTTGCACGAACATCTCGGTGAGGCTGTCCCACGACGACTCAGAATAAAGATTCCCGATAATTCCGGTGGCCACGGTGGGCGAGTCAAGAACCCTCCCGTCGTCATTCACCAGCGCCAAGGCATCAACGCCATCGAGCACGGCGCGAGCCTGAAGAGCCGCCTCATCCACCGTCCCGGTGAAAGGGCACCCCTCACCATCAAGACATGATCTCAGGTAGGCCCGGAAGGCGCTGTCAAAGCCCACCATCTGAGACGTGAGGCTCTCAAAACCGTTGACCAGGGGATCCACAGCGCCATCGAGCACAAAGCGCCCCACTTTATTGGGAAAGAGCTCAGCATAGACGGCACCCAAATAAGTGCCATACGAGTAGCCGAGATAGTTGAGCTTGTCATCACCGAGTACGGCACGCAGCATATCCATATCGCGGGCGTTGCTTGCTGCATCGATGTTGCCCAACAACGCGCCCGTGTTCTTCTCACAGGCGGCCGCGAAGCTGACCTCCTCAGCGGTCAACTCCTCGATCCAACCCTGGGTGTTGTAGGCGTTGTCGTAGGTGCCATAGAGGGTATCGTCGGTGTCTTGGGGATCGGTGAAACAGGTGACCCGAGAGGATCGCCCCACGCCACGCGGATCCCATCCGACCAGATCAAAGTTCTCGATCACCGCTGGGGTGGCCGAGAACTCGCCGCTACCATGCACATAATCCCAGCCGGAGCCGCCAGGGCCACCCGGATTCAACAGTAGCGAGCCCCGTGCCGCGCCAATCGCGGAATGCTTGACCACGGCCAGATCGATGGCACCATCAGCCGGGGAATCCCAATCAATGGGGGCCTTCACCGTCGCACAGGCGAGGCCGCCGCCGCACCCCCTCCAGCTCAGCGACTGTCGATAAAAACCCTCGCGATCAGTTGGAGCCGGGCCTGAGCGCTGCTCGGGATTCGGTCGAAGAAATACGCACCCCGACAAGATAAGACCCAATGACAGAGTCAGTGCCAATGCGGTGAAACGACGGTTCATAAAAACCTCTCAAAGAATCCCCGACCAGCGTAAGACCGCCGATGTTTTCTAGACCCCGGCCAGCACCTCACGCAGCAGAGCCGCCGTTTCGCTCGGGGTCTTGCCGACCTTCACCCCGGCCGCCTCCAGAGCCGCTTTCTTGCCCTGGGCGGTCCCCGCGCCGGCCGAGACGATGGCACCAGCGTGGCCCATCGTTTTGCCCTCGGGGGCGGTGAAACCGGCCACATAGGCGACAACCGGCTTCGTGAGGTTGGCCTTGATGTAGTCGGCAGCGCGCTCCTCAGCGTCACCACCGATCTCACCAATCATCACAATGGCCTTCGTCTCGGGGTCAGCCTCAAAAGCCTGGAGCGCATCAATGTGGGTGGTACCAACAATGGGATCACCGCCGATACCGATGGCGGTCGAGAAACCCAAATCCCGCAGCTCGTACATCATTTGGTAGGTCAGGGTGCCCGATTTGGAGACCAGACCGACCGGGCCTGCACCGGTGATCGTGGCCGGGGTGATGCCCACCAGCGACTGGCCGGGAGTGATGATTCCCGGGCAGTTGGGGCCGATGATGCGGGTCGCGTTGCCCTTAGCCTTGGCGAGCGCCCAGAATTCGGCAGAATCTTGCACCGGTATGCCCTCGGTAATCACCACAACGAGGGCGATACCCGCCTCGATAGCCTCGATCACCGCATCCTTCGCGAAAGCCGGAGGCACGAAAACAATCGATACCGTAGCGGCCGTCGCGGCCATCGCCTCGGCCACCGTGCCGAACACCGGAAGCTCAACACCACCATCATGCGAGACCGTGGTACCCGCCTTGCGAGCGTTAACACCGCCCACGACCTTGGTGCCAGCTTTCAGCATCAGGGCCGTGTGCTTGGTGCCTTCACCGCCGGTGATGCCCTGAACGATGACCGTGGAGTCCTTGTTAAGAAAGATCGACATGTTAGATTTCCCGCCCTTACGCGTGTGCCAGCTCGGCGGCCTTATCGGCGCCTTCGTCCATGGTGTCCGCCAGGGTAACCAGCGGGTTATTGGCTGCGGTCAGAATGGCGCGGCCCTCGGCAACCTTATTGCCATCGAGCCGCACCACGAGCGGTTTACTCGCAGTCGCCCCCAGCACGGCCAACGCGCCAACAATGCCGTTGGCGACCGCATCGCAGGCGGTGATCCCACCGAAAACGTTAACAAAAACGCTCTTCACCTGCGGGTCGCCCAGAATAACATCAAGCCCGGCGGCCATCACCTCGGCGGATGCCCCGCCCCCAATATCGAGAAAGTTGGCCGGTCGCACACCACCATGCTTCTCGCCCGCGTAGCTGACCACATCAAGCGTTGACATCACCAGACCAGCACCGTTGCCGATGATGCCCACTTCGCCGTCGAGCTTCACGTAGTTGAGGTCATGAGCCTTGGCTTTGGCCTCCAGCGGGTCTGCGGCAGCGGCATCCCCCAAAGCCTCATGGTGAGGGTGACGGAACGCCGCATTCTCATCGAGCGTGACCTTGCCATCGAGGGCGAGAACCTGGCCATCCTCAGTCAGCACCAGAGGATTGACCTCGACGAGCGTGGCATCCTCAGCCTGATAGACCTCATAAAGTTTCACGAGCACCGGGGCCACCGTGGCGGCAATCGCGGGGTCAAAGCCGCCGGCGAGGGCGATCTCGGTGGCCTTCGCGAGGTCAATACCGCTCAACGGGTCGACCTCTACCTTGGCCAGCGCCTCCGGGCGTTCGACAGCAAGCTCCTCGATCTCCATGCCGCCCTCGACGCTACACAGCGACAGGTAGGAGCGGTTGGCGCGGTCGAGCAGAATCGAGAAGTAATACTCCTGAGCGATGCGCGCGCCCTGGGCAACCATGACCCGGTTGACGGTGAGGCCTTTGATCTCAAGGCCCAGGATGGCCTCGGCGGCACTTGCGGCATCCTCAGGGTTATGAACGACCTTTACACCGCCAGCCTTGCCGCGACCCCCGGCTTTCACTTGGGCCTTAATAACCACAGTGCCACCGATTTTCTCAGCGGCGGCCCGTGCCTGGTCGGGGGTATCAGCGACGATGCCGGCGAGCACCGGCACCCCGAAGGATTCAAAAAGGTCCCGAGCTTGGTACTCGAAAAGGTCCACGTCACTCTCGCAATCGCGCGTCGGTTTCAGATGAATGGCCACCGCTGAACCGTCTCAAGACTTCGACGTCGCAACACTGTGGCCGTGAGAAAGCCTACCCGCTCGCACGAGGTGCCCGATGAACGTCCGCGTTCTCGACGCAAGTCGGGTTCTTTTAGGTCGTGGCTCTTCACATTCACACTCGTTTTCCTGCCTCTTCGTATTTGAGGGTGTAACGGTGTGTGTTGCGGCCTGGGGTCTTCGGTGTTGTGTAAAGGAGCAGCAGTGTCCTACGAGAGCGGTGAAATCTTGTGGTGTGACCGCGGGCAGTCGTGTGTCGTGAGAGCATTCCTTCAGATGGCGGGAAAAGATTACCGGTGGCGGGGGTTGCTACTCCCGCCACCGGCTGCTTTCTCCCGCCAGATCGGTTACTGCTCCCGCCGCGTTCACCGCTGCTGGCAGACCCGGCACTGCCCCTGCCGCGGTACGCCGCCCCATGCTGGGAATGGGGATCACCCTGCAACTTCCCGCTATTGTCCTGCAGGTGACGCATCGACGGGAAATCTAGGACCAGTAACAATCATCAGTGGGGAGCAGCGAGGCACCGCGACCTCCCTTAGATAGTCATCGATGCCGTGAGACGCCGAAGAGCTATTCCCTGGCTCACTGCGAAGGCAGCGATGTCGATGGCAAGAGCACTGGCCGCGAAAGCGAACACGGTTGCCCCGGCGACAATGCCAGTAAGTGCCAGCCCCGTACTGGCAACGATGTTGGCAACCATCACCAGACAAGTGCTTGAGCGGATGGGCCAATGAGATTCAGCATGCCACACATAGACCCCCCACAGCATGGTTGCTCCACCGGCACCAAGAAGAATAGCTGGGGACAGTGCCACCCCGCCTGCCGTAACCGTAAAAGGAGAAGTGACGGCGACGATCAGACCGAGGGCGAGGCAGTAGATCGCGTCGAAACGGAGGCTGAGGTGAGCGAGTCGATCACCTCTCATGAGCCGATCCTCCCGCTAAAGTGTGCGAAACTACCGGTTTTCGACGACGAGATCAAAGGCAGGCGCGTTATCCCTAACATTCTCGGCATTGCCAAAAAACTTTGTATTCGTGAATTTTGCCGCTCCGACTGCGGAGTTCTGCGCCCAGATACCGTAGCCGCTCCGCGCGTTGAGGTCATCACCAGACTTGCGTGCCCCCACAATCGATACATTCTCGAATGTTACGTCCTGGACAGGATTTTCTGGCACAGATCCCTTGTAGTTGGTCTGGAACATGATGCCCGAGTATGTGGGGTCGATGATGTCTATGTTCTTGATAGAGAACGCAGCGAACTTCCTTGATGCCGAGAACAGCCATAATGCTGGGAAGGCCTGGTCTCCCCAGGAACGACCTCCAGCGCGCACCAGGGTGATGCCGTCGAACACGGTCGGTCGCGGACCAAACCCTTCCATCGAATAGCCGAAGTCGAACGAAGAGATCGTCACACCCGGATAGACCAGAGTGTCAGCTACATAAATATTGCGGAAGGTGTTGGCTTCGCCACCGTAGACAGCAATCCCAGCAGCCCGCCACGTCAGCGTGGAAGTAAGTCTCTCGAAAACATTATCCGACTGACCGGTACCGCCAGCTCCGGTCGACGCGAACAGGCCGAACGAGTCGTCACCGGTGCCGCGGGCGGCATTGTTGACCACATGGTTCCTCGCTGAGCCGTTGGTCATGTTGACGGCGTCGGCAAATGTATTGCGGATACGACTATTTTTGATCACCGAGTCATCCATGTTCACCGCCCAAAACATGCACGTCATGTGCTCAGCCCAGATGTTGTCGATCACCATATTCTTTACGTTCTTGAAGTCAAAGACTTTCCCCGGGCCGTCGATCCGATTGACGTAGTTGCCAAAGTAACCAAAGTTGGCGAGAGTCGACCCCGAAGCATCGGCAGTACCGTTGAAGCCAATATCGGTGTTCGACAACTCCTTGGGGGCGAAAAACTTTGTGAACCATGGGCCGGCACCGGTTACGGTCAATCCCCGCCCGTACATCCGGAATTTCTTATCGGTACTGTAACTCCCCGCTGGCAAGTAGACGCCCAACTTGGAGGTGTCGGAGACCGCGATGTCGATTGCTCGTTGCACCGCCTGCTGATCCCGCCCGGACGGCTCAACGTAACGCGTCGGATCAGGGTTCGCGACCGGGGTGGCAACCTCCAAATCGATGAAATCGATGGCATACCAGGCGGCGCTGTTCACCGCGTCTTTGCGCAGTTGAAGTTTCGATCCCGCCGGAATGGTTTCATTGAGGAGAACATTCGCCTCGTCATAGAGGTGCCGTCGTGGGCCAGCGCTCGGCTCGTTCCTTTGGCTCGCATCACCACCATAGAGCCAGGCGAAGCGGCTAGTCAGCTCGATGGTCTTGCGGAACTTGCCATTGATATAGAGGCTGATGGTGCTCTCGATCCCGCCGCCGGTGTCACTGTCGGGAATAGCGAACCGAGTAACCAGGGTGTTCGTTGGCACCGGTGTGGTCCACTCCACCGACTCACCAACGGCGTCAAGCACCACTGCTTTGCGACCAGAGGCCTCCCCCGCTAAGTCGCCAACCTTACGGTTAGGCCCAACCACCTCGGCACCGCCCGCAAGAGAGGCGAATTCCGCTTCGCGCGTAGTGTAGGGCATCGTGGCCCCACGCTCCGGATACGGAAATGGACTCGCGTAGACCCCCTGCTGTGAAGCCTTCAGCTCTCCCCCTGCCTGACCTCGGGCTTCACGTTCAGTGGCCTGTGCGGCTGGGGACGCTAGCGCGCAGGTCGCGACGAGCGCCACACCGAGCACGAGGGCGACCGCCCGAAAGGCGCTCCCCCCATTGAAGTAGTTCTTGACTTCAACTGGCACGAAGACTCCTCATGTTGCGATGCACAACCGACCCCCAAATTTGATGCTTGTGATGAAGCTCTAGATATTTTGTAGACTGACCGTACTGCTAAACTGAGCGTACTGCCTTTAGTCAATCGTGACAAGATCGTAATCTCTTCTTCTGGTCGCAGTCAGGGCTATTTTTGAACTCTGAATGTGCAGCCCAGTTTGCTTGCCCCGGTCGCTGAGGAAACTTAAGGCGCTCTAGGCTGGCACGGTGAGATTTTCCGCGCTGCGCGTGCCCTGGTACAAGGGCTACCTGAGTGGCGGGATCCTCGGGATGACCGGTGATCATGTCGAGCATGCGATCAGCTACTGGGTGATGTGGCAGCTTTTTCAGTCCCCGCTGCTGGCAGGCTTTGCGGTGATCAGCCACTGGCTGCCCCACCTGCTGTTCGGGGTGATCATCGGGGGGCTTGCTGATCGCTACGACTGCCGTCGGCTAGTGCAACTCGCGCAAACCATGTTCATTCTCGCCTCGGTGGGCTGGGGCGTACTCATCATCACCGGTACTCTCCAACCCTGGAACTGTGTCATCCTGCTGCTGCTGCACGGCTTCGCCGCCGCCCTCTGGGGGCCAGCCGAACAGATGATGCTCTACGACATTGCCGGGCACGACGATACCCCCAGCGCCGTGCGGCTGATGGCCACCGGGCTCAATCTCGGGATGCTGCTGGGCCCGCTGATCGGGGCAGCGCTGCTGTTCACGCTCGGCCCGGGGCCCGCGATGTTTCTCAACATCGCGCTTTACCTCCCCTTCATCATCTACCTGTGGCGGGTGCCATACACCGGCCACAGCCGCAAGGGTGGAGCGCACAGACCGCGCCTTGGTCTGCGCGCCACCTTCGGTGTTCTCGGCGAAATTCCCCGGTATCCCTCGATTCTGGCCGTGTTTGTGCTGCAGGGTGCCACCGGGCTGCTGATCGGCACGACCCTGTTGCCATTGCTGCCGCAGTTCGGGGAGTTGCTGGGGCAGGCGGAGTCTGGTCTCGGCTATGGGGCACTCATTGCCGCCATGTCGGCGGGGGCGGTGATTGCCGGGATCGCTCTAGAGACCATCGGCGGCGTGCGGGCCACCCCCCGACTGGCGATCATGAGCACCGCGGTGTTCGCGGCAAGTCTGGTGGTGTTCGCGGCATCCCGCAACTTTCCGCTCTCCGTAGCCATGCTCGTGCTGGCCGGAATGGGCAGCCTCGCCTCGGCCTCAACCTCCCAGACCGTAGTGCAATTGGGAGCGCCAGCAGATCGGCGGGGCAGATTTCTGGGGGCGTACTCCATGATCGGGATCGGGCTTCGCGTCGGTAGCGGCCTCATCGTGGGTGTGTTGGGCGGCATCCTTGGCCCCATCACCGCCATCGGGATCGATGCCGCCATTCTGCTCATCGTCGCGTTGAGCCTGCTCGGGGTGGTGCTGTCCCGGCGACGCGACCTTAGTGACCCGGTGCGACCCGGCGACAATACAAGTGCGCCAGGGCTGAACCCGGCAGAACTGCTCTGAACAGCCAAGAGCGCCCAAGGGCGGCGTGCGGATTCTCACAAAACCTCTGCAGCGCCACCACTATTCGGCACCGATGTACAACCGATACGCCACAATGCAAGCCACGGAGACAGCAACGTAGACATAAGGAAGGACATTGCGACGACGATTTAGCCGCTGCCCCTTTAAAGCCACAGAGGAACTGTAAGGATCGACAAACTTCCGAGAAGAAAGGGAGCGCTCGACGATCTCTTCTAAATAAGCTTCATCGTTATCAAGCAGCTTCGCGCCGACGGCATTTGTAGCACGCGCGTCAACATAGGCTTCGGAGTTGTCGAGCAGCTTCGCGCCAACGGTGTTCATGATGGCTCTGAGGCGGTGGTGGGTGGCCGGTTGCAGCAAATCGAATTCCTGCTGGGAATAGACGAACATCCAGTTGTCTTTGATTTCGATGGTAAGGGGAGCCGCGTTATCAATAAGCAGTGCCATGAGGTCTGGGGTGAAAATGTAGAGCGCGTCACGTTCATAGCTACGAGGGCAATACAGGGTGAAGTATTTATCGAAATCGCCTTCAAGGCTCAGTATTTGATTTTTATCCAGACCTTCGAATAACTCAGCTAGATAACTTTTCGCCGCGATCAGCTGGAGGGTTCTATCTTTAGTGAATCCGTGGAACATCTCGGCCATACGCCCCTTGGTTGCAGTCGACCGCAGGATCATCTGAGGCAGCGACCTATCAAGTTCAAGGGCCAGAGCGCCCCAGCACTGAGTTGATTCCCTAAGGTCACGTGGCCCATAGCCTTCAACAGTGCGCCGACAATTCCCGTAGACAAAAAACCGCCCCTGCGCTGAGCGAAAATTATCTTGCAAAAAGTCAGGCTCTCCTACGGTGCTGGATCGCGACAGGGACCGCGAGCTAGTAAAACCTGGGGAGAACAACATTCCATTAGCGGAGGCGAAATTCTCCAGACGATACCAGCGGTGCCAGCGCGACCAACCGCCCTGCTCGCGCACCACCGTAGTGACGAGCGGTACCCACCAAAGAACGGCTGTGATGACCACGAACCCTAGGGAAATAGAACTAAGGTCCAGGAACGTAACGCTGTGTCCACGAATCAACTCAAACACAGCGCCGCCGCCAAGTAGGCAATAAGAAAGGAAGATGATTATAGACATCGCAGCACGATTCGTAGTTATCGACTGCCCGATCCTCGTAACCCGGGAATAGTCAGGGCGGGCATGGAAGGTTGCTCTGAACGCCCGGACACCCTCGGAGTTCAGCGCACTCACCAAGGGAACATCGTTTACGGGTTTTAACACGTAGGAAGCGTAATGGATTATCATGACGCATCGCCCGGTCAGGAAACCCGGCGATGTGTCTGCGGATCACAGGATCAGCAGCGTGCGGAGAAGCAGAGCTCCTAGAGTCACGCCGAGCCCATCACCGCAATCGGAACAGCTAGCGCTATCGCTGTGTCTAGAACTTGGTGTAGACCTCACGGCGGTGTGCGGGCTCGACGATGAGGATAGGATCTGGTCATCGTCAATATTTGTCAGGAGCCGATAATCGCCGACCCGGTAACGGCAGAAGTCTTCGTCGACAAGTTTCTTGCCGAGAAGGCGTGGACGATCCAATCGTGAGAGCTTCTGCTCAAGAAAACCATGAATGCGTTTCGCGCTGGCCGGGTCGATTTTCCTGACCTGTTGCGCCGCCTTTGGGGTGAATCTGATCGCGTAACTCACGCAGGCCAGACAACATCGGAGAGGTCAATCGCATCGTCGTCGGGCTGCGTGAATTCCTCAAGCGCATCTTTGGCGAGGAGGTAGTCTTCGTTCTCATCTAAATACTGGATCAACGCCTCGGTCGCATAGAACGTTTTCGACCGACCAGTGCGCTCCGACAGGTACTGCAAACGATGCCCCGTCTCGTCGTCAACGCGGAGATTGATTTGCGGCATCTGGGCTACCGGATGCAAAAGACGAGTTCGATGTCGTGTTCGTAACTGGTTCATCGTATTTGAGGGGGCGTACTGGGTAGATGACCAGGCATACGACTGTGATCCCTGAAAGCGCCATCTAAGCGGCGGGAGTAAAAACCGATCCGGCGGGAGTACGCAGCAGACGGCGCGAGTAGCAGCTCCCGCCACCGGTAATCTTCTCCCGCCACCCGGAGAAGCGATCCCACGACACGCAACCGACCACCACGTATAAGGAGAAATATTTGTTGCGTAGGGTCTGTGAGGGGCAACAGACTGCCGAAGGGCAAAATCTCCTTCACGTGGCATGCGCGCGGGGCCATGCTAAGAGACCAGACACACCGCGGCACTCAGGCGAGGATGAAGGCCACGGTTCCCGAGGCGATGTCTGCGGTGATCAGGATCGCACGAACGGACTGCCCAGCCACGACATCCCCCCTGATGGAAGCCGTCACTACCGGCTCCGCCAGCTGGATCACTCCATCGCCATCTTTGGCGGCGATCACTACCGCGTCAAACACCTCGCCCACCCGGGCCGATAGCAGCGCCGCCTCGATGGCGTCAACCGAGGCCCGATCAAGGCGCGAGGCCACCGCATCCGATGCCTCCATTAACGCCGGGAGCGTCGGTAACGCCTCGCGCACCCAGGCCGGAACCGGCTCCCCCGCAACCAGCGCAGCGCAGGCCACCAGCACAAACCGGTCAACCAGCCGCCGCAACGGCGCGGTGGTGTGGGCATACGGGGCAGCCACCGCCGCCTGTATCGTCTCGGGCGGCAACTCACCATCGAAGGCGGTGTACCCGGCCCCGCGGAACAGCGAGGTGGCAGCGTGGATCGCGGCAAGAGACCGGGGATCGTTCTGATCAAGACCGCGCAAATACTGGCCATAACCCTGATGCTCCGGCCACGGGCATCCCAGCGCCGCCACCTGGGCCCGAAACCGGTCGAGGACCTCTGACGACGGCTGCGGCATGGTGCGCAGGATCCCGATACCCCCCTCCAGCATGATCGTGGCCGCCGCCATCCCGGTCATCAACGACAGCTGAGCATTCCACCCCTCAACCGGCAGGCCACGGCGACGCACCAGAGTGTAGGCACCATCAACGAACTGGATCTCCTCATCGGGGCGGTTCAGACTCGCCCCACCGCGCGCGCCCTCCAGCGTCTGGCGCAGCATGCCCACCTCGCGCAACAGGATGAGCCACAGCGGTGGACTGCCACCTTCCAGCAATTGCTGGGCCTCAACATAGGAATAACGCCGCGTGCTGCGCACTCGCGCCCGCCGAAGATCCACCGCAGTGACCGCGCCATCGGAGGAGAGCTCCAGGCTCCAGACAAAAGCACCCCGCAACGTGCCCTCCAGCAACGAGGCAGCGTCCTCACTAATAGCCATGGGATGCAGCGGAATGCGACCTTCGGGCGCGTAGATGGTCTGGCCACGGCGGCGAGCCTGCGCATCCACCGCCCCACCCGGCCGCACAAAAGCGGGAACATCAGCAATCGCATAATGCACCCGGTAACCGCCATCGCGCCGCTCGATAAACAGCGCCTGATCGAGATCAGTAGACCCCTCAGGGTCAATAGTGACAAAAGGGATGCCCGTGAGATCGACACTCGGCAGCGGGGCCTTCGCCACCGCGGCAGCGGCCTCCGCCGCTACCTCCGGCGGAAACACCCCCACCAGCTCAAGCTCATCCCGGATCGCCCGCAACCGCGACCGGAGCACATCATCCACCCGATCACCGCGCAGAACCGGCACCACCACCCGCCTGCGGGCTGCACCCTCACCCGTCACCACGCTCACCCTACCCTCACCACAATCGTTATGCCGGATGCGGATCACCCACCACCAAAACCAAGTCGCCATTATCCCGCACCGGGTCTGCTGGAATCTAGAAAACTATCCCTTTGCGGAAGAACTGCTGATTGGTGGAGCCAGAAGAAATTCAGCCGACCGCTACTCGGGCCGGTAGACGTCGGCGCGGTGGGCGATACGCATGACACGGACGAGCCTGTTGTCCTCATCGATGCGAACAAGAACCCGGTACGCGATCCCGACATAGCCCGCGCGAAGCCCGTGGAGTTCTGCACCGAGCGGTTTTGTTGCTCCCTGGGGGTTCTCCGTGAGTGGTCCGTCGAGGAATCGGAGTACAGCGTCGACGAGCTTGGGCGTCAGCCGCCCCAGCGCCCGCACGACCGGCCGGGAGAGTTCCACCCGGTAAGGCCCGATCGTCACCGTTTCGCCAGCTGTGCGCGCACTTCCTCCAGGGAGAGCATACGACCGTTCGCGATGTCGTCCTCTGCTTCGTTCATTTCGGCGGCATGATTGGGGTCTGACAGCCAGGCCAGCGTCTCCTGCAGCGAATCAAGGTCTGCCGGAGAAATGAGCACCGCAGCCGGCTTTCCGTGCCGCGTGATCACCACCGCGTCATGAGTAGATTCGACGCGATCCACCAGGGTCGAGAGCTTGTCCTTGGCCTCGCTGACTGACATGGTTTGCATGGCTTTACGATAGCCTAGATTCAGGCTATTTTTATAGCCCGAAATAACGCTGCTGATTGCCCTTGTCCTAACCGTCGCCCTATCCACGTCCGCCGCTGCTCATGCTCTTGGCCGCTGCGAGGTAAAGTCCGAGCGCAGCCAGCGTCGCACTATCGAGGATCGCTCCTGAGGTCATCAAGGATCGCAGTTCAGCAACCTCAACCAGAACAGATCGCCATTGTTCACCTTCCTCTAGCCGGGCCTCGCCGATGGGTTCGACATGGGCTTCAAAAACATGGCAACGAGCATCGCTAATGGCAGGCACTGGGAAAAAGCTTCCAACGCTCACCAAGGATGACGCTCGGTAGCCCGTTTCTTCCTCAGTCTCCCGTGCTGCGGCTTCACGAGGAGTTTCTTGCGGTTCGACTATGCCGCCGGGAAGCTCATAAGCTTGTGGTGAACCCGAAGCACCCCGAACTCCTTGAATAAAAAGAATCTTCTCTTCGCGAGTCTTACCAAGAACTATTGCGCTGTCTGCCGCTTCAATTCGATACCACTCCTGCGTTCCCGTTTGCTGACGTGAGACCGAGAACCAGGGATTTTCATGCACAATTTTTTCAACATAATGACAGCTTTCGTAGAAGATAGACGTCGATGGGTCTGCTGGAATTTGTAAAACTATTCTTTTGTGTGACGACTGCTGATCGGTGCGGCTTTGGGCATGTCAGCCGACCTTAAGGCGGGCACGCAAAGTGCCACTATGCCAACAAGAAAGACAGCAAGACCGCTGACGACAAATGGCATTCTGGGGTTCGTTGCGTCTGCGATGAAGCCCGACAAAGCATACGAAAGAGGAGCACCTCCGAAAGTTGCAAAGCTCATGAGGGCGACGACTCGACCAACCTGACTTTTTTCTGTGATGCTCAGCACGAAGGTGCTCACCAGCGTGGAGCATATCCCGCCACCGAGACCCGTAATGCACCCTGCTATAACGGCTCCAAACTCGGTACTTGTCAAACCCACGGCAGCCAATGCGGGACCCATTATGACGACAGCGACCAAGGCAACATAACCAGCATGAGGGACTCGCCCCGCTAGCATGACCAACAATGCAGTCGTCGTCGCGCCGACTCCGAAGCCAGCCATGATCAGACCAACTCCCCCGACGCCCCACCTCTCGGCATCGGCAAGGAGGGGAAGCCCGACGGCCACCGGCCCTGCTGTCGCGATCTCCGCTACCGCAACAACAACAAGCATCGGCGGCAAAACTGGATGACCGCGAACATAGCGGAGACCAGCAACAACATCCGCGAGTAATCCCCCGCGCTCGGATGGGCTGGCTCCTGTTTTCGAAGCCGGGTCAGAAGCCAGCGTTTCCTCGTCACCTCTAGCGCTTCTACGTCCCTCCCGCATCGCAGGTTCAGCCTCTCGAAGGCGTGTCTGCCAGAGTGCCATAGCGGAGATGAAGAACAAAATGGTTACTGAAGCGAACGCCACCATCGAGCCGTATCCGGTAGAGACGAATCCTGCGATGGGTGGCCCCGCGACTAGAGCTAGGTGTATCCGGCCATGACGTTGGTGGCGTTTACGGTCTTGTGAAAGGGAGAACCTCCGGGTCTAGTGGAGATA
>JBOFDJ010000014.1:0-13508 GCA_051646885.1 Rhodoglobus sp.
CACCAACGTCGCCGCCACCCCATCAGCATCAACACTCCACCCCGTCACAACACACTCCCATCAACGCCAATGCCACCCAAACAGGGCACGCCACCATCATCCCCCACACCACCACCCAACACAAATTGAATCATCATCAGTTCAATGTTCCTACTTCTTCAATAACGCGAAGATCAGTGCTGATCACGAATTTTCTTCGCCCACAATAGCGCGGTATGTTATCGCCTCACGACGCGCAAGCTAAGCCAACAGGCGCTGGTGCCAGTCAACGGCAGACTGATCGGTGAGTGAGGCTACCTGATCGACTACCGCCCGCGTGCGCTGCTCGTCATTGGATGCGCTGTTCCAGTCGGCGGCACAGCCCGAATCGAGGCTGGCGGGCGCTGAGGCCAGCAGGGCATCAGCGAGTTCAGTCAGAATGTCTCTCTGCTGGGCATAAATCGGGCGCCGAGCATTCGCTGACATCACAAAGGCCGCCACAATTCCCTTGAGCACAGCAATCTCGGCCTGAATCTCGCGCGGGATCACGAGGTGCGCACCAAACCGGGCGAGGCTACCGTGATACGACTGTCGAGTGGCCGCCACTGCTGCTCCGGCAAAGCGCCCGATCAGTTGGCTGGTGAGGTTTTTGAGCCGTCCGTGGGCCTGTCGGCTGCCATCCCACTGGTCAATCCAGGGCTCCAGGTTGTCGAGACGATCAAAAGCGTCAATGAGCTCGTCGTGGTTTATCTCGCCACCGATCCAGGTAAACATCGAGTTGACCAGATCATCGTGATCAACTCGCGCACCGAGGGCAGTGACATCCACATAACCGTTGACAATGGCATCCTCGAAATCATGCACCGAGTAGCCAATATCGTCGGAAAGGTCCATCACCTGGGCTTCAATGCAGCGCTGACGTTCGGGGGCACCGGCGCGCAACCACTCGAACACCGCCGTATCATCGTCATAAAAACCGTACTTGCTACGCCCGCTCGGATCGGCAATACCCTGCGCGCTCGGCCAGGGGTATTTGCAACTGGCATCCAGACTGGCTCGCGTCAGGTTCAAACCATAAGAAACGCCGTCTGGGCCGAAGACCTTCGGCTCAATCCTGGTCACCAGACGTAAGGTTTGCGCATTGCCCTCAAAGCCTCCGATATCGGCAGCCCACTCGTTGAGTGCACGCTCACCGTTATGCCCAAACGGTGGGTGCCCGAGATCGTGTGCAAGACAAGCGGTATCAACAACATCAGGATCAAGCCCCAGGCTGTCGGCCAACTCACGGCCCACCTGAGCGACCTCAAGCGAATGCGTGAGTCGGTTTCGGGCAAAATCAAGTGTCGACGTGGGACTAAGAACCTGGGTCTTGGCAGCAAGTCGACGTAGCGCGCTGGAGTGCAGCACGCGCGCGCGATCCCGAGCGAAATCACTCCGGCGGCTGGAATGCTCTTCAGGCAACCAGCGCTGGGCATCAAAACTCGTGTAGGTATCAGCCACCGCCGGTGCTCACTTCGGCCTCGACCAGTGCGAGGCGATGGCCCTCCTGCACCTCGCGGCTGTCAAGCCATCCCTCCGGCAGCGAGGGTTTCTTGGGAGTGCCAGCGCGACCGCGTTGACCCTCAGCATCGGCACCAGGATAAGGCTGCTCACTATCGAGTCGCCCCACAAGATCGTTGAGCTGCGCAAGATTCTGCACTGTGGCCAGCGCTGCCCGAAGATCGCCGCCGACCGCATAACCTTTGAAATACCAAGCGACATGCTTGCGGATGTCGCGGCACGCCCTACCCTCATCGCCGAAGAACTCGGTCAACAGTTCGGCATGACGCCGGAATGCCGCAGAAACCTCACCGAGACCCGGCTGGTGCGTCGTCTTTTCACCACGAAAGGCGGCAGCGAGGTCGCCAAAAAGCCACGGGCGACCGAGACAACCACGGCCAACAACGACCCCGTCGCATCCGGTCTCCTCCATCATGCGCAGAGCATCAGCGGCGCTCCAAATATCGCCGTTTCCGAGAACGGGAATTGTGGTGATCGTCTCTTTGAGTTTCGTGATCGCTGACCAGTCAGCCGCGCCCGAGTAGAATTCGGCAGCCGTGCGCGCGTGCAGCGCAATGGCGGCGACACCGGCACCCTCCGCGGCCTTGGCCGCTTCGAGGTAGGTGAGGTGGTCGGAGTCAATACCTTTACGCATTTTGACGGTGAGCGGGACAGCACCGGCAGCAACCACGGCGCGCTCGACAATCTCGCGAAACAGATCGCGCTTCCACGGGAGAGCGGCACCTCCGCCCTTGCGGGTGACTTTAGGCACCGGGCATCCAAAATTCATATCAATATGGTCTGCGCGATCTTCAGCGACCAGCATGGTAACCGCCTCGGCGACTGTCTGAGGGTCAACCCCATACAGCTGGATGCTGCGAATTGTCTCTGACTCGTGGTGGCCGATCAGCCGCATGCTTTCTGGTGTTCGCTCAACCAAAGCCCGGCTGGTGATCATCTCGCTGACATAGAGACCGGCCCCGTACTCGCGACACAGGCGGCGAAAGGCGGTGTTGGTGATCCCGGCCATCGGGGCAAGAACAACCGGAACGTCGAGCGAAATCGGGCCGATCTTCAACGCCGGCGGTGCGGCACAACGGACTTCGGCACGACAGGCTTCGGCAACGACGGTCATGCGCCAATCCTCCCAGAGTTTCGGCGACGATACCGCGCGCTAAACGCCGAGCAGACGCTCAGCGAAATATAAACGCAGACCTTCAAGAGGAATACGCTCCTGCGCCATCGTGTCGCGTTCACGTACGGTCACCGCATTATCATCAAGCGAGTCAAAATCGACCGTGACGCAAAAAGGCGTACCGATCTCATCTTGGCGACGATAGCGCCGACCGATGGCACCTGCATCATCGAAATCGACATTCCAGAGCGCACGAAGATCAGCGGCAAGACTGCGAGCAAGCGGCGAAAGTCGCTCATGACGAGATAGCGGTAAGACAGCAACCTTCACAGGTGATAAACGACGGTCGAGTCGCAGAACTGTGCGCTTATCAATTCCACCCTGAGCATTGGGGGCCTCGTCTTCAGCATAGGCATCAAGAAGAAAAGCCATCAACGCGCGCGTCAGGCCAAAAGCGGGCTCGATTACGTAGGGAGTCCAACGCTCATCTTTGCTTTGATCAAAATAGGACAGATCGGCACCTGAGCCCTCAGAATGCGTTCTCAGGTCGAAGTCAGTGCGGTTCGCGACCCCCATCAGTTCACCCCACTCACTTCCCGCAAAACGAAACCGATACTCTATGTCGACAGTGCGCTTCGAATAGTGCGAAAGCTTCTCTTGCTGGTGCTCGTATAGACGTAAATTCTCTGGGCTAATCCCTAACTCTGTGTACCAACGAAGCGATTCATCGATCCAATACTGATGCCAGTCTTCGTCAGTTCCTGGTTCAACAAAAAATTCCATCTCCATCTGCTCAAACTCACGAGTACGAAAGATGAAGTTTCCCGGTGTGATCTCGTTGCGGAAACTCTTACCAATCTGCCCGATCCCGAACGGAGGTTTCATCCGAGAGGAACTCATCACATTGGCGAAATTGGTAAAAATTCCTTGCGCAGTCTCTGGGCGCAGATAATGCAGCCCCTCCTCATTATCAACAGGGCCCAGGAAAGTCTTGAGAAGGCCAGAAAAGTTCTGAGGTTCGGTCCAGGACCCGGGTTGTCCAGTGTCGGGATCTCTAATGTCGGTGAGACCGTTGACGGGAAGATGACCGTGCTTCTCCTCATAGGCCTCGAGTAGGTGATCAGCGCGATACCGTTTGTGGGTGTGAAGTGATTCGACGAGCGGGTCGGAAAAAACCTCTACGTGTCCTGAAACCTCCCACACCCGCCGAGGTAGGATCACAGCGGAATCGATACCCACCACATCGTCACGACCCTGAACGAAGCGCTGCCACCACTGTTTCTTAATGTTTTCTTTGAGAGCGGTGCCCAAAGGGCCATAATCCCATGCAGACCGTGAGCCACCGTAAATCTCACCCGATTGAAAGACAAAGCCTCTTCGTTTTGTGAGGTTAATGACGGCATCGATTGTGCTAGACATAGCCATGATGTGATCTCCTCTGGCGTGCAGCAGTCCTGCAATCCGTGACACTGGTTCAGCCGAGCTGGATGCCCGGTCGGCGAAGTCTCCAGCTTAGCGAAGGGCTCGAAGCACCATATCCACATCGGCTTCGGTGTTCCAGAGGTGGAAAGAAGCCCGCAGTCTTCCGGCACGGCCCGAAGCCCTGATTCCTGCCGCTTGCAGTTTCTTCAGGTCATTGCCCGAGGCATCCGGCCAACTCACAATTGCCTGGTGCTGTTGGGCAATACCCACGGCATCACAGAGGGCATCACCCAGCCCACTCGCCCTCTGCCACACTTCATGCAGGTCAAGACCAGCGAATAAGGCAAGCGAGACCTCAGCGCCAACCCACGCGTGCCATGCGGGCGAAACATCAAACCGTCGGGCACTGGGGGCAGGCGAGAGTGACGACCCATAACAGTTCTGCCACACATCGTCTCCTGCATACCATCCGGCCTGAACCGGGGTCAGTAGGGCATCAAAGCGCTCTGCAAGGGTCAGAAAGGCGACACCTCTGGGGGTGCACAGCCATTTGTAGCTGTGGCACACGGTCGCGTCAAAAAGGGCGGCATTCACGGGAAGAACTCCTACAGCCTGAGTCGTGTCACAGAGGGTAAAAGACCCGTGTGCGGTGGCCGCGCTGATGATGGCGGAGGTGTCGGCAATGATTCCGTTGGACGATTGCACGAGCGAGAAAACAGTAAGCCAGGTTTGATCAGTAACGGAGTCTGCGAGAGCACTCAGCGGCACGCTTCGAACGGTGATGTCAGGCCGCTGACAAAAGGGAAAGATGATCGAAGAGAAATCCCCCTCGACACACAGAATTTCTGCCCGGGCTGGCGCTGCGGTCGCGATGAGCGAGGCCAGCACCGAGGTCTGCGAACCCTGAGCAACCCGATCAAGGGGCATCCCGACTAGCGAAGCATAGGAGGCGCGGGTCGCCGCGATCACCGAATCGTAGTCTTGTGGATCACGATTACCATAACGCCAGGCCTCCAGATCCGCGGCAAGAGCGGCAATCGCCTGACGCGGCGGCAGGCCCATGGATGCAGCGGCCAGGTATCCGCGGGGCGCATCAAAACTGTCGATTGCCGATTGGAGAAGATCAGAGGTCATGTGCACATCATCACCTGTGCACTACCTGCACTCAAGAGCCGATTGACGCGATGTGGACTGACGAGAGGAAGGCAATCAGCCCCTAACAGCTGCCGATAGGGCGTGTGCGCGCTCAATGATGCGCACCACCTCCAGCGCTTCTCTCGGTTCAACCGGTGGTGGGGCACCGTCAAGGATGCTCGCGGCGACCCCGCTGTAGAAAGAAGGATACGCACCGCGATCAGTCTCCACGGGTGTGAGGGAATCGGCAACCCCGAGGAGACCCCAGTCTGTTTCTGGAGTGACTCCGTATTCTTCGGATCCTGGCCACTGCCCTTGCTTAAGTAGATCTTCTTGATTATCGAGACCCATAACAGAGTATGCCGACTCAGAACCAAGCACGCGAAAACGCGGCCCAAGCTGGCCTGCCACCCGACTCATGGTCAGATGAGAGCGCACCCCGTTGTTATGCAGCAACGAAATAACGCAATCGTCGTCACTTGTACCAGCTGTGCGGACGGCGGTGAGTTCGGCAGAGTCGACGGTAGCCGGCCCGAAGAGTTGCAGAGCCTGGTCAATGAGATGACTGCCCAGGTCGTAGGTGATCCCGCCACCCTGGTTCGGAGTGGTCGAATCCTGCCAGCGATCACGCAGAGCACCGCCCCACCTCTCGAAGGTAGACTCAAAACGATGGACCTTCCCCAAGGCACCTGAAGCAAGGAGTCGCTTAAGGGTAAGGAAGTCGCCATCCCAACGACGGTTCTTGAAGACAGTCAGCATGAGACCTGCCTCCTCAGCTTTAGTAATAAGCTGCTTAGCCTCAACGACGGTGGGCACAAAAGGTTTATCGATCACGAGGTTCGTTCCGGCATCGAGCACAGCAAGGGCCTGCTGAAAGTGAGCCGAAGGCGGAGAAGCCAACACCACAAGGTCGAGTTGTGCCGCACGCTCAAGCACAGCTTCTGGGGTGTCGACGATATCGGCTGCAGGATGATGTGCTGCGGCTTGTGCCGCACGCTCAGGGTTGCTGGTGGAAATCACCTCAAGCCGGAAAGCGGGATTGGTAGCAATAAGCGGAGCGTGGAAAACACGACCGGAGAGACCAAAACCGATAATGCCAGTGCGAATAGGAACGGGTAATTGCGTGGTAAGCACCCAGATATTCTACTGACCAAGAGCGACGACACTGGACCTGGCCGCTGCCAGGTGCTGCGCAACCGCACTAAGCTGCTCCCCCGTCACCGAGCGGTCCATGCTGAATCGCACTGCGGTCTGGGCAATCTCAGCCCGAAAGCCCATCGCGGTCAGAACGTGCGAGGGTTCGTCATTGCCCACAGCACAGGCCGATCCTGCCGAACAGACAACACCTCTGCGCTCCAGTTCGAGAAGAAGGGATTCGCCACTGGTTCCAGGAAAGCAAAAAGAGGCGTTACCAGGCAACCGCGGGGTACGCGGCCCGGTGAGCACAGCCGAAGGAATCAGCCGCAGAACTTCCTCAATGAAGCGGTCACGGAGCGCATCCCGCGCTTGAGCCTGCTGTGGGTTCGGTTGTTCAGCTTTGAGAATATCCACAGCCGTGGCCAGGGCAACAGCCCCGGCTACATTCTCGGTTCCGGAACGACGCCCGCGCTCCTGCCCTCCCCCATGTATCAACGGCTCTAGCGGGACACGCCCTCGCACATACAGGGCACCAACTCCCTTGGGCGCACCAAGCTTATGACCAGAAATACTGATGGCATCGGCATCAATCCTGCTCAGGTCTAGCGACACTGCTGCCTGCACGGCGTCAGTGTGTACAGGGATGTCGTAGCGGCGACAGGCCTCGACGATGTGGTCGATGGGCTGCACTGAGCCCACCTCATTATTGGCATACATCACCGTGACCAGCGTTGTATTGGGACGCAGGGCAGCGATGACGTCTTTTATCTGCACCAAGCCATCCGAATCAACACCGAGAATCGTTAGCTCAACGTCGTGATAGCGCTCAAGATATCGGCAGCTTTCGAGAACGGCTTCATGTTCGATCGCCGTGGTCACGATGTGCCTGCCCCGCGGCTGAGCCAAACAGATACCCTTAATCGCGAGGTTATTCGATTCTGTTCCTCCCGAGGTGAAGATGACCTCGGATGCGCGAGCGCCGAACCAGCGGGCCACCCGAGAGCGGGCATCACTGAGCGCACGTGCTGCGGCACTGCCCAATTCATGCTGACTTGAGGGGTTGCCAAATTCTGTTGTGAGATAGGGCCACATCGCCTCGAGTACCTCACGGCGGGTCTCGGTGGTGGCAGCCGAATCGAGGTACATCACGAGACCTCGATGTCGAGCCCAAGATCAAGAGAGCGCACGCTGTGGGTCAACGCACCTACAGAGATAAGATCAACACCGGTCTGTGCAATAGCCGCCACCGTCTCCAAGGTCACCCCACCACTAGCCTCCACCAGAGCCCGGCCAGCGACCAGTGCTACGCCTTCTCGTAGTTGCTCGGTAGTGAAGTTGTCGAGCATGATGGTGTCAACTCCAGCAGAGACCACGGTGTCGATTTGGTCGAGACGATCCACCTCAACCTCAAGGTGTGTAGTGTGGCCGATTCTGGCACGTACGGCACGAAGAGCATCGCCTAAGGGAATTCCCGCCGCGCTCAGAACCGCCAGATGATTATCTTTGGCAAGAACCGCATCCGAGAGGGAATAACGGTGGTTGTGGCCGCCGCCATGGCGCACCGCGGCACGTTCAAGCATTCGCAGGCCAGGAGTGGTTTTACGTGTGTCGACGATCCGGGCTGGTGTGTCGGCAACTGCGGCAACATAGCGAGCGGTGAGGGTCGCGATTCCGCTCATGCGCTGGCTGAGGTTCAGGGCAATTCGTTCGGCTCGCAGAACAGAACGCGCACTGCCGTGAACCCGGGCTAGAACAGCACCCACAAGAAAATCTTGACCATCTTCAGCAAGCAATTCAACCGCCGAGCCAGGATCGGTGACAGCAAACACTCGGGCAAAGATCTCAAGGCCACTCACAACGCCCGGCTCGCGAGCCACCAAGCGGGCTTGGGCAGTCGACGAAGCAGGAAGAAGGGCATCCGAGGTGATGTCACCCCAGGGCGCATCTTCAGCAAGCGCCCGGCGAATAATGTCGTCGGCAATCTCAGGGTTCATGATGCAACCGCTGCTGTGGTCGGCGTCGAGACGGGCGCGATCCACTCGAAAGAGTGAGCATAGTGCGGTGAGGTCTCGGGAAAATCCTCACGATCATGAGCCCCCCGGGATTCCTCACGCAGCACGGCAGCGCGCACAACGCAGCGAGCCAGATCAAGCAGATTCCCGGTTTCCCGGTCAGCTACGGTGTCACCCTGTACGCTCCAACCCTCAAGCCGCGCAGCAGCATGCTGCAAGCCAGCGCCGGATCGCTCAAGTCCCACAAAATCCCAGAGCAGTTGTTGTAGCTCAACTCGGTCAAATGCCTCAGTGCCATCCGTGATCGCAGTGGTCGCGGCGGCGTGCACCGCAAGGGGCTCGGCTTTCTCTGTCAGCGCATCCACTGCGCGCCAGGCAAAGACCAGCGACTCCAAAAGAGAATTGGATGCAAGACGGTTCGCCCCATGAACCCCGGTACAGGCAGCCTCCCCCACTGCAAATAGCCCGGCAAGTGAGGTGCGGCCCGCGACATCTGTGCGAATTCCACCCATCCAGTAATGAGCTGCCGGGGTCACCGGGATCGGATCGACAGCCCAGTCAAAACCGTGCTCTGCTGTCGTTCTCGAAATACTCGGGAAGCGCTGGGCAAGAGTGTCGCGGCCCAGAGCCGTGGCATCCAACAACACCGGGATGCCACCCTGCCGAGCCATCGCCGCCGCAATACCCCGTGCCACCACATCGCGCGGAGCCAACTCGCCGTCGGGATGAACGTCGAACATAAAACGACGACCCGCAGAATCACGGAGCACAGCACCCTCACCCCGCACCGCTTCGGATACCAAGGGTCGACCGGGCACGGCCAGCGCGGTGGGATGAAATTGATAGAACTCGACATCGGCCAGCGCAGCACCGGCACGGTAGGCAGCGGCAACACCATCACCCGTGGTGACCGTGGGGTTGGTGGTGTGCCGGTAGAGCTGTCCCGCTCCCCCGCTGGCAAGCACAACCACATCGGCCCGGAGTGTCTCGGCAGAGCCATCAGGTCGAATTACCTCAACGCCAACAACACGCCGCACACCATCGGTGCCCGTCTCTACCACCAAGTCGCGCATGAAAGTGTGCTCGTGCACGTCGACGGCGAGTGCGCGAACGGCGTGCAGTAACGCCACCTCGATCGCCAGACCGGTGGCATCACCACCGGCATGGATGACCCGGCGCGCTGAGTGCGCTGCCTCATGGCCCCGGGCTAGCTCGCCATTGATTTTGTCGAATTCCACGCCGAGCGCGATGAGATCCCGCACGCGTTGCGGCCCTTCAGCACAAAGAATCTTCACGGCAGCCGGATCGCATAAGCCAGCACCCGCACGAATGGTGTCGGCCATATGGGAGGCAACACTGTCATCCGGGAACAACGCCGCGGCTATTCCTCCCTGCGCATATCTGGTGTTACTTTCGGCCAGTTCCGATTTGGTTACGAGAATAACGTCGTGCTGGGCGCTCGCTCGATAGGCGGTAATGAGGCCAGCAATTCCGGTACCAACGACAACAACTCGAGACATTAGGAACCCACCTGCGGCTCGGGGGGCCGAGCAGACAGCATGCGTTCCAGGGCAATACGGGCATCAGCCGCGATCTCCTCGGGAACGCTAATCTGATTGACCACCTCGCCACGCACAAGGCCTTCCAGCACCCAGGCCAGATAGCCCGGATGAATGCGGTACATCGTCGAACAGGGACAGATGACCGGATCAAGACAAAAAATCGTGTGCTGCGGATATTCGCTGGCAAGCCTGTTGACCATATTAATCTCGGTACCGATGGCGAAGACCGTGGGCTCGGTTGCCGCAGCCACGGCCTTGCGAATGTAATCGGTTGACCCTGCCTCATCGGCGGCATCCACCACCTCCATTGGGCATTCGGGATGCACGATCACTCGCACACCAGGGAAATCGAGCCGCGCCTGCTCAACCTGCCGCACCGTGAACCTTTTGTGGACGCTGCAGAAGCCGTGCCAGAGGATCACCTTGGCATCCTGAACCTGTTCGGGCTCATTGCCGCCAAGCGCTTTATGCGGGTTCCACAGCGGCATCTGCTCAAGAGGTACGCCCATGGCCTTGGCAGTGTTACGGCCAAGGTGTTGATCGGGAAAGAACAGCACCCGCTGGCCTCGGTCGAAAGCCCATCTGAGCACGGTAGAGGCGTTGGACGATGTGCACACGATTCCACCATGACGGCCACAGAAAGCCTTAAGAGCCGCCGACGAGTTCATATAGGTCACCGGAATAATCGGCACCCGTCCCGCAGAATCTGGCTCGGTACCGTACAGCTCAGTGAGCTGCTCCCAGCATTCTTCGACCGAATCACTGTCGGCCATATCTGCCATCGAACATCCTGCGGCAAGATTAGGAAGAATGACGCTCTGACCTGGACTCGCCAAAATATCAGCGGTTTCAGCCATAAAATGAACCCCGCAGAACACAATCGCCTCAGCACCAGGAACCGTCTGAGCAGCGTTGGCAAGCTGAAACGAGTCACCTAAGAAATCGGCGTGCTGAACAACCTCATCACGCTGGTAGAAATGCCCCAGGACGACCACTCGCTCGCCGAGAGTCGCCTTTGCGGCACGAATACGCTCGTGCAACTCATCCTTCGATGCCTGCTGATACTCGCGCGGTAACGCTCCTTGCCGAGGTGAACCGGTAGGGATAACATCACCCATCGAAGCTCCAGGCCCGTAGCTGGGCGTCGCGAGATCGAAGACCCATGGCCCCTGTGCGAGCTCTGGAGCACAACTGTTGCTCGGGGCGGTTCTGATGGTGCTGTCAACTGACGACACGGTTACTCCCTGCTGACTGGTGGTGATTAAGTGGTCCATTATCGACAAGTTCGACGCTCTGGTTGTAGCGGTAAAGCCGGGGCGGCCGATGACGCCCACCGGTCACGACGTTATCGGTGGGGACGAGCACGCCAGATGCCTCAACCTGGCGTCGGAAATTGGCGGGATCGAGGGAACGTTGCAGCACGGCCTCATGCACGCGCCGTAGTTCGGCCAGCGTGAAGGTGTCTCCAAGGAAAGCATGAGCGATACGGCTGTATTCGAGCTTGGTTCGCAATCGCCACAGAGCATAGTCAACGATGGCGTTGTGATCGAAGGCCAGTAACGGGAGGTCATCTGCCGGGAACCACCGAACATTCTGATTTTCGGTGGCCTGATTAGCCTGCTCCGGAAGCACAAGAGCCCAGTACACAATCGATACGACGCGACCAGAAGGGGAACGCCCAACGTCGCCAAAGGCGTAGAGCTGTTCGAGGTAGGTGGGAGCAAGCGAAGTGGTATCGAAGAGGTTACGTGCGGCAGCGTCTGCGAGACCTTCCTGAGCACTGACCCAGCCACCCGGCAGTGCCCACTGTGTCGTGAAAGGCTCAGCGTTGCAGCGCACGAGCGGGATCCACACAGCGCTGCGACCGGTGTGTGAGTCCTCTCTGAGGGCAAAAATAACCGTAGAAACCGCGAGGGATATCCCAGTGCTGCTCATGGTGTTCGCTATCGCCAATCGTAAAGGTCATTGTGACCTAAACAAAGAGTAGCACGTGAACTCCCGGGAGCTACCAGTTACACCGTCGGTGCATCGACGGCACCGCCGAAGCGGCGGCGGCGCGAGGCGTAGTGCGCAATAGCCTCCCATAAATGTTCGCGGGTGAAATCGGGCCAGAGAGTGTCCAAAAAAACCATCTCGGCATAGGCGCTCTGCCATGGCATGAAGTTTGATACACGCTGCTCCCCCGAACTACGCACAAACAGATCGACATCGGGCACATCGGGCACATAGAGCTTTTTCTGGATCGTCTTTTCACTAATGCCAGAGGACTTTATTTTGCCGGCAGCGACATCCTCAGCGATCAGGCGCACGGCATCCGTGATCTCCTGCCGACCGCCATAGTTGACGCACATCGTCAGGGTGAGCACCGAGTTATCGCAGGTCAGCTGCTCGGCAAACTGAAGCTCCTTAATCACGGATGCCCAGAGCCGAGGTGTACGCCCAGCCCAACGCACCCGAACCCCCCAGGCGTTCAACTGGTCACGCCTACGGTGCAGCACGTCCCGGTTGAAACCCATAAGGAATCTCACTTCCTCGGGCGAACGGCTCCAGTTCTCGGTTGAGAAGGCATAGACACTGAGATGTTTGACTCCGATCTGAATGGCACCGGCCACCACATCCAGCAGGCTTGCTTCCCCGGCCTTATGACCCTCGACACGGGTTAGCCCCTGTCGGTTCGCCCAACGGCCATTGCCATCCATCACAAGAGCGATGTGCCGGGGAACCGCCTGGGATAGGATGGGCGGAGGGTAGCTGCCTGTCCAATCGAGTGGCCTGAAATCGCCAGCGTTTTTATGGGTCTGAGTCACCAACTGGCTGCGAGGTGCGGAAGCTTTGCGTTCGTTGCGCTGCGATTGTCCGAAACGTTTCATGCGCTGCGATCCACATGATGCAGCGAGCGGAGCGAACGTTCCAGATGAAACTGGGTGTACGCAGCAACCACGCCGCTGGCCTGAGTCTGCGAACGTTCGTCAGCAGTCTCGGCGGCATCCCAGCGGCCCTCAATCAGAGCGCCTAGCAGCAACAGCGTCTCGGTGTCGAGACGAAGTGAACCGGGGGGCGCAACCTGGTCGGCAACCACACCGCCCAGCTGGGCCACGAAAATGCTGTGCGGCCCTGCTGTGCCCGTGACAGCGCAATCGCTGAAGCTTGGTGCCCAGCCTGCGATGGAGAGCGAGCGCAGCAAATAAGAATCGAGTGTCAGACCTGGGTGATGCTCCCGGCGTGACAGCGAACGCAAGGCACCCACCAGCAACAGGTATTGCTGAAGGCTACCGTCATCATCCGTGATTTTATCGGCTGTCTCGATCATCACGCTGCCTGCCGTATAACTCGCATAATCATCGGCGATATCAGCCCCATAGGAACCCAAAGACTCAGCCTGCTGAATAATATCGAGGCTTCGACCGAGGTAGCACTGCACATCAGCGACCATCATGGGTTCAAGACGCGCGCCGAACTTTGAGGCAGTGCGCCGCACGCCCTTGGCCACGGCGCGAATTTTGCCGTGCTGTCGCGACAACATCGTGATGATGCGATCAGCCTCACCCAGCTTATGAGTGCGCAGCACAACTGCTTCGTCACGATACG
>JBOFDJ010000015.1:0-2100 GCA_051646885.1 Rhodoglobus sp.
ATCCTCGTGACCCGCGCCTGGCCGGGGGGATCATCGAGCGCGGCCTGCTCCTGAAACTGCGTTTCGCCTTCGATCATTACGTCAATCTGCGTCCGACTCAGATGCTTCCGGGGGTGGTATCGCCGCTGGCGCAGCCGGGCACGGTCGACTTCGTGGTGGTGCGCGAGGGCACCGAGGGCCCTTATGTGGGCAATGGCGGGGGCATCCGAGTGGGTACCCCGCACGAGATCGCGACCGAGGTCTCGATCAATACGGCCTTCGGCGCGGAACGTCTGATTCGTTTTGCTTTTGCGCAGGCGAGCGCGCGTCGAGGCCAGCTCACCCTGGTGCATAAAACGAATGTGCTGACCCACGCCGGTGGCCTCTGGCAGCGCACGGTTGACCGGGTGGCACAGGAGTTTGCCTCGGTGGCCGTCGACTACCTACATATCGATGCGGCGACCATCGCTATGGTCACGAACCCTTCTCGTTTCGATGTCATCGTGACCGATAATCTTTTCGGTGACATCATCACCGATCTGGCCGCCGCCATCAGCGGCGGTATTGGCTTAGCGGCCTCAGCAAACATCAATCCCGAGGGCGCATTCCCGTCGATGTTTGAACCCGTGCACGGTTCGGCCCCCGATATTGCTGGCCAGCAGCGCGCCGACCCGACCGCAGCCATTCTCTCGATTGCCCTGCTGCTCGAGCACCTCGGTGAGCGGGATGCCGCGACCCAGGTCGCGGCGGCGGTCGAGGCTGATCGTGCCGACGGTGGCCCCGCGACACGCAGTACCTCGGAGGTGGGAACAGCAATTGCGGCAGAAGTAGCGCAGAATGAGAAGCGTCTCAGCCGAAATTCTTAAGGAATTGACTATGAAGAACCTCCTTGCCCCCGCATCCCTCCAGTTTCTGGTGAAAAAAAATCAGGAACCACGCCCCGACGCGGAGCACGCCGAGATTATGGCCGAGCCTGGCTTCGGTAAACACTTCACCGACCACATGGTGGATGTCTGCTGGAGTGAGAAGGGTGGCTGGCATCGCCCGAGGGTGCAGCCCTATGGGCCGCTCTCGCTCGACCCCGCCGCCGCCGTGTTTCACTACGCGCAGGAGGTCTTCGAGGGGTTGAAGGCCTATCGTCACGCTGACGGCTCGATCTGGTCGTTTCGTCCCGATGCTAACGCTGCCAGGTTGCAGCGTTCAGCCCGCCGCCTGGCGCTACCTGAGCTGCCCACCGATGATTTCATCGAATCGCTGAGGCAGCTGATCGCCGTTGACGCGCGCTGGGTGCCATCCGCCCCAGAAACCAGTCTTTACCTGCGGCCCTTTATGTTTGCTAAGGAGGCTTTTCTTGGCGTGCGTCCTGCGGCGAAGGTCAACTATTACGTGATCGCCAGCCCAGCCGGCCCCTACTTCCCGGGTGGTGTGACGCCGCTGTCGATCTGGGTGTCGACCGACTACTCCCGAGCCGGAAAGGGTGGTATGGGCGCGGCAAAGACCGGGGGAAACTATGCGGCTTCCCTCGTTGCCCAACAGGAGGCCTACGATCATGGTTGTGCTCAGGTGTTGTTCCTCGATTCAGCCGAGGGTAACTATCTTGAAGAGCTCGGCGGCATGAACGTAGTCTTCGTCTATCGAGATGGTCGCCTGGTCACCCCAGAATCCCCGAGCATTCTCGCGGGCATCACGCTCGACTCGATCCTGCAACTTGGTCGGGACCGGGGGCTCAGCGTCACGCAGCGTCGGGTGAGCATCGACGAGGTTCGTCAGGATGTGGCATCCGGTGACATCGTCGAGATGTTCGCCTGCGGTACCGCCGCGGTGATCACCCCCATCGCTCAGTTCGTGGCCGAGGGCTTCACCATCGGTGAGGCGGATGCGCCCGCCGGCGAGCTAACCATGTCGTTGCGCGACGAACTGACCGACATCCAGTACGGTCGTCGCCCAGACCCGCACGGCTGGATGACCCGCCTCGACGCCTAACCCGTTGGTTCCCCTACGCCGCGGGATGCCGAGGCCCGGCCTCGCTAGGCTTGAGTCGTGAAGATTGCGCGCTTTAGTACAGGTGGAGATCCCCGGTTCGGCATCGTGGATGGTGACGAGATTGTTGTTCTCAAGGGT
>JBOFDJ010000016.1:0-5371 GCA_051646885.1 Rhodoglobus sp.
TTCAGGAGCGCTCAACACCACCACACCAGACAAGGCCAACGCTGCTGCCGTAACCAAAGCAAGCAAACGGGAAGAGCGGCGAACGGCACGATTGCTCGTCATCATGTGGGGACTCCAGGGGTAGAAACGACCTTCAAAACGGGAAAGCCGAGGAGAGAGCCCACAATGGCACGCATAGATACCCCCCGATCAACCTGCACTGTCACCCTACCGAGAAGACTGTACCCCGAAAAACCCCCCACAAAGAGGGGCACAGAATGTTGCGAAGAAAAGATCCTCAACCGCAACTTTTCAGGGCCTTTGAAGGGCATCCCACATGCCTGGGTTCCCGAGATCTTCACAACGCTCCGTTCTCGAAAAAGTGACAAATCTGACCAGTCGGCGACTGTTGCTGTTAGGGCAAGAACCGGAACAGGCACTGGTACCGCTAACGAATGAGCGTCCCGGTTAGAGTGGGAGCGATGAGTAGCAGGGTGGGTATCGCGAGTAGCGCGGTCGCGGCCAGGATCACCGCCGCCTTAGCCGCGCGCGGCAGTGGCGGCGCATCGAGGCGGCTGATCCGGGTGCGCAGTTCGTCGAGGGATGCCGCATCCCCCCATTCCCGGATCGAGGCGGCGACCGGCTCAGCTCCGCGCTCGGCACCGACCAGCACGATGGCTCGGGCCAGGGTTGCGGTGGGAACCACACGTCGCGCCCGGTCATCGGCGAGCATCTCGATCAGCAGCCCCACCTCGCGCTGCGCACGGAAAGCAATCGGAAACCACGGCAGCGAGGTATACCAGGCGCGAAAGGCCACCAGCACGATGTCGTGTCGCTGGCTGACGTGGGCTTTCTCGTGCTCGATGACCGCGCGCATCTCGGCGGCATCGAGCAGGGCGAGCAGCCCGGCGGAGACCACCGTGACCGAGCTGAGAGCGCTGGGGAGGCAGTAGGCGACGGGAGCGGGGCTGTCGATCAGCCTCGCTCCGGCAGGCTCATCGAGAGGCGAGCTCAGTAGTTGCACCAGGTGCGCATGCCTGCGCCGCTGCCGCTCGGATCGGACTACCGTCAGCAGCAGGTTCAGCAGCAGGTGGAAGGTGAGCAGGGCAGCACCGACCAGAGCGAGGGCGTTGCCTAGCTGAAGTGCAGTCGCGCTGGTGCCGGTTGCGTCCGGGGTGGGCACGGTCAATCCAGTCGCATCCGGTCCGACCATACCAAGGCTCGTGCCAAGCCTCGCAGCGCGTATCGCAGCGGAGAGCAGATCATCTCCAAAGGGGGCGAGACCAAAACTCAGTAACGACCCAATCATCGAGAGGCCACCGGCGATGGCGATGGCCTGCCATAGCAACAGCGCAGCCGTCGGCGCACGGCGTGGCCAGTGTGCTCGCGACAACAGCAGTGGGATGGGCCAGGCCAAGGCTACGGCGAGGGTGGCGAGGGCCTCGGCCGCGATCATCAGGTTCAGCGACCGTCGAGAATGCGGCGCAGGGTTGCCGCCTCGTCGGCACTAACCTGCCCGACAAAGCGTTCGAGCACGGCGGTGCGATCAGAGGCACCGCCCAACACCTCGTGCATGAGCTCGGCCATATGTGCTTCGCGATCCGCGGCCGCGCTGTAGCGATGCGGGCGCGAACTGCGATCCCGCGCTACGAATCCCTTTTTTTCGAGCCGTGACAGCACGGTGAGAATGGTGGTGGATGCGAGTTTGCGGTCGGCAAGCCCGGTCTGTATGTCGTAGGCCGAGAGGCTCTCGCGGCAACCCCAGAGCAGCTCCATGACCGAGCGTTCCAGTTCACCTAGGGTTATCATCCCGCGATTCTACCTTAGGTAGAAAAAGGACACCGTGGACCCTCTCGACATCGCGCGCTGGCAGTTCGGCATCACCACTGTCTACCACTTCGTCATGGTGCCGCTCACGCTCGGCCTCGGCCCGCTGGTCGCCGGCATGCAGACCATGTGGGTACGCACCGGCGATGATCGCTACCTGCGGATGACCAAATTCTGGGGCAAGCTCTACCTGATCAATTTTATTGTGGGCGTCGCCACCGGGCTGGTCCAAGAATTCCAGTTCGGGATGGCCTGGAGCGAGTATGCGCGTTTCGTCGGCGATGTCTTCGGTGCCCCGCTCGCGATGGAGGGTCTGCTCGCCTTCTTCCTCGAATCTACCTTCCTGGGGCTGTGGATCTTCGGCTGGGGCCGTCTGCCCGCCCGACTGCATCTCGCCACACTCTGGGTAGCCGTGATGGGCTCCATCGCGAGCGCGTACTTCATCATCGTCGCTAACTCCTGGATGCAGCATCCCGTCGGTGTCGAGCTCATCGACGGTCGCCCGGTGATGACCGATATCTGGGCCGTGCTCACCAATAACACCGCACTGAGCGCCTATAGCCACACCCTGGCCGGTGCCATCGCGGTCGGGGCGGGCTTCGTCATCGGCATCTCGTGGTACCAACTCTGGCAGCGCCGCCGCGATGGAATCGACACTGTGGATGCCCGGGGCCGGGTCATCGTCGGTGCACGCCCCGACATCCCAGGCCGCGACCGCGCCGACCACACGGTGTGGATCCGCAGCCTGCGCATCGGTGCCGTCGTCGCGATGCTCGGCTTCGGCGGCGTCGCCCTCAGCGGTGACCTGCAGGCCAAACTCATGTTTGAGCAGCAGCCGCTCAAGATGGCCGCCGCCGAAGCAGCCTGCCACGACGGCACCAGCTTCTCGGTGCTCTCTATTGGCAACCTCGGTGCCCAAGACTGCAGCCAGGTCGCCGGGATCATTGAAATCCCCGGGCTGCTGTCGTTCCTCGCCCACGGTGATCTGACGACCGAGATCAAGGGCGTGAACACCCTGATCCCCGAGTACCGCCAGGCCTACGGCACCCGGCTACCAGATGACCCACTGTACGGCGAGCGCGCAGGCCGCCAGATCAACTACCTCCCCCCTCATGGAGGTTACCTACTGGGGCTTCCGGCTGATGATCGGCTTCGGGATACTGGCTGCCGGGTTCGCCGCCCTCACCCTCTGGTTGAGCCGCAGGGGCACGGTTCCCCGCTCGAAGCTGATGATGTGGGCCGCGATAGCGAGCATCCTCGCTCCCTTTGCCGCCAACATCTCGGGTTGGGTCTTCACCGAGATGGGGCGTCAACCCTTTGTGGTCGCGCCCAACCCGACTCCCGGTGGGGTTGATGGGGTGTTTATGTTCACCGCTGCTGCGGTCTCGCCGGGGGTCACCGGGGAGGAGATCATCTTCTCACTGGCGGCCTTCGGCCTGGTCTACGGGGCCATCCTCGTGGTGGAGCTGCGGTTGTTGGTGACCTATGTGCGGGGCGGAGTGGTCTCCGCCATGCCTGAGCTGGAGCATCCCGAAAGCAGACACGATGACGACCGCGACCGCGACGTGCTCGCGTTCGCCTATTAGGAGACGGCTATGGAACTGCTGCCCACCGTGTGGTTTGTTGTCATCGCCGGGCTCTGGATCGGATACCTCCTGCTGGAGGGCTTCGACCTGGGAGTCGGGATGCACCTGCTCATCACCGCCCGCAGCGAGAAACAGCGCCGACTCATGCTCAACAGCATCGGCCCGGTCTGGGACGGCAACGAGGTGTGGCTCATCACCGCGGGGGCCGCCACCTTCGCGGCGTTCCCGCTGTGGTACGCCTCCCTGTTGTCGGCACTCTATGTTCCCCTGACCCTGACCCTACTGGGCCTGATCTTTCGCGCTGTCGCCATCGAATATCGCGGCAAGGGTGCCAGTGAGCGCTGGCGGCGACGCTGGGATCTGGCGCTCGGCCTGGGCTCCTTCGTTGCCGCCTTCGGGGTCGGTACACTGCTTGCCCTCACCACCACCGGACTGCCCATTAACGACAATGGCGACCGGGTAGGCGGGCCCTTCTCCTGGTTCAACGGATACGCCGTGCTCGGCGGTCTCGCGGTGGTCGGCTTCTGCCTCGTGCACGGCGGCATCTTCCTCGCCCTGAAAACCCTCGGCCCGGTGCGGGAACGCAGTCAGGTCTTCGTGGTGCGGTGGGTGGCCCCGGCGCTACTGCCCTTCATCGGATGGGCGCTCCTCGTGCAGCTCAACTCGGGGACGCCCCTCACCTGGGTGCTGGTCGCGCTCGGGCTGATCGCGGGCGCACTCGGCTGGAGCGCAGCCCGTCGCGGTCGGGAGGGCTGGGCTTTCCTGGGGGTCGGCGCTTTCCTGGCGCTCGGGGCATCCTCAATTTTCGCTGCCCGCTACCCCGTGGTCTTGCCCTCCACGCTCGACCCTGCTTTTGACCTCACCATCTCCTCGGCTGCCAGCGGACAGTACACCCTCGGCGTCATGAGCATCATCGCTCTGGTCGGACTACCGCTGGTGCTGCTCTACCAGGGCTGGACCTACTGGGTGTTCCGCCGCCGCCTGGCCGAATCGCAACTACCCGATGCACACACCGTCACGGCGGCGACGGCGCAGCGTTGATGTTCGAGGAGTTCGAGCCGAAACCCACGCTACTGTTCAGCGTTCTCGCTGCCCTCAAGGCAGCCGCGCTGGTGGGCATCGCCGAGGCACTGTCGCGGGGCATCGTCTCGGTGATCGACGGCACTGAGACGTGGCGGGATGCCCTGGCTCTCGGTCTCGCGGCCACCCTGCTGCGCGCACTCCTGAGCTGGGCCGCACAGGCCATGGCCGCGCGCACGGCCCTCGGCGCCAAGGAGCGGTTGCGCCACGACCTGGCGGAGCGAGCCCTGGCCAGTGGCACTTCCCGATCCGCTGGCTCGGTGGCCGTGATCGGCACCGTGGGGCTCGATCAGCTGGATGCTTATTACCGCACGGTGCTGCCTGCGGCGGTGACGGCAGCCACGGTTCCGCTATTGGTTGGGGTGCGCATCCTTTGTGCTGACTGGGTCAGCGCGGTCATTATCGTGGTGACCGTTCCACTGGTGCCAGTGTTCATGGTGCTCGTGGGGATGCACACCAGGGAGCAGGCGGATGCGGGCATCGCCAGTCTGCAGCGACTGTCGGACCACCTCGTGGAGCTGGCCCGCGGGCTCCCGGTGTTGGTCGGGCTCGGTAGAGTCGAGGAGCAGTCAGCAGCGCTCCATCAAGTCTCGAACCGGTACCGCAACACGACCATGGTGACCCTGCGCAGCGCCTTCCTCTCATCGCTGGTTCTCGAACTCATCTCCACGCTCTCGGTCGCCGTCGTCGCGGTGTTTGTCGGTCTACGGCTGGTGGAAGGTGCTCTGCCTCTGGGGGTCGGGCTGGTGGCGTTGATCCTTGCCCCTGAGTGTTTCGCACCGTTTCGCGAGTTGGGTTCGGCCTTCCACGCCGCTCAAGACGGCCTCGCGGCGCGGCGATCCGCTCAGGGCATCATCGACGACCCGGTGACCCCGGAACTGCGGCAAGCGGGGCCTAGG
>JBOFDJ010000017.1:0-11185 GCA_051646885.1 Rhodoglobus sp.
TGCGGTCTGCTCGGATTCCCTGACGTTCAGCTTCGACGAGGAACAGGCTTGCGCTTCCCCGCACGGCAGGAGGGGTTGGTAGAGCGCGCTGCACGAGCACGCGAGGTGCCTTGCTTTCGGGTGGCGACGGTGCCTTAACCTTCATGTCGCTTTTAGTCATCTGCGATATGCGCGGCGGAGTTACTCCCAGCGCTGCCGCCACTTGCTCGCGGGAAATGCCCTGCTCTCGTGCGTCGGCGATGGCCTGACGGCGATACCGGGCTGCTGCGTCTGCCAAGCCCTGGTTCTCGGTCATCAGTGTTGTCAGAGCACGGGCTCGGTCGAGCGGGTCGGCGATTGTTGCAGCGTCGTGCAGCGTCCGAACATCCATGTACTCCATCCTCTCACTGGCGGAGTGGAGGTGTTGACCCAGAAAATTAGAGGGGGTAACTTTTGTGGTACTCTATTGAGGTTATCCCCTGTAACCGTTAGTGGGAGTAGCTAAACCGTATGTTTGGTGGCCTGATCGAATTCGTCAAGCAGATCGGCTATGGATCTCAAGCTGGGAAGCCCGATGGAAAAGAACGATAAAGATAAGTAGTTGCGGTCGATACAGCAGGCGAGCTTCTGTTGTTTCTGAGACCCGAGGAAATCATGCTGAGATTACGAATGCAGATTAAGCGTAGAAGGTCCTACACTAATAAGCGTGGAAGGTTCTACGTCTCGAAGTAAATGCGTGTCACTGGCCGATCAGAAGTCAGTTGCCAGTGGTGGTGTGGAGTCATTGTGAGCGGCGGTGATGCTGACGGTGGTGGCGCCGATCAGACTGGGTTGACTCGGGTGAGTATGGTGGGGGTGGCGGTTCGGGAGTGGTTGGTGGTGTTTGAGGGCATGGTTGAGGGGGGTGAGCGGTCGCCGACGACGCTGGATATTTATCGGTATGAGGCGAGTCGGTTGGTGGTCCCGGGTGTTGGTGGTCTGCGTGTGGGGGAGTTGACGGTTCTCCGGCTTGATCGGTTTCTTCAGGGTGTGTTGGTGGAGAAGGGGTATGCGACGGCGAAGGTGTGTCGTCAGGTGTTGTCGGGGTTGTGTGGGTGGTTGGTGCGGCAGGGGGTGTTGTCGAGTAATCCGGTGCGGGGGGTGACGTCGTTGGAGGTGGAGCCTGTCGGGAAGGCTCGGGCGTTGACGGTGGGGCAGCTGCGGGCGTGGTTCACCATGTTGGATGTGAGTGAGTATGCGCAGCGGCATGACCTGCCCGATCTGGCGAGGTTCATGCTGGGGACGGGGTTGCGGTTGGGTGAGGCTATCGGGGTGACCTGGGCTGATCTTGATCTTGTTGCCGGGGTGGTCACGGTGGGGCGGACGATCGTGCGGGTGAGGGGCAAGAGCTTGGTGGCGAAGGGCGTGAAGTCCACGGCTTCTGGGCGGGTTCTGGTGTTACCGGGATGGTGTGTGGAGTTGCTGAAGGCCCGGCGGGTCAGGTTTGGCGGGGTTGCGGGGCCGGTGTTTCCTGATGCTCGGGGTGGCTGGCGTGATCGGTCCAATATTGGTAAGGCGTTCCGGTTGGTTCGTGCTGGTACCGAGTTTGAGTGGGTGAGGTGTCACACGTATCGTGCTACGGTCGCAGCGATTCTTGATGAGTCTGGTGCGACCGCGTATGAGGTAGCCCAGCAGCTGGGACACTCCCGGGCCTCGATGACACAGAACGTCTACATGACCCACCGAGCGAGCAACAGCGGCAACGCCGCAGCCCTCGACATCCACAATCTGGCGGCCAAGCCGCAGCACAAAGCGCATGATTCGTGAGGCTATAGGTTTCGTTCAGGCGCTACCCAGAGAAGTTCCGCCACACTCCAGCACCGTGCGCCAGCGTCGACCGAATTGGGCGCTGGCCCCGCTGCCAGGCCGATACGCGAGCCGTCTCCTCGTCCGCGCGTTCGAGGAGTAACGCCTGCACCACCGCAGTGGCGGCGGCGATCTCCTCCGGGGTGGCCCGCCGTGATAAGACCTGCAACTCAACGGATGAGCCCTCGGGCGTGCCCTCGCCGGTGCTGACCTCGGCAGTCACAGCGGGATGTTCCCATGCTTCTTCGCGGGCACGCTAGCGCGCTTGGTGCGCAGTGCCCGCAGCGCCTTAATCACGGCCACCCGGGTCGCCGCCGGCTCGATCACTCCGTCGAGCTCGCCCCGTTCAGCGGCCAGGAAGGGGGATGCCACGTTGTAGGTGTACTCGTTGGCCAGGCGGGTGCGTACCGCCGCGACATCCTCCCCAGCTGCCTCGGCGGCCTTGATCTCACCGCGATACAGGATATTGACGGCACCCTGCCCACCCATCACCGCGATCTCTGCGGTCGGCCAGGCATAGTTGAGGTCGGCGCCCAGTTGCTTGGAACCCATCACAATGTAGGCCCCACCATAGGCCTTGCGGGTGATGATCGTGACCAGGGGTACGGTGGCTTCGGCATAGGCGTACAGCAACTTCGCCCCGCGGCGGATCACCCCGGTCCACTCTTGGTCGGTGCCCGGCAGGTACCCCGGGACATCCACCAGGGTCACAATGGGGATACTGAAGGCGTCGCAAAAACGCACGAACCTCGCTGCCTTCTCGCCCGCCTCAATGTTGAGCGTGCCGGCCATGGCCTGCGGCTGGTTAGCCACGATCCCCACCGTGCGACCCTCGACGCGACCGAAGCCGATCACGATGTTGGGGGCGAAAAGAGGCTGGGTTTCAAGAAAATCGCCGTGATCAACGATGTGCTCAATGATCGTCGTGACGTCATAGGGCTGGTGAGGGCTGTCGGGGATGATGGCGTTGAGTTTGCGATCCTCGTCGGTAATTTCGAGTTCGGCCTCGCTCTCGTACACCGGGTGCTCCGCCAGGTTGTTGTCGGGGAGGAATCCGATCAGGGTGCGAGCGTAGTCGAGGGCATCATCCTCGTCACTGGCCAGGTAGTGCGAGACCCCAGAGACGGTGTTGTGGGTGAGTGCCCCGCCGAGCTCCTCCATGCCGACATCCTCGCCCGTGACGGTTTTGATTACATCAGGGCCGGTCACGAACATCTGTGAGGTTTTGTCGACCATGATCACGAAGTCGGTCAACGCGGGAGAGTAGACCGCACCGCCCGCTGCGGGACCCATCACGATCGAAATCTGGGGGATCACCCCAGAGGCGTGGGTATTGCGCCGAAATATCTCCCCATACTTGCCGAGGGCGACGACACCCTCCTGGATTCGTGCACCGCCGGAGTCGAGCATCCCGATGATTGGCACACCGGTTTTGATGGCGTGATCCATGACCTTGATGATCTTCTCACCGGCGACCTCCCCGAGTGAGCCGCCGAAGATGGTGAAGTCTTGGGAATAGACCGCAACCTGGCGACCGTGGATGGTGCCGAGGCCGGTGACCACGGCGTCACCATAAGGCCGCTTTTTCTCCATGCCAAAAGCGTGAGTGCGGTGACGCACGAACTCGTCTAACTCGACGAAGGAACCGTGGTCGAGTAGCTGCTCGATGCGCTCGCGTGCGGTTTTCTTGCCCTTGGAGTGCTGTTTATCAATTGCTGCCTCGCCGCTGGCGGTGACCGCCTCGTGATACCGCACCTTCAGGTCGGCGATGCGTCCGGCAGTAGTCGAGAGATCAGGAACGTGGGGTGCGGCGTCGGAAGTCACCTCATCACCTTACCGAGCACTTCGGTAGGTATGTCGTTGCCGCAACCATACAGAAACCTGGGCCTAACCTGTGGGGATGCACCTTCCTTTGTCGCGCGCGGTGGCCGGACAGCTCGACGTGCTGCCGCAGATCGGCTCGACGAACGCTGAACTGGTGGCCCGGGCCTCTGCCGGAGAGGCAATCGATTTTGCCGTGCTGGTAACCGATGACCAGACCGCAGGTCGCGGGCGGCTGGGGCGGGTATGGTTCGCTCCGGCGGGAAAAACTCTTGCCGCTTCCGTGTTTCTGGACACCGGTTCTGTTTCTCCTGAGCGGCTGAGTTGGGTTCCGCTGCTGGCTGGCCTTGCGATGACTCGGGCCGTGTCCCAGCTAGTGCCCACTGGGCTGGTGAGTCTCAAATGGCCCAACGATGTTCTGGTTGATAGCCTCAAAGTCGCCGGCATCTTGACCGAACTTGTGCCTAGACTGGGTGTCGTGGTGGGGGCGGGGCTCAATCTGACGCTGACCGCAGCGGAGTTGCCGACCCCGACATCCACCTCTCTTACGCTGAATGGCGTAGCCGCTGATTCGATTATGGATACTGCGCTCAGTGCCTATCTCGTCGAGCTCAGAGCGCTTTCTGCCGCCTACCTCGCCGCCGATTGTGATGCTAGGGTCGCTGGCCTGCACGCTGCTGTCTCGCGTGCCTGTGGCACCATGGGGCAGCGGGTTCGGGTCGATATGCCGGGCGGTGACGAGCTGTGGGGCCTCGCCACCGGTCTCGACGATTGCGGGCGACTTATCCTTCAGGGCAGCAGCGTAGCGGATCACCGCGTGATTGCCGCGGGGGATGTCACGCACCTGAGGCATGCATGAGCGGATCTGCTCCCCAGGAGTCGGTTGTTGTGACACTGCGACCACACTCGCGGGCGCTGTTGTGGCCCACCATGTCGCTGGCGGTGATCGTCGCTGCACTGTGTTACATGCTGGGGGTGGTGTCCGAGCCCTGGCATATCCAGGCTGCGCTGATCACCGCGGCTGTGCTCACCGTGCTCGCCTGGCTGATTCCGTTCTGTCGTTGGCTGTCGCAACGGTACACGATCACCACCCGAAGAACCGTGGTGCGCAGCGGGGTGATCATTCGCTCCCGGCAGGAGTTGCTCCACAGCAGAGCGCAGGGGGTTACCCTTCGTCAGAGCATCCTGCAGAGAATTTTTCGCACAGGACACGTGGTGGTCACGGTCGGTCAGTCCAGCGCCGTGGTGTTGCGGGATGTGCCCTCGGCACGTCTCGTCACCGAGGTGCTCCACGAGCTTATCGAGAAGGCACCGCCGCCCTCGTAGTGTCGGATGCACTCTCGACTGCTGCGATCTCGACCGGTGGCTCCTCGGCTGCTCGCAGCGGGCGCTCGCGATTTGGGTGAAAAACCCAGTAGCGGTAAAACGCAAACCGAAATGCGGTTCCGAGAACGAGGCCGATACCGTTGCTGGAGATATTGTCGGCAAGCTGGGAGGTGAACCCGAGCAGGTAGTGCGATACCAGCAAGCAAGAGAGGGCGATGAGCATCCCGCCGATGCTGACTGCCACGAACTCAAGCCCCTCGCGCAGCAGGGTGGAGCGCTTCGTGGCGGCGAAGGTCCAGTAGCGGTTGCCCAGATAGTTGGCGGCAATGGCCAGCATGGTCGAGATGATCTTGGCGATAATGGGGCCCTCGGCCAGCACCGAAGCGTCGAGTACTGTAGCGCGCAGCAGATTGAATACCCCCACATCGACCACCAGCCCGATGAGCCCCACGGCACCAAAACGTGAGAGCTGAATGACGAACCGACGCATGATCCCTACATTAGGTGAGAATGGAGTGACGAGTAGCTGAGTGCATATAGCCTAAGCTCCCGTCAGCACCGCACGCTGGGTATGACCTGCATGCCTGCCACAGACCACAAGAACCCTGGAGAATCGGATGTCCCTTACTGTCGGCGTCATCGGTGGCGGTCAACTCGCCCGCATGATGATCCCTCCCGCCGTCGAGCTCGGCATCGAGCTGCGCGTTCTCGCCGAGAAGGCGGGGGAGTCGGCATCCATCGCTGTGACGCAGCTCGGTGACCACCACACCATTGCCGATGTTGTTCAGTTTGCTTCGGGGGTGGATGTGATCACCTTCGACCACGAACATGTTCCACAGGAGGTGCTGCTGGCGCTGATCGAGCAAGGTGTGGCCGTGCATCCTGGTCCATATGCTTTACAGTTCGCCCAAGACAAAGTGGCGATGCGAACGCGGCTGGCGCAGCTGGGCCTGCCAGTCCCGCAGTGGGCTGTGGTGGCATCCGCTGCTCAGCTTGCTGCTTTTCTGGCTGAGCACGGCGGCTGTGCCGTGGTGAAGACTGCGCGTGGCGGCTACGACGGCAAAGGTGTGCGCTTGGTGTCGAGTGTCGCCGAGGTCGCAGACTGGCTCGATGCTGGTATTGCTCTGCTGGTCGAAGAGCGGGTTCAGTTTCGGCGTGAACTCTCGCAGGTTTTGGCTCGCCGCCCCTCGGGGGAGGTGGCCCTCTGGCCGGTCGTCGAGTCGATTCAGGTCGACGGTGTGTGCTCTGAAGTGATTGCCCCCGCGCCACAGTCGAACGGAAAAATCACTGAGCAGGCAGCGGCGATCGCCACCAGTATTGCCGAGCAGCTCACGGTGACGGGGGTTCTTGCCGTTGAGCTTTTCGAGACTCTCGACGGTCGCCTGCTGGTCAACGAGTTGGCGATGCGACCGCATAACAGTGGCCACTGGAGCATTGACGGCTCCGCCACCAGCCAGTTTGAGCAGCATCTGCGGGCGGTGCTCGACCTGCCACTCGGGCCGACCACCACTCGTGAACCCTGGAGCGTGATGGTCAATGTGCTGGGCGGTGTGACAGAGAATCGTTACCCTGAGGCCATGGCCGATCAGCCCACGGTCAAATACCACTTTTACGGCAAAGAGCCGCGTCCGGGGCGCAAAGTGGGTCATGTCACGGCGGGTGGTGCCGAACTCGATGAGGTGGTTGCCCGCGCGCGCGCCGCCGCGGCATTCTTTGAGGAATGACATCTACCATTGATGGGTGTCTGAGCCTGAAGTAAACCCCGTGCCCCCCGTTGCCATCGTGATGGGTTCCGACTCCGACTGGACTGTCATGGTGGATGCCGCTGCCGTGTTGACCGAGTTCGGTATCGATCATGAGGTGCACGTCGTGTCGGCGCACCGCACACCAGAGCGGATGATCGCCTTCGGCAAGGAGGCTTCTGCTCGCGGCATCCGGGTCATCATTGCGGGTGCCGGTGGTGCCGCTCATCTGCCAGGAATGCTCGCTTCGGTAACCGAGCTTCCTGTTATCGGTGTTCCTGTTCCTTTGGCCAGACTCGATGGTCTGGACTCCCTGCTCTCGATTGTCCAGATGCCGGCCGGAATTCCGGTCGCGACGGTCTCCATCGGGGGTGCTCGCAATGCTGGCATTCTTGCCGCTCGCATCCTGGCGGTGGGTGATGCAGCGCTGACCACCAAGCTCGCAGAATTTGCTCGCGAGCTGGCCACGCTAGTTGATCAGAAAAACGCAGCACTGCGGGAGTCACTGTGAGTCAGCCCGCCTTCGCCGCGACCAGCCCGGTCCGCCACCCCGATCTCAGCTCGCGACCCGTGATGACGCGTCGCGCCTGGGTGCTGGTGCTGTTGAACATTCTGATCCCCGGTTCGGCGCAGCTGCTTGCCGGAAGTCGCAGGCTCGGGCGTTTCGGGGTGGGGGCAACCTTCGCTCTCTGGGCACTGGTGATCGCTGCCGGGGTCACGTACCTGCTCTCGCGGGCCACCGTCCTGACCGTTGCCAGTATGAGCATCACTCTGGTGATCATTGCCGCGGTGTTGGTTTTTTATGCGCTGCTCTGGGTGGTTCTCACCTTCGACACACTGCGACTGGTTCGCTTGATTAGGGCTAATCCTTCGGCTCGCGGGTGGATTGCCGGAGTGGCCACCGTGCTCTTGGTCACCACCTCGGGTGCTGCCGCTTACGGGGCATACCTAGCCACCACGGCCAGCAACTTCGTCTCCTCGGTGTTTATCAGTGCGCCCCCGAAGCCCCCCAGCGATGGTCGCTACAACATCATGCTTTTGGGGGCGGATTCCGGTCCTGACCGTGAAGGACTGCGCCCGGATAGCATCAGTGTGGTCAGTATCGATGCCGATACCGGTGCCGCAACCATGATCGGTTTGCCCAGAAACATGGAGTACGTGCCCTTCGCCGAAGGGTCACCCATGGCCGAAGAATACCCCGAGGGCTATGGTGCCGATGTCGGTTGTGAGGTGGATGTCTGCCTGCTGAACTCCGTCTACACCGAGGTTTCGCTCATCAGTCCCGAGATGTATCCGAAGGCCGCTGAGCAGGGTAGTGAGCCCGGTATCGAGGCGATGCGGGATGCGGTCCAGGGAGTGACCGGTCTCACGATTCAGTACTACGCGCTGATCGATATGCAGGGCTTTCTTGATCTGATCGACTCCTTGGGAGGCGTCACGATTGATGTGGCCACTGAGGTTCCCATCCACACGGATGACACCTTCACCGAGGTCGCAGAATGGATCGGCCCGGGTGTCGTCCACCTCGATGGCTACCATGCTCTCTGGTACGCGCGCTCGCGGCATGACACCACGGACTATGACCGCATGGCCCGGCAGCGCCAGCTTGAGCAGGCGATGCTCGACCAGTTCACCCCCTCCAACGTGCTCGGAAAGGTGCAGGGGATTGCGGCGGCCGGAACCCGGGTGGTCAAAACAGACATCCCGCAGGCTTCGCTTGGGTACTTTGTGGACCTAGCATCCAAAACCAAGAATCTGCCGATCACCAGCGTCGAACTCGTTCCGGATAATGGTGTTGACCCTGAAGACCCCGATTTCGAGTACATCCGCGAGCTCGTAGCCCAGGGTGTGGCACCGGCTCCGAAAGAGGACACCTCGGGCGGCTAAAGCGGGCCGCTAAAGGTCCGCGTGCAACTGCCACACTTTCTCAGCTGAGCCTCGCCAGCTAAAAGCATTCGCACGGTCAGAACCGGAATAGGCCAGACGAATCGCCTGTTGACGGTCGTCGAGCACGCTGTCGATGGCCTCGGCGAGTCGTTGTGGGTATCGGACGCTGTCGCCGCGTTCGACCGCGACACCAGCGCCTGCTGCCAGTTCCACCAGTGCGGGGGCATCGGAATGCACCACGGGAGTCCCCAGCGCGAAGGCCTCCAGCATGGGCATCCCAAATCCCTCCTCAAGGGAGGGATGGATAAACACTGTGGCGCGGTCGATCACCACCGCGAGATCAGGATCCGACAGCGGGCCTAGTCCGCGCACCCGGCCTGCTGGTAACTCGACAGTGGCCTGAGCTAGCACTTCGTCATCTGCTGGCGTATCGATGAGCAGTAGGGGTTCATCGCCGCTGAGCTTCGTCATGGCGTGGATCAGATGTCTGATTCCGGTGCGCGATCCCAGCGTGCCGCTGGCAAGGATGTAGCGCTCCGGAAGTTTCAGCGCTGCGGCGCGGGCACGGGAATCGTCGGGTGGCGCGAGCGTTGAGCTCGGAGCCCCGCTGATCACTCGAACCCTGTCGCCGAGGTCGATAATGTCGTTCAGTTGCTCGGCTACGGTGTGACTGGGTACCACCACCGCGTCGGCATAACGCGCGGCGCGCCTGAGCATCGCCTTATTCCACGCCACCACACGGGGGTGCAGTGACTCGGGATGCGACCAGGCGATCGTGTCATGAACGGTGACCGCAATCTGCTGTCCAGTGTTGACCCGGTCATGGTGCACGAGCGGAGCCAGCAGGCTCGGCGCGTGCACCATCCTCGTACCGGGAAGGCGGGCGAGGCCATACTGCCACGCTGCGCGCAGCTCCCGGTGCGCAAGAGCGCTTTTGTGTAGCGCGGTCAGCCCCGGCAGACACTCAGTAATTCGTTCGTATTCCGGTTCGGTGGAGGCGGCAACGGCGGCTTCCACGAAGCAGCCGGTAGGTGCCGTGGTGATGAGGGCGCGGGTCAGCTCCTCGGTGTAACGGTCGGCACTGCCCGCGGAGGGGCTGAGCATATCGTCAATGATCACCTGCAGTGTTGTCATGGGCCTGGCCTCCTCTCATGGCTGTGCCCAGCACGAGAGGGTGCGGGGCGCATTAACACTATTGGCTGGGAGTGGATGCTCACGCCAGCCCACGATCACCAGACGCCAGCGACCATCAGTGCGGCGATGATCATTCGGTCGCGCGCACGTCGCCGGAAGTCGCGCGCGCGACGGGCAAGCCGCAGCCGCGCCCGCACACCCGGCGTCGTGAGAAGGATGTGGATACCTTCCAACTCGCCTTTGAGGGGTTCCCGCGCGATACCGATAGCCAACTCGCACATCGCTACCGCCTGCCGACGGTGCCAGCGTTCTCCGATCAGCCGCAGCCGGGCCATAGCCGAGCCGAGACCCACGTTGGCCCCGATCACGTTGTCCTGGTGCTGGCGGTAGTCGACGGTCGACTCTGGGTCGATAAACCAGTGCCACTGCTGCGCCCTGGCCACGACGTAGATAAAGCAATCGTGGTAGTCGATCCTGGCGGTGAGCCCGGGATTCCGCTGCACCTGCTGCCGCACGAGCGCGAAAAGCCGAGGCGTGATGAGAAAGGTGGAGCCCGGCCCCGGGCCCTGCAGCAGGTAGTCGAAACGGCGCTGCGCGTGGTCTTTTCTGATGAGTGTGCGTTTGCCGTCCGGGGTGAAGGAGGTGACATTGGATGAGACCGCATCGGCGGCCTTTTCGGTGATCAGTCGGGCTTGCCTCTCGAGTTTGCCTGGCATCCAGATATCGTCCTGATCGGCGAAGGCGATGAGCTCGTCGTCGGCAATCTCGGCCCGGGTGATCAGCCGAAAGAAGTTCGCGGCCGAGCTCCCGGAGGCATTTTCTGTGGCGAGTCGCAGCACCCGGGGCTCGCTCGCTGCGAGCCCGTCGAGCCAGTCAACAGTGCCATCTGTGGACCCGTCGTCGAGCGCGACCACACGCACCTCCACACCCTGCTGGCCCAGGATGCTCGCCATCTGCTCGGGGAGCCACCGCCGACCATTGAAGGTTGCCAAGAGCACCACGATCCGCGCCGTCATGGCCGTGCCGCAGCCACTCCGGCATCGAGGGCGGCGAGCAGCGCCTCCTGCCAGGGTCGCATCGGCGGTAGGCCGGTGGTGGTGGTCACACGGGTCACAGTGCTGCGTGCTTTTTCAGCGGCTCCCACCACGCGCGGTTATCGCGGTACCACTGCACCACCTCGGTGAGTCCCTGCTCGAAAGGGACGAGCGGCTGATAGCCCAGCTCGTGTTGGATTTTAGAGATGTCAACGCTGTACCGGAGGTCGTGACCGAGGCGATCAGCCACCCGGTCGACGCGAGACCAGTCTGTTCCGGTGGCATCCAGCAGCAACTGGGTAAGTTCTTTATTGGTGAGTTCGGTGCCGCCGCCGATGTTGTATATTTCCCCGGCCCGTCCCTGACTGAGCACCAGGGCGATACCGCGACAGTGATCGTCAACGTGAAGCCAGTCAC
>JBOFDJ010000018.1:0-11537 GCA_051646885.1 Rhodoglobus sp.
CCGCGTTTCCGCAATGGCCGGGACGGTGTTAACGTTTCTCTTCGCGTCACATGGTGGCGCTCCGGGGCTGTGGCGCAGTTGGTAGCGCGTCTCGTTCGCAATGAGAAGGTCAGGGGTTCGAATCCCCTCAGCTCCACCATGACCGCCTTACTCGAACCATTGACCCAGTCAATGCCGTGGTTCGGGCTTGGCGATCGGTTTCGTAGCAGCGCTTCGTGGATCACGGAGCGCTGTTTGCGTGTTCCGCGAAAGTCGTTGGTTGCCCGGTCTCGGTCCACGGATTCCTTCGCGGTGCCGTTGTGACCTCTATGACCATTGAGGTCGAGCCAGTGCTGGTGAGTCTCCTGGAGTTCGAGGAATGGCTGGGTCATCTGGCTGTTGGTGACCTCGCCGTGTTCGTCGATGTAGAGGACTTCGTAGAAGGCCCTGTTTATGTGCCCCCTCGCCTCATCCCTTGCGTCCCGGTACAGCTGGTGTGGGTCGCTGCACATGTCGAGGGCGGTTGTCAGCAGTGCGGCGGCGCTGTCGAGTTCGTGCTTGCTCTCGGCGATTCGGGTGTCGAGGAGGTGTTGTTTGCGGCGTAGGTCGGTGATGCGTTGGTTGAGTTTGTTGGTCGAGAGGCGCCCGTCGGCCAGGGCGTCGATGAGGGCGTCTTCTTGAGCTGAGAGGCGCTGCCGTTCACGGCGGAGGTTGGCGTCGAGTTCCTTGGTGGTGGCGTGTTGGGCGGAGAGGGCTTCGTCCAGCGCTGTCTGGAACTCGGCTCGGTAGTCGGGGTGGAGCCGTAGGTGGGCGTAGTGCTCGATGATCTTGTTCTCGACCAGCAGGACTGGCAGGTATGGCAGGTCGCACTCGCCGCGTTGTCTGCCTCGGCAGAGGAAGTAGGCGTAGGTGCCACCGTTGCCTTTGGCTTCGGTGTAGACGAGTCTGCCGACGCGTCCAGCTTGGTGGCAGCGGTCGCAGTGGAGCATCCCTTTGAGGTAGTGCTTGAGGATGCATTCGCGTTTGCCGGGTTGGGAGCGGAGGTCGAGGATGTCCTGCACCCGGTCGAATAGGGCCTGGTCGACAACAGCGCTGTGACGCCCTGGGTAGAGCTGGCCTTCGTAGACCGTGAACCCGGCGTAGTACGGATCACCGAGAATCCGGACGATGGTGTTGGTGGTGACGGGACGGCTGGTGGGCCAGCGGTTGGTGGGTCGGGCGCGCAGACCATGGTCTTCCATGGTTTCGGCGAGCGCTTCGAAGGTGTAGTCGCCGGTGGCGTAGAGCTCGAAGGCTAGCCGAACGAGCGGTGCTCGTTCCTCGTCCACGATGACTCCGGCGATCTGGCGACCGTCGACGGTGACGCGGCTATTGAGATACCCGATGGGCGCAGTCCCGATAGTGCCGCCTGCTTTGGCTTTGTAGGCCATCTTGGTCTTGATGTCCCGCCCAGACTTTTTGATCTGCATCTCATCGACCCCGGCGTTGACGAGTTCGATGAAGTCGGCGTCCTCGGAGTCGCCGAAGTCTTCCTTGGTCGAGATGAGGCGGACGCCGAGATTCTTGAGTGAGTACTTGGTAGTGATGAAGTCGTGAGCGTTTCGGAAAGCGCGAGACTGCGAGTAGACGATGATGGCCCCGACATTGGGATGTTCGGCGACGTAGGCCAGCATGCTGCGGAAGATCGGTCGTTTGGCGATCGACCCGGCTGACTTACCGGGCTCGACAAATTCCTGGACGATGGTCTTCCCCTTCTCGCGGGCCTTGTCGGTACAGGCTTCGCGCTGGGTGGCGATGGACAGCCCGTCGCGGTCGATGTCGACAGCGGTTCCGGCTTGGCGAGTCGTCGAGACACGCAGATAGGTCACCGCGTCGGGCTTGTCGGGTTCAGTTGTCTGGTCGCGGTGGGTGCGGCGGTAGCTACTCATACCCATCTCCTTCGGTAGCGGTTGGTTGAGCTGACGATGCGAAAGTGCTGTCCGCTGTGGCTAGGTTGCGTGACAGGTCGAGCACAGCGGGGTGTCGGCGTGTAGTCGGCCTCGCGGGCGAGTCCGGTTTGTCCGAGCCGTACCCGGATGGCGTGTTCAGAGACGCCGAAGTGCTCAGCCAGGGCTTCGGGTCGCTGGATGCCGCTGCCCCACGCGCGTTTGAGATCGCGTTTGCTGACCAGGGCACAACCGGCGAAGTAGTCGGCAGCATGTTCGGCGAGGTCAGCTGCGTCGGCCTGCCGGGTAGTTCCGTAGAGCGTGGCAGCGTAGCCGTGATCGATGACGTGCTTGAACTCGTGCAGCAGCGTGAACCGCTGTCGAGCTTCGCTCTCACCGCTATTGATCGTGATGATCCACTCGGCACCGTTCCAGTGGCTGGTGCCGGACACCGGTAGTCGGGCGTGCATCACCCGGAGCCTTGGGAGGCCGGCCAGGTGGTGTTCGCGGATGCCGTCCGCCAGGTCGAGGCCGCGCTGTTCGAGGACGGCTACCAGTTTGCTGGCTTGGAGTTCGGCGATCCGCAGCGCTTCCTGCCGAGTGACATTGCCGCGAGCCGGGACGACGGCACGCAGTGCACTCAGTACCGAAGGAGGGGTTCCAGTCGCTGCGGTGGTCGCTGCGCTCTCGTGTTTTGTGGTTGTCGTACTAGTCATGATGTTCCTCCTCTCGGTTAGTTGTGCTTGTTATGTTTCGTCTTCGCCTGGTGCTGGCCCCTTCGGGTCGTAGCCGTACTTCTTGGCGATGTCGCCGAAGGACGCTTCCAGTTCACGTTGGGCCTTGGCGGGGAGATGGCGGTACTTGCTGCGGAGGTACGGCGTGAAGGTCGGCAGCTCCCCCTCGGGGATCCACTCAGCGGTCACGTACAGATCACTGGCCGGGATACCGAGCACGTCCGCGATGGCCCGCAAGTTCTCACCCCTCGGGCTGGCGATCTGCCCCAGCTCCAACCTGGTGATGGTGCCCTTGGTGACACCAGCTCGTCTGGCAACCTCGGCTGCAGATAGGTCCGCTCTGATGCGTGCCTCACGGATTATTTCGCCTAATTCTTCTGGGGCTTTTTCTGGTAGTGATGTCTGCATTGCTAATTGCGTCCCATTCGTTACTTTTTTAAGTTATTTCCTATCCCTATTTTCCTTCGAAAGTTGAATTAATTCAACGCCATTTCGAGACTTTGGCAATTTCTACAACACTTTTCCTTCTTACTTAGTTCGTATTCAGTTCGTATTCGTATTTGTTGTGCCGGGGAGCACCACCAGCCCTGGCATCACAGGCCGTGATACTGAGCGCTTGGTGGTGTCCCCGGTGGGTGTCCCGCTGCTCTCCTTTCGGGTTCGCTCAGCGCTTGTTGGTTGCTGAACTACTACCGGTAGGAGTCGCGCGGGACTTGCTCGCCTTCGCGCTGCCGAATATCTCGGCGATGGCTGCCCGTTGGGCTGCTGCATCGCGTTCGATGTCGGCTTGCAGGTCACTGGCCTTGTCGGACAAGGCCGGATCGCTGCTCATGGCGGTGAGTTCGGTCTCGATGGCCCGACGGATGACGTCGGATACCGGGACCTCGGCGAGCTTGGCAAGGACCGACAGCCTGGCGTGCAGGTCGTCGTCCAGCCGGATAGCGAGAGTCTTCATGAGACTTCTCACTGGTTCCTCTCTGAGGGATTGTTCCCGCTCCCCAGCACGTGGGCTGGCTTGCCATCCCCACTCGTAGTGCAGAGATAACTGATAGCGGGTCACCTTCCTCGGGGTGGTGCGACCGGCGAAAGCAGATGCCTTCACGATGACGGTCGCAGGCCCCCGACGAGGGGCGCTGAACACAGATGTTGTTCACAGGCGGGGCCGTCCACTCTGTTGCGGCACCGGGTAGCCAGGCAATCGCACATCGCTAGCGATCTGGTTCCCCCACATATCCCAGCCCGGTTGCCGCCGCCGGGCGAACAGCTCCAGGTATGGCCCTGGCGAGATCCGCTCAATGACGGCGTACTGCTCTTCGGGTTTGTGGGAGTGGTCCTGGACGGGTGCTTGGATCCAGGTTGGCTGGGAGCGGTAGCGCACTGGGGCTCGTCCTTTGGTGGCGAACAGCAGGTGTTCGGTGGAGTTACGCAGATAGTTGCCGAGCCCGAGACGGAACTTGACCCACGTCAGCGGCGAGCGGACGGTGAAGCCCCACGCCTCAGCCACGTCGTAGCCGTGTCGCAGCGTGGCGTTGGTGACCCATAGCCACAGATGGGCGTCCTCTGTTGCCAGGTCACCAACTGGCATCTCCTTGATCTGCTCCAGGCTCATGAGGTGGTAGTGCTCGGAAGCTCCGCGGGCTCCCTTCTGCTCGATATCCCACGGTGGGTCGGCCATGATCGTGCGGTACCGCCTCTGCTGCCCGCTCATACCCGACCTCCAGTCGGGGTGCTTGGGGCTGCCAGCACGCCCGCGACGCCATGGATAGTCGCGTGCGATGCAGTCGGCCATCCAGCGCCCGGCTGGCGCGGAGTCGAGTCGCCAACTCGGCACGGCGGTCTTCTGCTTCGTATCCTGCGAAAACCCACAGCACCAGCGGAAACGTGCCCAGCTGATCTTGCTCGACGCCGCTTTGGTAGTGCGCCTGGTACTGGCTGGCCTTACGCAGCAGCGTCGGCAGGCTCTCGGTGCCGAGATCGACCTCGACGAACCAGTAGTCCTGGTACGCGCCCTCGTCGTCGCGTCCAGCGATGCGGGCAAACAGGTCGGGCTTGAGCCAGATGGCTTCGCCACCGAGACCTATGCGGGTGCGCCACCCAGCCTGCTCGACCGCGACTTCGACCTCGCGGCTACTTGTGTCGGCGCACGCACAGATAGCCAGATGCGTTTCGGCGACCGCCAGACAGTGGTTGAGCCAACGAACGCTCGGCACACTGACCCGATGCGCGCGTCCGGCCGAGCCACGCAACAGCCGGGCCCCAGCGCTGGTCAGCTGCCAGACCGCTGGTGTCGAGCCGCCGTACATGCCACCTTGCCGCCGAGGCAGGCTGCGGAGGAGCCCGTCGCGCTCTAGCCGGGTGAGCACTCGGCGGCTGGTGCGCTCAGCGGTCTGCTTGGAAGCGTGCTCGGTAAAGGCGAAGCGGGTGATCTGCTCCCGCGTCAGGAAGCCATGCTCTCCGACGCGCCGCAGCAGGGCTAGGTCGCGTTCAGCCAACCCTTCCGCGATACGGGTCAATTGCCGAGCACCGACATTGGAGCGGGCTGTCCGCCCGCGCTGTGGACGTGAACCCGGAACCTCTGAGGAGGGGTCATTCGGCGACCAGGAACCGCCCGAGGCGCCCCTGACCGGCGCATATGCCGCCCCTGTAGCGAGGCCGAACGGCGAGGCGACCGGTGACCCATGGAGGCCCGCTGCCTCTGGGCCAGTGCCGCCCGTGGCCTCGTAAGCGTCGCGCAGACGGCCGTTCACGAGGCACCTCCAGGCCGCACCCGACCAGGCATATCGCCTGGACCATGAGGCTGACTGTGGTCTGTCGCTCCTGGCGATTCCGTTGATTTCTGCGCATAGAGCAGACCAAGCAGGTCGGCTTCGACCTCATCGAGCGGCTGCCCGTAGCGAGCCGCAGATTGCCTGCGCAGCACGTCCGCCCTCTGTAGCGGCTGGCTGAGTGGCGTTGTGGTGAGCGACATCCAGTCGGTTGCTCGACCGCTGGCGCTGAGCCGTACGTACGCTTGGAAAGCACCAAGACGTTGGAAGTCCTCGGCCACCAGGACACCCGGTCGCGACGATGCAATAGCCTTGGCGTCACTGCTGCTGAGTTGGAAACACAGCTGCGACTGCACGTTGGCAGCCACCGCTTCACGGAGCGCTTTCGGTAGCTGTCCGAGGTGCTGGTGCGCCAGCGTGAAGCCGACACCAAGCCCACGGGCCTGCGCTAGCGCGTCGGCGACGTCGCCGGGGAGGCGGACGTAGTCCTGCATCTCGTCGATGATGACCGACACCGGATGTCGCAGTTGCTGCGGCATGCCGGCTCGTACGAGGGCGGCTTGCCAGAGCAGCCCGACTACCAGGGAGCCGAGGAGCTGGGCGCCTTCGCTGCCAAGCGAGCCCCTATTGAGGCTGACCAGCAGAATCCGGCGCTTTGTGAACACTTCTTCGATGCGGAACTTCGGCTGACGTTGGCCGAGCACGGCCCGCAGGCCGGGTCGCAGCAGGATCGGGCGGAGTTTGTTCATGAGCGGCGCGATCGCGGCCTGCCGCTCAGCGTCGGATACCGACTCGTACCAGGCCCAGAAGGTGCCTAGCCCCATTGGGTCGGCCTTCGCGACCCGCGCCACCACTGAACGGCGGAAGCCGTCATTGGTCAGCAGCAGCGGCACCATGACCAGGCTGGTCGCCCGGTCGCTGGGCGTCTGGGCGGAGCGCCGCGCCAGGGTCAGCAGGCAGGAGTGCAAGATGTCCTGCGTCCGTGGCCCCCAGGCGTCGGCGTACAGGGAGTGCAGCACGCCGAGCAGATGCTCAGATAGCAGATCTGCCTCGGTGAGGTTGCGTGCCGCAAGCACCCCGATACCCACAGGGGCGTCACCGGACGGATCCAACACGACCACGTCGTCCAGACGGCGCTTTGGTACCCGGGCCAGCAGGTCCTCGACCAGATCCCCCTTCGGGTCGATAACCACCACACTTCGACCGGCCGCCATGTCCTGCAAGGCCAGGTTGGCGAGCAGGGTCGACTTGCCGACGCCGGTCGGGCCGAGCACATGGAGGTGGCGCAGGCTGTCTGGTGTCGGCAGCGCAACGGCTTTCCCGTCGGCCGCAGATACACCGAGGCGTCGCCCCTTTCGCACTACTCGACTCGGAACCGGCAGCAGCCTGGGATGAGGTGACGGCACACCTGGCAACTGCGCCTCGGCGTCAGTCGCGATGGGCCAGGCCAGCAGCGCCGCAACTTCTGTCACGCTGAGCCAGAGCGGCCACAGCAGCGGCGACCCAGCCCGGTTGAAACGGCCTACTGAGGCACGCCGCAGATGCAGCCGGACACCTGGCGCTTCCAGACCACGCAGCCCAGCCAGCACACCGCCGACCAGCATGCGCTCACGACTGGTACTGGCAGCCTCGGCCCCGATACGGATGTCGCAGCCGAAGCGATGTTCACTCAGCTTGGTCTGCACCCCGCGCCTGGTCGCGGCTTCGACGTCGCTACCGACGACGCGCGGCGTCGAGCGAGCACCCAGGACCACCTGCAGCGTGACCGACTCGTCGCGTCCAGTAGCGGCGAGCGCCGCCAAGACCGACAGCGTGGCTGGCTCGACCTGAGTAGTCGCCAGCGGCAAGCCGGACGCCCTCGATGTCCGCAGCGAGGTAGCTGCACCAACGCTCCTGTTACCTGTCGTGGATTCATGGCGCAGGCCGGACATATGCGTGGCAAGTGCGGCAACCACTCGGGGCAGCGCATGCTCGTCGGCACCGACGCGCCACGACACCACCCCACCGGAGCCAGACGCTTCCAAGCCAATGCGTGGCTGCCCGGCCAGCGTCGCCAGTGCCCGGACTGCTGAGACGGCGGTCGCTGGTGGCAACGCCTGCGGCCACGTCAAACGCTGCCAGACCACTACCTGACGCGCGCTCACGAAGATTCCTCCGTGATGCGAGGCTCGGCAGCCTGTGCTCTGGCCTCGGTTTCAGCGAGGGCGATCTGGATGGCGGCCCGCGCCAGCTTGCGGAAGTCAGGCTGCTCACGAAGCACCCCGCGCACCGTCAGGTGGCGGTCACGCCAGCGCGCTTTGGCCCGACTCGGACTCCTCGATCCCTCCGGCTGCGATGGCCGACTTGAGGCTCGGCGAGCTCGCTCAGCAGCCGCAGCCCGTCGCTCCGACTTCAGTTCTGAGTTTTTGTCGGGCTCCTCGTCGCCCGATGTATTTGTCCTGTGTGTGTGCATGACATACCTCCTTCCGTTTAGGTCTGTGTTTGGTAGTTGAATCGATATGTGATGAATTGATTCAACGCCTCCTATTTGGTTATACGTTGAATTGATTCAACACACAATGACTTTGTTGTTTTCTACAACAGCGACCGGAACTCGTTCACCGCAGACAATTCGTCGGCGAATTCGCATCGCAGAATTGCGGCTGCTGGCGTATGTCAACGGCCGCCGAGCCAGGCCACTGACGGTGTGGTGGTGGCGTCACCATCTCCGCCACCACCACACCAAGGCTCCGACCACGCCGAACCCGAGCACCCACGGCCAGACCTGCGCCAGCAACCACGCTGCGCAGTACAGCGCGGTTGCTCCCAGACAGATCCCGATGCAGGCGTCGAAGAGGCGCTCACCGATCCGGGTTGGTTCGTACTTCGACATCTCGGCTCACCTACCCGTCCGTAGCTCTGAGACTCACTCGAACCGATTGCGCCAGGACTGGCCTGCGGCACGGTTCATAGCCCGGCGGGCGTCTTGGGCTGTCTGCGTTACCTGGGCATCTGCACGACGGGCGGATCTGATGAGACGTTCACGCCGCCACTGATCCACCGCATTCGGCTGAGTCACTGTGATGACCCAGATACCCGCAGCGAACGCCGCCAGGACTACGAGGACACCGAGCACGACACTCATGCCGACCACCCATCCCATGGCGAAGTATGGCGTGGCTCGGTACCGGGCTCGTGTTGCTCGAAGTGGCGAAGCCGAGCTCGCAGGAGCGGGTCTCCATCTGCCAGTTCATCGGCGAAGTGCGACACCTGATCGCGAACGGAAGCAGCGTGGGTTGCAAACTCCGTAGTCAGCGCATCCCGGTCGGCGTCGGTGAGGACAACCTCAGGGTCACGACGGATGAGGCGAGTAACCCCGCCCCATCCACGCGCGGCCAAGGCGGAGATCTTGGCCGCGTATCTCACCCCGACCGCGATGCCGGCTGTGAGACCCGCCAGGCCGGAGATGCCTGCGACGGCAGCGACTGCTAGCCCTCTCACGACGGAAACTCCGAGCCGAAGTTGCGCTGGATCCTTCCGGCCTTGTCGACGAAGCCGACTTCGATGCGAGTCAGAACTGCATCCAGGACAGGGTCGCCGTTGGCGAGGGACTTGCGGTACTGGTCGAGATCCACCGCTCGCTCCATGATGCGGCCGGTCAGGGCAGCCTCGGCATCTACCTTGAGGCCGCTGAACTTGGTCTCACGAACCAAGGCTGCAACGGCTCGTTGGTGGGTGCGTTCTGCGCGGGACACCAAGGGGCTTGCTCCCCGGGTAGCCCAGCGTTCGAGTTCGTTTGGCATGTGGTGCTCCTTGCTCTTCTCGATGGCAGCCACTGTGGCTGGCTCATGAGTTCGAGCGTGACGACTGCCTCGGCCTGGCTCAATGACAGGAAACTGACACCCACGGCACGGGCTCGCGGGAGGATCGGTGCTATGAGTCGGGACCCGCTGGCCGAGGAGATCGCAGCAGACCTTCTGTGGCTGCGTCGGCAACGTGGGGACTTTGGCACGCGTCTCGCTCGTGCCCTTCGACTCATTGACAACATCGGCGGCGGCAGCCTCCGCAACGCCAAGAACGAGCTGGAGCGCATCCGCCGCGACCACGCCGGGGATCCAGACAGCGACGTGACGGCCTACTTCGCATCGGCCGGCTACCGCACATCCGGTGACTCTTTGGACCAGCGACTGCGCGTGTATGCCAAGCGGCGTCATGTGGTGGAGCGGACTGCCTTACGGCGCAGCGACCGTGGTGCAGAGGCCATCTCACTGCTACTGCGTGACCGGCTGCGCTACGCCAGGCCGTGGGCCTATCTGATCGCTGTCCAGCGCGAGAGGACCCTGACGGTGTTTGTCAGCTTTGTTGTGCAGGAGAGCACCACAATGAGTGAGGCATCCATCTACGCCAACGGGGAACGACTGCAGGTTGCCGCCAACGTCCGTCGAGAAGACGACACGGCTCAGGATCGGCACTGGACGACGATTCCGCCGCTCCAGCTCAACCCCGACGTAGACGAGGACACCCCGCTGGTCACGCTGACGCTCGCCTGGGTGCCACATGTCGCTCCCACCTGGGAGCTGGTCACGCACTTCGCTGACGACCGGATCTATGGCCGGTTCACGGTCGAGCCCGCTCCGACCGTGCAGCTAGAGGTGCGCTGGTGGGATGCCTTCCCCGCGAGCACGCGGGAGTGGCCGTTGGCCATGGGGAGGGTGTGAGCTGGGTGAGCTTGAAGCGCCTCGGCAGCGCAGCCTCAGCGTGCCTGGTTGGTGCATGTACAAGAAGCGGGTTGCCATCCGGGCGATCAAGTCGTGGATCCAGAAATGGACATGATCTGGAATCTGCAGGTTGGATGGGTGATACGTGAGCGCTGACATTGAGGAGTTGTAAGGATGCACAAAGAACTGAACCCCCGATCGTACACGGATTCTGACCGTATGTGATGTCAAGCACGGAGCTAGTCTTTGTAGGCGACGCATTCTTGGACATTGCGTGCTTCACGCAGGCCATGGAGTTTGCTACTCAGAATCGATCACAAATTCGACTCGGGCTTGGAGGAACAGCAGCGAACATGGCCATCGCTGCAGCGACGCACGGGCCCGTCGGCTTGATCGCGCCGCTAGCCTTCGACTTAGCGGCGAGTTTCCTTCGTTCACTCCTTGAAAAGGGCGGAGTCACAATTCTGCCGTGCGCTAACACGTGGGCCAGGACTGGACTAGTTCTATCTCATGAGTCACCGAGCCAGGTTACCTACTTCGTTGATGTTGAAGGCCCAAGAAATCGAAGTCGAGAGCTTCACAGTGATTGGGCGGCTCAATGCGCCGCCCCTAATGCAGGGCACATACACTTGACAGGGCATTGGATCCTGGACTGCCTTGTGTCGAATATCGACTTTGATGAGATCAGAGCATCAATTCCTAGCGCATGGAGTGTCAGTGTCGATCTAGGAGCCTCTGCCAGAATTCGCGAGGTCGATTCCCTTCAGCTTGAGGCTGGTCTAGCTATACTCCGCCCCAATCTCCTAATTACGGGCCGATCAGAGATCGAAGCGACAGGCGTCAGCCTTCTCAGCCGCGTGCCAAACTACGTCGTGACGAATGGACCGAACCCGTCCGTCTACTCTGACGGTCACATGACACGGAACAGTAGTGCCCCAAGGCGGCTCCCGCACCAGATGGCAACCCTGGGCGCGGGCGACCACTTCGCAGGGCTCCTTGTGGCCAAACTCCATGGCGCGTCAACACTTGGAGCTGCCGTCGAATCAGCCATCGCTGAGACCCACGACTTCCTGGTGTCACGGGCAGAAGCTGTCGCCGCTGGCAAGAGGCCCAGCCCTTAGACCCGAGAGGCGCATTCGCAGCAGGTGTGAACACGGGTTGCTGTCGGCTGCACGGCTGCAGCTGCGGCGGCCCTATCGGTTGGAGTCGCTCGGTCGCGGGCGGATCAGACCCACGAGCTCTACTCCGCCCAAGACCCATGAACGCCCGGCCGCAGGCTAGGTAATGTTCGCCGTCCTACCTGACTCGTGCCATTTGACTGGGGTTTGGGGTTCAGGTTCGCGTTTGTGCTGGTCAGTGGCTTGCGGGCGGGTTGATTGACACACCCCGCTGGCCGGTCCGGGTTCGTGGGGTTCGTGGGGTTCGTGGTGTTCGTGC
>JBOFDJ010000019.1:0-56649 GCA_051646885.1 Rhodoglobus sp.
TTTCTGATCCCCATGCAGCACCCTACCCCACTCCTCATCGTGATAACGCTCGTATTCGGGGTCCGTTCCTACCCAGCCGCATCGGGCTCGGCCATCGCGACCGATGATGGTGCTGCGACGCTCCGTCACCATCAGCGTGATTCTCGTATGCGCGCGGTGTGATCACTCATGAGCGGTGCTGGATGCCCTCGTGGTTCAGAAGCCACATTTTTGTTGGTATGCCGTTTCCGCCGCTGTAGCCGGTGATCCGCCCAGTGCCGGCGAGCACCCGGTGGCAGGGGACGATAATGGGAACGGGATTTGCGCCCACAGCACCGCCCACAGCGCGAGCGGCAGTCGGACGGCCTGTGGCCTGCCCGATGTCGCCATAGGAGACAACATCACCGAACGAGAGCCTTGTGAGCTGGCCCCACACTGCCTGCTGAAACTCTGTTCCTGCGAGGTGGAGAGGAATATCGAAGTGGGTTCGATGGCCAGCAAAATACTCGGCGAGTTGGGCAATCGCGGTCTCAAGAACGGGTGCAGTCAGTTCGGCGAGGTCATCGGCTGGTAGCTGCCCGGCACATTCGATCGACAGCGAGGTTATTGCGGCACCATCGCTGGTGAGTTCGATGCGACCAATCGGAGAGTCGGTGCGCCGAAGATACTGCTGGGGCATGAAAGCCTGCGAGCGCCGAGTGCTGCTCGCAGCGGGGGGAGTGGTCATGTCCATGACTGTAGCCGTAACATCCGACACGCTTCTGGCCGTTTTCGGACATCGGTGGATGTCATTACAGATCGCCCTGCTGGCGGCGCTGGATGTTGATGCTTTTATTCAAATCGGCAACCTCAGCATTCACCGCTTCGAGTTGGGTCACCAACTCGTCGTATTGGGTAACACGGCCTGAGATCGCGACGAAAAGTGCATCCAGATCGGACTGTCGGGCCAGCAGTGCCGCGCGTTCGGTGTCGAATTCCTGCTGGGTAAATATGCCACCTTCATCAGCTTGCGCATTGAAAGTGGTGATCGCAGTATTGAGCGTGTCGTAACCTGCGTTGTAGACGGCATAGTCGGCATCGATACTCGTTTTGAGTGCGGTGATCTGGGCGAGAATATCGTCGATCTCGGTCTGCCGTTCGCTGAAGACCGCGTCGGAACTTGTATGCAATGCAACAAGTTTCACGCGATCAGAGAAAAACTGTGCGTAATGCTTCTCAAGCTTGTTATTTACCTCCAGAAACTCGGTGCCGATGATGGAATGTAGTTCGTTGAGGCGTTCGCCCGGCTCTGCTTTCTCGTAATACTCGAGAGCGGCGACAAAATCAGGGTCATCTGCTTGAGCTTGAGCCGCTTCTTCGAGTAGAGGCGCTAGAGCCTTGCGCTCATCCTCGGGCATTCTGTCCCAGGCGGCATGAAGCATCTCGTGTGCCGCTACGACTTCCTCGATACCGTCGAGTCGCTTATCAGTGACGTCGAAGAGGTAGATTTTTCGATCCAGGTGCACGTAGCATCCGAGAATCCCCACGTCTTCTCGCTGGCTGGCGCAATGTTTCTGGAAGGACTTCACTGGCTCGACAGACGGTCGACTGGCGTAAAAAAGAAAACGGGCCTCCTCGGTCATGGTGGTACGTTTCGCGTAAGAACGCAGCGTGGCATCCGGCTCAAATTGCCAGACGGTAAACTGATCTGCCACTCGTTGTTGGTGCGTGAGAACCCAGACTCCGGTTGCTCCTACGGCGAGTAAGGCGAGCCCACCACAGGCGAGCACAACGAGCTGTACCGGGCTGATCCGCCGCCGCCCGGACCGCTGATGGTGCGCGAGCGGTTCTGAAAATCTCACGCTCATGACTCTATCCTGGGGATGGCACCGGCTCGGGATGCAGCACGGGGCCAAGGTATTGCCTAGACCACTGCGGGTGCTCGGGCTCCACCCCGCACCATAAGCGCAGCAGCAGATGACGATGTCTTCGACCTCATAGCCGCGACCAGGCCTCGATCAATACTGAGCGGAGGATCCCTTCGATCTCATCGAATTCAGGTGGCCCGATCGTCAGCGGGGGAGCGAGCTGAATAACCGGATCACCTCTGTCATCGGCGCGGCAGTGTAGCCCAGCGTCGAACAACGCTTCCGAGAGAAAACCTCGTATTAATCGTTCGGATTCCTCATCGCTGAAGGTGGTCTTACTCGCCTTATCTTTGACAAGCTCAATCCCGAAGAAGTATCCATCGCCCCGCACTTCTCCCACGATGGGCAGTTCGTTCAGTCTTTCCAGTGTCTTTCGCAACAGCGGTGAGTTCTCTCTGACCCTATCGTTGAGTTTTTCCTCCTCAAAAATATCGAGATTCGCCAAAGCGACCGCTGCAGACACCGGATGCCCTCCGAAGGTATATCCATGGCAAAACGAGGTCGCACCATTCTTGAAAGGCTCGTAGATGCGATCAGAGATGATCGTCGCCCCGAGAGGGGAATAGCCGCTCGTCATCCCCTTTGCGCAGGTGATCATATCTGGCACGTAGCCGTAGGCATCACAGCCAAAAAATTGACCGAGTCGACCGAATGCGCAGATCACCTCGTCGGAGACCAGCAAGACGTCGTACTTATCGCAGATTTCCCTGACGCGTGTGAAGTACCCCGGCGGTGGCGGGAAGCATCCACCTGAGTTCTGCACTGGTTCGAGAAAAAGTGCTGCGATGGTCTCTGGTCCTTCGAACTGGATCATCTCGTCAATTCGATTCGCCGCCCACACACCGAACTCCACCTCGGTGCCCACGAAACCCATGTCTTGCGCGCGATAGTAGTTTGTGTTGGGAACGTGAAAACTCCCGGGTAGTAGTGGTTCGAACATGTTTTTTATCGCCGGAATCCCCGTGATGGACAGCGCACCCTGAGGCGTGCCATGGTAAGCCCCCGCGCGGGAGATAACTTTGTATTTACTGGGTCGGCCTTGGAGTCGCCAATAGTGTTTAGCAAGTTTGAACGCGGTTTCGACCGCCTCGCCACCCCCCGTTGAGAAGAACACCCGATTGAGGTCGCCCGGTGCATAGAAGGCCAGCCGATCAGCAAGCTCAATGGCCTGGGGATGCGCGTACGACCATAGCGGGAAGAATGCAAGCTCGTGGGCCTGTCGGGCAGCGACCTCGGCAAGTCGCCTGCGACCGTGGCCAGCGTTGACAACAAAGAGCCCACTGAGACCGTCGATGTATTTGCGGCCTCTGCTATCCCAGATGTGATGACCGTCGCCCTTGGTGATGATGGGGACACCGCGGGCCTCTTCCATCCCCGATTGGCGGGAGAAATGCATCCAGAGATGATCTTTTGCCTTCTGCTGCAGATCAGCCTCGGTGAGGGTCGTGACCCGAGCGTGAGTCAGGGTCATAACTATCTCGTACCCCAGTTATAGAGCTGCTTATACAGTTTCAAGTAGACGAAAGTCTCCGTGGATTGCACGCCGTCAATCAAACGGATCTGCTTGTTGAGAAGGTCAATAAGCTCTTCGTCGTCTTCGCACACCACTTCGGCGAGAATGTCGAAGCTCCCCGCAGTTAGCACAACATAGTCAACGGCGGGCAGCGCACTGAGTTTTTCGGCCACTGAGGTCGCATCGCCAGTGAGTTGAATGCCGATCATTGCTTGATGGTAAAAACCCAATTGCATGGGGTCGGTCACCGCAACCACTTGCATAACCCCAGAATCGGTCAGTTTCTGAACCCTCTGGCGCACCGCCGCCTCGCTGAGGCCAACAACCTTCCCGATCTCAGAGTAAGAGCGACGCCCATCCACCTGTAGTTGCTCGATAATTCCCTTGGAGATCGCATCAAGATGGATCGGGCGAGGAGCAGGGGCACGTGGGGAGAGGCTCATGAAACGATTTTTGCACCGTATATGCTAAGTAACAAATGATTTCGAATGAATTTTGCGAGATATCCTACGAAATCGGGCGTAGCGGTATAAGACAACAAGTCTCGATTGTGGCTAGGTTAATGGTTATGTCCGCACAAAAGCTCACAGCGCATGCGGTGGTGCGCCCATGAGTGTGGATGTCGACGACACTCGGCCCACCCCCATACGTGCACCCGGTAGCGGCGGCGGTGAGCCTGATGCTGCTGACACGATCCTGTCGTTGCGTCTTCTTGATAAAGCGGGCAGTTTCTCCGGCAAGAAACTCCCAACAGAGGTTTACGGTGTTTCCTCGACAGTGCAATCCCTGCCCCATTCCGCCCCATTCGGACCCTACAGATTTCGGGTGGGTGATCAAGGAGAACCTGTTGCCCTTGATCGACCAGTGCGGCTCGGTCGTCGGCCCATGAATCCGCGAATATTGCCCAACATCACACCTGTGTTGCTCAGAGTTTCATCACCCAAAAATGAAGTTTCCGGAACTCACCTGGAGCTGCGTCAAGTTGGTTCTTCTGTTGTGGTCACTGATTTGCATTCGACGAACGGTTCCGTGGTCATGCTGCCGGGAAGTATTCCGCGAAAACTGCGACAGGGCGAGTCGGTGGTTGTCTCACCGGGAACGCTGGTAGATATTGGTGACGAAAACATTCTGTACATTCTTGCCATGCAGCGCCTCGGCTAAATCAGAAAGAAAGGAAACCGTGACCGAAATCGGTTCCAATAATGAAGGCCTCGAGGTTAGCATTCCTGGTCGCTCAGACGCGAAGCTACGGTTAGCGTGGGCCTCTGCTACTAATACAGGTTTACGTCGGGCGGCAAATGAAGATAGCTATGTGGCAAAATCGCCATTGTTCGCCGTGGCGGATGGCATGGGCGGGCACTCTGCTGGTGATCTCGCTAGTGCAGCTGTTGTGGAACGACTCGCCGAGGTTGTCGGCGCTGATTTTCTCGCCCCGCGCACCATTGAACGTGCACTCGAGCGGGCGACCGCAGATATCAGCAGTATCGCCGGAGAGAGTGAGCTTGGTGTCGGAACTACCGTCACTGGTGCTGCTCTGACGCTGCAAGATAGCGATCCTTATTTCGTTGTCTTCAACATCGGCGACAGTCGTGTTTATCGCTGTGCGCCGAACGATTTCTCTCAGGTCACCACCGATCATTCAGTGGTACAAGAGTTGGTTGAATCTGGGCTGCTTGACCGCGCGGAGGCTGAGCATCATCCCGATAGCAACGTCATTACGCGTGCGGTGGGTTTTAACGTGAAGCCTCGTCCTGACTTTTTGATGCTGCCGGTGTTCGCGGGCTTGCGCTTACTGGTCTGCTCTGACGGTCTGACGAAAGAAGTCAGCGATGGTCACATTCGCAGTCATCTTTCCGCTGAGTTTAGTCCCCAGGAGGCTGCAACTGCTTTGATCGACGCGGCACTGGCCGCAGGGGGCCGAGACAACGTTACTGTCGTTGTCGTCGATATTCTTGAGGCCCCAGAGGTGATCGACGTCGAGGATACGGCACCTCGTCCGCATGGCGTATAGCCACCTGCGGTAGCAAGTATTTTTTGGTGGTTCGCGTGTAAAACAGGGGGCTCTGGAGCCCCCATTTCGGGGGCGATCCCGGTTCAGATGGCCTAACACCTGCCTAGAATAAGGAATCTGACCCGAAACCGGAGGTGACTGTGGCGCGCCGTTTGCCCTCCGCTCCTCCCGTCCTTCCCGGGTTCTCCCATGTCCATGTCTTGGGTTCCGGTGGCTTCGCCGACGTCTTCTTGTATGAGCAGAATATGCCGCGCCGTCAGGTTGCCGTGAAGGTCATGCTCAGCGAGGTGGTTAACGATCAGGTTCGACAGATGTTCCAGGCCGAGGCAAACCTTATGGCCCAGCTCAGTGCGCATCCCTCCATCTTGACTGTGTATCAGGCCAGCGTGTCATCCGACGGCCGCCCCTACCTCGTAATGGAGTTATGTTCATCGTCGTTGAGTCAGCGCTATCGCACTGAGCGGCTTCCGGTGGCTGAGGTGCTCCGGATTGCCGTGAAAATCGGTAGCGCTGTCGAAACAGCTCATCGTGCTGGGGTATTGCACCGTGATATCAAGCCATCGAATATTCTCACCACCGCTTATGGGCATCCCGTTCTCTCTGATTTTGGTATCGCTTCCACGCTCGGCGAATCGGAATTTCTTGAGACTGTGGGAATGTCGATACCGTGGTCGGCACCCGAGGTGCTGATGGATGAGACCTCAGGTACGGTCACCTCGGAGGTCTGGGCATTCGCCGCCACGATATATTCCTTGCTTGCAGGACGTTCGCCCTTTGAAATTCCTGGAGAATCCAATAACTCCGCTGACCTCATATCGCGGATCAACCGCGCGAAGCCTCAGACCATAGGTCGCAGTGATGTCCCTGCGAGTGTAGAGCGGGCTCTTATTCGCGCGATGTCACGCAAAGCCGAGATGCGACACAGCAGCATTATTGAGCTTGTTCACGAATTTCAGGCGATCGAGTCTGAGATGGGAATGCCTCAGACTCCGGTCGAAGCTGTGATCGATGAGTGGGCACTATCGACCGCCTCAAACCTTGAGGATCGCACACGGATTCGTAGCGGCGGGGTGAATGCCAGTTCGGTCTCCCAGCGTCGGCGGCTCCGACGAGGTTCCCCAGATCCTGAGCCGTACAGCAGTATTGGCACGGTCATCCGTGATTCACGATCAGGTCGTAAAACAACGAGCCTTATCAAGGCCCAGGAGCCGCGAGATATTCGCACACTCATTGGTGTCGTGATAGTGGCGGCTGTCCTGATTGTCGGACTAGTGATCACACTCGTCGTGAGCTTCCGGGGGTCAAGTTCGACTGAGATTGCCGTGGTGTCGAACATTCAAGCCACTACCTCCGGCGGTGCTGTTACTTTTACTTGGAAAGACCCGGGAATCGCGGCGACAGACTCGTATCAGATTACTACCGGTGACGGGCAGTCGAGCGTGCAACGCAGCCCTGAGTTTACATACGATGCTGATCCAGGTGAACGAGTCTGCATCACCGTGACGGTCATTCGTGCTGGTGCGGATGGCGTTGCGAGTGGCGAAAAGTGTGTGGACAATTCGTGATGATGGCAGGTTGGGGGTGAAAAAGTGGTTGGCTACTCACGCCTCATTTGTGGTGAGTTCGACTAGCGGTGTCGTTATTACTGCTGTGGTAGCCACAGTCGCCATTGTATCGACCGGATACACAGCTCAACGTCTCGACCTTGGAGACGGTTCCGTGTGGGTAGCCAATAGCCAGCAGCAGGCTATCGGCCGAGCCAACACTGAAATCCTTGAACTCAACACGGTTGTTGCCACGACAGGCAACGATGTGGATGTTGTGCAGCACTCAGATACCGTGTTGTTGTTTGATCGTTCGGAAAACAAACTCGATGTTGTCGATCCGGCAACGTCTCGAGTCACTGACAGTGTTCCGCTTCCTCCTAATCAGCCTGAGGTTTTTCTTGCCGGCGACAATACCGTGGTCTTCGAGCGAGGTACCGGTGAGCTGTGGATAGTCAATGCCGGGAGTTTGGTCACATTCGACTCTAAGTCGCAATCTTTGCTCAGCCTTGGAGCTAATGCCATGGTCAGTGTGGATTCGCAGGGGCGGCTTTCCGCCTATTCACCGGCGACAAATTTGCTCTACAGCATGGACGCCGCTGTCTCTGATGATGTCGAATCCAGCCAGTCGGTGAGGATTGGTGCCGCTGACTCCGAGCTGTCGATTACTTCGGTCGGAGGTCGTTGGGCCATCCTGGATTCGCAAACACGCCAGCTGTATCTCGAGGGGCGAACAGTCGATCTGAGTGGCTTTAGTGATGCCAACGAGCCTATGGCTTTGCAGTGGCCGAGTACTGAGGGAGACAGAGTGCTACTCAGCCATTCCGGTGGACTGATCAGTGTCCCACTCAATGGAGCTGGCGCGGCGGCTCTGGTTGATGGGCAGTCGGGAACCGCTGCCCGACCCCTGGCGCTAGAGGGCTGTGAGTTCGCAGCCTGGACGAATGGACAAAACTGGCGACGATGCCGCGACGATACTGGTGAGCCAACCACACTGAGTCTTCCCTCGGTGACGGCCAATGCCCAGATCTCCTTTGTCACTAATGGTGATCGTGTTCTGCTCAATGACAAGCGCACTGGTCGAAGCTGGGCGGTGCAGCGCGAAGGTGAATTGATCAATAACTGGGATAAGCTCATCGCTCCCGACCAAGAAAAACCTGATGAGCAGCAGAACGATCCCGATGTAGACCCCGCGGTTGAGAAGGTTCAGGCCCCACCGGTAGCCGTTGACGATTCTTTCGGGGCTCGCCCTGGGCGTTCCACGGTGCTTCCCGTGCTCCTCAATGACTACGATGCCAATGGCGATGTGCTGATTGTCGGTGACCTTCCTGCCCTTGATTCTTTTCTTGGGCGGGTTGACCTCATTAATGAACGACAACAGATTCAACTCACTCTTCCGGCTTCAGCATCAGGTCAGATCTCTTTTCCTTACACCATCACGGATGGTCGAGGTGGCAGCGCGACGGCGGTCGTTGTCGTCGACATCCGCGCCCCGGGAGAGAATGCTCCACCTGAGCAGGTGAGATCAACGCTGGCGGGAGTCCAGTCCGGGGGTCGCGTGACAGCGCAAGTGCTGGGCGATTGGGTGGATCCAGATGGCGATGCTTTTTACCTTACCGGTGCCACGGTTGCTCCACCCGATACCGTTAGCTCTAAGCCAACAGGGACCGTTATCTATTCGAACGGAGTCGGTACCACAGGTTCCGTCACTATTTCTCTTGTGGTCTCTGACGGTTCTGCCGAGGGTTCCGGTGCCATGTCTGTTGCGGTAGCAGCCGCAGGCGAAGTCGATATCATCGCGGATCCTTTTGTTATCCTGGCCTACGCTGGCCAAGAGCAGACCATTTCCCCCCTTGAGCACGTCCGGGGTGGCTCCGGTGTTGTGCGGCTCAATAGTGTTCCTGCCAAGCCTGATGTCACTCTCACACCGAGTTACGACAGTGGCACATTCCGGTTCATCAGTGATCAGATTCGCAGCCACTATCTGGAGTACGTCGTCACTGACGGAACGGTGACGGCCACCGGTCTTATCCGAGTCGATGTTGCCTCACCTCCCGATGCGAGCACTAAGCCTATTGCTGTGCCGAAAACTGTTTTCGTGAGGACACTTCACAGCGAGCAGATCGATGTGGCGGGCACAGACGCCGATCCAGCGGGAGGCGTGCTGCTGGTCACCGGTCTGATGAATATTCCCGGCAATTCGGGTGTACGAGCAGAGATACTTGATCAACGTATTGTGCAGGTCAGCCTTGATAGGCCTCTTGATAACGGTTCAGTTTCTTTCAATTACCGAATTAGCAACGGGCTGGCCGAGGCTGAAGGTGTTATCACCGTCATCGAGATTCCCGCGCTCAGCCGGGTGCAGCCGCCTATCGCCAACGATGATGCCATTACGGTTCGGGTAGGGCAGTCCATCGATATTCCGGTTCTTGCTAATGATGAACATCCGGATGGTCTTGATCTGACGCTTCAGCCTACCCTGGAGCAACCACTGCTCGATGACTCCGGGTTGCTCTTTGCCTCTGGACGTCAGCTGCGATATCTCGCACCCAGTAAAACAGGAAATTTCACGGCAACATATCGAGTCACAGGCCCTGATGGACAGTTTGCGACCGCACTGGTGCGGATTTCTGTTCGTGAAATTGATGTTGCCACTAACAACACTCCCGTTCCCACAGCGGTGACCGCCCGAGTTCTTGCGGGTGAGAAGGTGAGTATTCGCATCCCGCTCGCCGGAATTGATCCCGACGGGGATTCGGTGCTGTTGATCGGGCAGTCCACTAATCCTGAGAAGGGTTCTGTGTCGGCTGTCGAGGCAGATGTTTTTCTCTACCAAGCTGGCGATTATTCGGCAGGAACAGACACATTCACCTACACGGTTATCGACTCTCTCGGCGCGCGAGCTGTCGGGATAGTGCGGATCGGTATCAGCCCACGTGTGGAGGGTGCCCGCAACCCGGTTGCGGTCATTGATGAGGTTACGGTTCGCCCTGGAGTCACTGTGTCAGTTCAGGCACTGGCAAATGATTCCGATCCCGATGGCAGTCCGCTGAAGATCACTCGGGTGGTACCGAATGATAAGAAAACAACAGCAAAACTTGTGGGCAGCGATGTCGTTGACATTACCCCGCCGCCGGAGCCGGGGAGCTATGGGCTCGTATACACCATCGAGAATGATAATGGTGGCAGCAGTCAAAACTTTATTCGCGTGAACGTGGATGCTAGCGCACCCTTGGCCTACCCCGTGGTTGCGGATTCGGTGCTGACTCTTTCGGATGTGTTGGATCGTCAACGTGTGACGGTGGATGTCTTAGCGAACGTATTCTTTGCTGATGGTGACTCGAGTTCGCTTGCGCTGGCGATCTATCCCGGGATGTCGGCAAATGCGCGCGTGACTGGCGATAAGCGCATCGAGGTTAAGGTCACGGATAAAAGCCAGATCATTCCCTTCAGGGTGACTCATCCTGATGATGCCGCTGTCTTCAGTTTCGCCTTTATTAGGGTGCCCGGTCTTGACGATGCTTTACCGCAGATTGATCGTCGCGCTCCCGCCCTCAAAGTGACAAGCGAATCTGAGCTCGTTATCAATCTCAATGACTACGTCATTGCGGTCGGTGGTAAGAAAGTACGACTCACCGACTCAAGCACTGTTCAGGCCACTCATTCGAATGGCAGCGATCTGGTGGTGGATCAAGACACACTGAAATTCGTTTCAGCGGATCGTTATTTTGGACCGGCCTCGATCTCCTTCGAAGTCACGGATGCCGCGTCGACCAGTGATCCAAGCGGGAGGACGTCGATCCTTGTTCTTCCGATTACGGTGACTCCACGAGACAATCTGCCGCCGGTTTTCAGCGGTGCCGTCATCGATTTTGAACCAGGCCAAGAAAAAGATATTGATCTACTGAGGCTTACCGATTATCCATACCCGAAAGATCGTGATGAGTTGGTGTACTCAATTCTGAATCCTCTTCCGGAGGGATTTCAGTCGACACTCAAGGGCACCATTCTGACATTACGCGCAAATGATCAGGCCTCTAAGGGTAGTGTTTCCGTGATCTCGCTTGGTGTGCGCGATAACGTCAGTCAGGACAGTACTGGGCGTGTCCAACTCAATATTGTGCCCTCGACCCGACCACTTTTGGTCCCAGCTGCCGACACTGCTGTGGTGCGCCGTGGTGCAACAACCGTGGTGGATGTTCTCGGTAACGATGCCGCGACTAACCCTTTCCCTGCCTCAGCGCTCCGGGTGACCAGTATTCGAGGTCTCAATGGGGATTCGCTTCCCACTGGGGTCGAGATCCAACCTAATGCCGACAATACGACATTGGCTGTGACTGTGGCGCAGAGTGCACGTCCTGGCGACGTAAACCTTCAATATCAGGTGGCGGATTCAAGCAACGACGCTGACCGTTATGTGTGGGGCTCCGTGCGGATCTCAATTCAAGACAGGCCGGATCCGGTGGCCAATATTGTGCCTACAGGGTTCGCTGATAAAACGATTGCATTGCGATGGAATGCCGGCGCATCCAATAATTCTCCTGTCACAAAGTATCGCGTGACGGCAACGCGAGGCTCTGCTGAGGTCAGTGTCACAGAGTGCACGGGAACAACCTGTGTGATCCCGACTTCCGGAAATGGCCCTGAAAACTCGGTCATTGTCTCTGTGGTCGCCACCAATGCCGTAGGAGAATCGGATCCTCTGAGGTTCGACATTCCTTTGTGGTCTGATGTAATTCCGCTTGCCCCCACTCAGCTGAGTTCTGTGGCACGTGATCGGGGCCTCACGATCACGTGGAATGCTGTTGTCACGCCGGCGGGCGGCTCTCCGGTCGAAAAATACCTCTTATCTGTAGGCGGCTTCTCGGCAGACTTTGCGGCGAAGGATGTCTGTAGCGGTGCGACCTGCACTGTTGACACGCTTTCAGTTGGCTGGAAATTAGACAATGGTGCTCCGGTGACCTATACCGTGAGCCCGCGTAACGCTGCGTTCACCGCGCTCTCTGTGTGGAACACCAGCGAGCCTCGGTCGGATGTGCCAGCCGGACCGCCGGTCGCCACCGGTTCACCAGTCGCGACTGTACTTGATGATAACGAGATGAAACTCGACTGGTCTGGTGTCTTTACGGCAAACGGGAGGCCGATCACCGGTTATCGGGCTGCCGCGTATAAAGGTTCAGCCCCCTCCTGTGCTGCAGATGGGACGATTACCGCTCGTGGTGCTGTGGTGCTTGGTTCCACTACTGGCCTAACCGCACAGTTTTCAGATCTCGCGCCAGACGCTCGATATTCTTTGCTGGTGTTCGCTGTCAACGACCAGGGTTGCACGCCCAGCCCTGCTGTGGTCGCGCATACTGCGCCCGGAGTTATTACCGAGATCGATACCGGTTCTGGCCCTGTTCTCAACGGGGAGGATGTGTTCGATTTTCAACTTCGCGGCGGCAGCATAGACGGGGAGTCTCTGACGGACGATATCACTGTTATTTATCGACTCATTGGGCCTGATGTTCCTGCGACGCCCAGTCAAGCTGTGGCGTTGGGCTCGTTTCTGACCGCGAATGGACTTCAGTACGGTAAAGAAATTGCCGTCGAGTTGCGAGCCTGTCGCACCTGGGATTCGGTTCCGATCTGCCAGTCGAACTGGTCACAGGCTTTCCCGTTGGGGATCCCTGTCGACCCTCGGGTGACCGGAGTATTGACCTTTGTGCCTGACGATCCGCAGATCAGCAATAGTGGTACATTCCGGTGGGATGGCTTGCCGAGGGGATATTCTCTGGTTGAGTACGCCTGTGGCGCTCCGCCCAGTGTCTTTACCGTCGCTGGGGACGACACCACCTGCCATGCTGACGCCAGTCTTCTTGATGAGCCGCAGCTGACTATTCGCGTCACGGCCAATGCAGAGACCTACACGAAGATCTATAACGGAACTGATTATGACTAAGCCAACCAGTGCTGCCGTCGCGAGCACAAGAAATCTGACGAGGGAAACCACAGCATGACCATGACAGCGGAACAGGCGACCTGGTTTTCCGACACTTTTTCCAAGCTGGTTGCTAACGTCGATCAGGTGCTTCTGGGTAAAAATTTTGTGATTCGCCTCGGCTTCACCGCGCTGTTGAGCGGTGGGCACCTGCTTCTTGAAGATTTTCCTGGGACCGGCAAAACTTCGTTTGCGCGGGCAATTGCGCAGACCGTCGCCGGTACCAGTAGCCGGATTCAGTTCACGCCAGATCTTCTCCCTGGTGACATCACTGGGGTGAGTATTTACAATCAATCGATCGGCGATTTTGAATTCCATCCTGGACCAATTTTTGCCAATATTGTGCTGGCCGATGAGATCAACAGAGCTAGTCCCAAAACTCAGTCAGCCCTGCTTGAGGTGATGGAAGAGGGAAATGTTACCGTCGACGGTGTCACTCACCCGGTAGGAGAGACATTCATGGTCATCGCAACCCAGAACCCTATTGAACAGGCGGGAACGTATCGCCTTCCCGAGGCGCAGCTTGATCGTTTCATTATGAAAGCGTCTATTGGCTATCCTGACCATTCCTCGACGCTGCGTATTCTTGAGGGCGCAGGAGTAAAAGCCCATGAGGCTACGGTCGCTCCGATCGTCACCGCCCAAGTGATTGAAGAGATGGCGCAACTCGCTCGTACTGTTCATGTTGATCCGACTATCAACGATTACGTGAGCCGACTTGTCGAGGCGACTCGCAGCACCACTGAAGTGCGTCTCGGGGCCAGCGTGCGTGGCGCGCTGGCGTTGATCCGCACAGCAAAGACCCTGGCCGCCGCTAATAACCGTCACTACGTGATCCCGGATGACGTCAAGGCCCTTGCTGAGCCTGTGCTCGCGCATCGACTCGTCATCGATTCGGAGGCTGAATTTGACGGGGTGACATCGCAGAACATCATGAATCAAATCCTGATCGAGACGGCGCCTCCTAGTGAGAGAAAATCGATGTAATGCTGGGTCGCACAAGGAGGCGTGAGGTCACCATCACCGGGAATTCCGTGCCCGGCACTGCACGCACGAGCGTGGTACGCGAGCGCCTCGGGGGACTCGCCAACGTCATCATCATTCTCGTGCGCTGTGTCCAGTTTCTCGGGAACTTTCTACGAGGCTTATCAGGGAAGGCGGCCTCAGTGGTGACGCCGCTGGGGTGGTCGATTCTTGTGATGGTGCCACTGGCTCTTTTCTTGGGCTACTCTCTGGGATGGCATGAACTTGTTGCGGTGGGTTTTGTCGGCGCGGCTCTTATCGTCACTGCGCTGATCTATCTTGTGGGCCGCGCACCCCTCCAGGTTCGTCTGGCTGTAGCCCGGAATAGAGTTGTCGCTGGTGAGCGGGCCACCGGTGCTGTGATGGTGTCCCATGGTGGTCGCCGACGAAATTGGGGTGCCCTTCTCGAGATTCCTGTCGGGAATGGTGTGGCTGAAGTTGCTGTGCCTGGTTTACGCAGGGGTGCTGAATTTGTTCACGAGTTCACCATCCCGACCGAACGACGGGGTGTGATTCGGATCGGACCGGCAAGAACCGTCCGAGCAGATCCGATTGGGCTTATTCGTCGCGAGTTAGCCTGGACCGGAGTCGCGGAGTTGTTCATCCACCCTCGCACAGTGGGAATTCCTAGCATGAGTACGGGATTGATCCGCGATCTTGAGGGAAATCCGACACGTGATTTATCGAGTAACGATGTCTCGTTCCATGCACTGCGGGAGTATATGCCGGGCGACGAACGTCGAAACATTCACTGGAAATCGACGGCACGAACCGGAACTCATATGGTTCGCCAGTTTGAGCAGACCCGGCGCAGTCATCTTGTGATTGCTTTGAGTCTTGCGGCGTCAGACTATGCGAGTGATGATGAATTCGAACTCGCGGTGAGTGTCACTGGATCTTTGGGGGTTCGTGCCATCAGAGATACTCGTGCCGTTACGGTGGTGGTCAGCGAGAGCAGTCCACGGTTTACTCAACCTCAGCTCTCTGCCGTCCGCTCTGTGTCTACGCTCAGTCGTGGGCGTCTACTCGATGATCTTGCTTCGGTGGAGGCCAGCGAGTCTGCGCTTGCGATCACTGGCCTGGCGCGGGTTACCGGGGAGCAGACAAGTGGCGTCTCTGTCGCGTTTCTCGTGTGTGGATCAGAGCCTAGCTCTCAGCAGCTACGAGCGGCTTCCACCCAATTCGCGCTCGGTGTCGAGGTTATCGCTGTGGTGTGTGACCCGCACAGTGCGCCAGGACTTCGTCGGGTCGCGGGCCTGAGCGTTCTGACCATTGGCTACCTTAACGATCTCACCCAGTCACTCGCCAGGGCCGCGGCGGCATGAATCCGGTGCCTGAGTCTGCGCCTGCGCAGCGGAAAGCAGGTGTGACTTTCACCCTCGTCAATACGATGATGTTGTGGATCTGCACTCTGATCGCTGCCACGGCGCTCTGGCCAATTTATCGCAGTACCTCTCTGGTGATTCTTGTTATCGTCGCACTTGCTGCCGGCTCAGCAGTGGCGATTTTTGGGGCCTATTTTCAACTTAAATCTCCGCTCATCATGCTTTTTTCGGCTGCGGTATTCCTGTTGATTGGGGTTCCGTTAGCAGTTCCCGGAAGTGCACAGAACGGAGTTTTCTCAACGATTGAGGGTCTGCGTGAGCTTGTCGCCGGTGTCGCCCTTTCCTGGAAGCAGTTGCTGACCATTACGCTTCCGGTCGGCGACTATCAGGCGTTACTTGTTCCTGCGTTGGTGCTGATTCTGGGCAGCACTGTTGTGGGTCTCAGCGTTGCCCTTCGGGCTCCACGTCCTGAACTTGCTGTGGTGGCACCGATTGTGGTTTTTGTTGCTGCTACGGCGCTGGGGCCCCAGTCTTCCGATCAATCCCTGTGGGCTCCAATAACCCTCTTTGTTGGATTGTTGTTGTGGTTGTTATGGTTGCGTTGGTATCGTCGGCAGGGCTCAATTCGTGCCCTGCCGGCCTCAGCTCGACGGAGCAAAACTACACGGAGTGTGCCCGGTTGGATCGTTTCCGGATTTCAGACATTCATCAGCGCCCTGGCGCTGATGGCGGTGGCCTCCGGAGTTGCCGCTGTCGCCGCATCAGTGTTCCCGCCAAGCGCTGATCGATCTGTTCTGCGTACAGCACTTGTTCAGCCTTTCGACCCACGGGATTATGTCAGTCCGCTTTCGGGGTTCCGCAGTTACTGGCAGCCAGCGCTGGCCGAGGTTCCTCTTTTCGAGGTGAGGGGGTTGCCGAAGGGTTCTCGAATCCGGTTGGCAACCCTCGATACCTATGATGGTGTTGTTTACGCGGTGGGCAGCGAGCAGGTGACGAGCGAATCTGGCACATTCGTCCGGGTTCCTTCGACTGTCGACCAGTCTGGTGTCTCCGGTCGGGAAGAGACCGTCAGCATCACGATTGGTCAGTATCAGGGGGTGTGGGTACCTACCATCGGACTAGTCGAATCTGTTGATTTCACCAGCGGTGACACAGCGCGTCTTCGTGACGATTTTTACTACAACAACACCTCAGGAACGGCCGCGGTGGTGGGTGGACTTTCTCGGGGTGATGCGTATACGGTCACCGCGGTGGTTCCTGCCCAGCCCATCGCGGCAGAGTTTTCCGCTCTTGAACCGGGATCGGCATCCGTACCCGCGCCCGCACAAGTCCCGGATGAGCTTATTGCCACTCTTGATCAGTACACGACTGGTGTCACTGGCCCCGGCCCCAGATTGGTGGCCATGCTGAGTGGGCTGCGAAAAGATGGCTACATCAGCCACGGTGTCGAAGACGATCAACCAGCGAGCCGCTCTGGTCACGCTGTTGATCGTATTGTCCAGCTTTTCACTGAACCCCGTATGATCGGTGACGCCGAGCAATATGCGGTCGCGGCTGCTGTGATGGCCCATGAGATAGGTTTTCCGGCGCGTGTGGTGCTCGGTTTTGTGCCGTCGAGTGCTCAAGTGACCGGCTCCGATGTGTCGGCGTGGATAGAGATCCATACCGCGAAATTTGGCTGGGTTACGATCGACCCCACGCCACCGATACGGGAGATCCCCGAGGAAATTCCTCAGGACAAGACGCAGGTGGCGCGCCCACAGACCATCGTTCCTCCGCCGCTTGTGGAGTCCGACACGCTGGAACGTCAAATCACTCGAGATTCGGAGCAGCAGCAGGCCCCAGAGGTGAACCTCGTCTTGCAGGTCGTTCTTGCTGTTCTTGGGGTTATCGGTTGGGTTGTGGTGGCAGTCGCGGTCCTCCTGTCTCCTTTTCTTCTGGTGATTGCCGCGAAAATGCGTCGAAGACGGCTGCGCCGCCGTGCTGCCAGCCCGATCCACCGGATCACAGGGGGCTGGCGAGAGTTTGAAGATGCCGTTGCCGATCATGGACTTACTCCCGTGGCATCCGCGACCCGTAGCCAGGTTGCCGCCGTAGCGGGGGGCCAGAGGTCCGAAATTCTTGCCATGATTACTGACCGCGCCGTTTTTGCTCCTGAGACTTCTACCGAAGCTGACGCCGACAGCGTGTGGGATGCAGTAGACGAGCTGCAAGCCTCACTCGACCAAGATCTGAGTAGGTGGCAGCGTCTCCGGACCCGAATATCGCTGCGCTCGCTGGGAATTTCTCGTATCAAAAACTCGGCGCGAAGAGAGGGTGGAGAAAAGTTGTGAGCTGCTTTCAGTGCGGTGCTGATCTTCCTTCTGGAGCTATGTTTTGTGGCGAGTGTGGTTCTGCCGTTAGGGCAGAAATGCCGTACCCGTGGAGCTCTGCAGCGGTGCAGGTCTCTTCCGCGGAGGAGCGCGACACTAGTTATGTAGCTCCTAAGCGTGATAGTCGGTTGCATGAACCGCTGGCTGGGAATGTTCCTCTAGCGAAAGTGGGCGAAGTTCCGGTCAGCATCGCCCAGGTGTCGTCCTTGAGCAGCAATGTCAGCAGCGTTGATGACGGTGATATCGAGCAGACCCGCATCGTCAGTCGCACCCCGCAGGGCGAACGCTTCGTGCTTCAGTTCAGTACGGGAGAGAGTGTCACGGTCTTTGGCACGGGATTGGTTGGTCGCCACCCGGTTCCCGAGCCGAGTGAACACTTTGACACTCTGGTCACGATTATTGATCCGGGAAAATCGGTATCTAAGACTCATCTGCAGTTTGGGCAGGAGGGTGGTAGTTTCTGGGTCAGTGATCGTTTCTCTGGTAACGGTACGGTCGTTCGCGAGCCTGAGGTGCAGCCGAAGCGTTGTGATCCGGCTAAACGGTATCGAGTGGTCCGGGGCACGCGTATCGAGATAGGGGAACAATTCTTCATCGTGAGCTAATCGCAGAGGTGGTCTTGCGGGCGCTCCTGCTCTAGCTTCTCACTTCTTCTTCTCCGCAGCGTTGCGGATTGACGTGGACATTCCACGACAGTATTTGTCGAACTCCGAGAAGGTCGTGGCGCATGATTGGCTTACGGCTCGTGAGTATGTCCCCTTCGCGCAGGATCAGCGCTCCACGGCCTCCTGATGCGCCGCTGCCTTTTCGCTTTCCTCTTATCGCGAGTCTGGCACCCGTGGTTGCCGCTCTTGCATTGTGGCTCGTCACGAGTTCGCCGTTTGCTCTACTGTTTGCTGTCCTTGGTCCGATTACCGCACTCGCTAGCTTTGCTGATTCTCGTTTCGGGGCTCGTCGCTCGGTGAAACGTGAGCAGGCCAGATTTGCTCTCGAGGCGCGCACGGTTGTTGCGGCAATTGAGCAGTATCACGCGTCTGAGCGTGTAGAGCGTGCCGAGTTGAGCCCGGCCGCTGAAGAGATAGTGAGCCGTCACGGTGCCGATCCTTATCGCTGGAAGGCTACGGGTTCTGCGGTGTTGGTCACCGTAGGGGTGGGCACTGTTCGAAGTTCACTTCAGTTCGATAGAACGGCCACGACCCCGGGCTCATCAGTGGATGCTGAGCTAGCGGATATTGACATTCGCGCCGGGCAGCTCACCGATGCTCCTGTGCTTGTTGATGCACGACTCGGTATTGGAGTCTGCGGACCCACGGTGCACGCTGCAGCCGTGGCTCGGGCTGTTGCCTTACAACTGGCTTGGGCCTTTTCTCCCGCCACGCACTGGATCGCCACGGCAGTTGATGATGCGCAGTGGAGTGAAACGCTCCCGCATCGACAGCGACGCGCAGTTCGATCCGGTTATGTCTTTGAATGTGGTGGGCTTGATGATGATCGTGCTTTTGCGCTGGTCGCGGTAAGTCGAGCGGAAAGCGATCTACCGGGAGAGTGTCGAGTGGTGATCAGAGTGGGTGGTGGTCAGGGTGCGGAGATCGTCCAGCATCCCGACCGAGAGCAGCGCAGATCATTGCGAGCTGCGGTTGTCTCGAGAGAAGCGGCTAGCGCTTGGGCAGTCGAAATATGTGGTGAAGCTGTGCGCGAAGGGCTGGTTTCTCCCGGGTTTGACCTTCCCGAATCCTTAGCTCTCTCGGGCCTATTGCGATCACCAGAGTCCGTAACCGATAGTTCGACGCTGGCGGTGGAATGTGCTGTTGATGCATCAGGGCCAGTGACTCTGGACATTGTCACGCAGGGGCCGCACGCGGTTATTGGCGGCACTACAGGCAGCGGAAAAAGTGAGCTGCTCATTTCGTGGGTTATCGCGATGGCCGCGCGAAACTCACCCGAATGCGTGAATTTTTTGCTTATAGATTTTAAGGGCGGCTCCGCTTTCGCAGCGCTCGAGGTGTTGCCACATACCGTGGGTATCATCACCGACCTCGACGCGAGGCAAGCCAGTCGAGCGCTCGTGAGCCTCCGGGCTGAACTGCGCTACCGCGAGCGTATCCTTGCTGAGGTAGGTGCCCGAGACATCCGGGCGGCGAACACTGCGGGGGTGGTTCTGTCCAGACTTGTTATCGTGATTGATGAGTTTGCGGCCATGATCTCCGATCATCCAGATCTTCATCCCCTATTCGTTGATATTGCCTCACGAGGCCGGTCGCTGGGGCTTCATCTCGTGTTGTGCACTCAGAGGCCGGCAGGAGTCGTTCGTGATGGAGTGTTGGCGAATGTTGATCTTCGCATCTCGTTAAGAGTCAACAACCGGGCTGACAGTACAGCGGTCATAGGAACCGATGCTGCGGCTGAACTTTCCGTAGAGGCACTGGGTAGGGGCATTATCTCGGTAGCCGGCAGGGAACCCCAGATCGTGCAGTTCGCGCTGGCAAGCCCCAACGATGCGATCGAGGTTGCACAGCGGTGGCAGGGTGCTGGACTCCCGCGTCGGCCCTGGTGCGAGCCTTTACCGCTGGTCGTAGTACAGCGAGAGCTTTCCGCTCCCTCTGGGAATATTGCCTTCGGGATCAGCGATCTGCCACAGGAACAGCGTCGTGCCATAGCCACATGGAATCCTCGAGACGACGGCCATGTTCTCGTTCTTGGTGCGCCACGCAGTGGAAAATCAACAGCCGTGTGGGTTATGGCTGGTGATGGACTTCTTGTTCCTGCTACTGTCGCGGCAGCGTGGGATGCCCTTCACGATCTTGAGCATGCGCGCGACACCATCGCAGCTATTGACGACATCGACTCGCTCCTGTCTCGGTTTCCTCCCGAACATCGGGATGCATTTATCAGCACGCTCTCCAGACTTCTTCGAGATGGCCCGGCACGAGGCATCACCATGATCCTCGCCGCTCAGAGGTTGACGGCCGATGTGAACCCGCTGACGGGACTGGTGCCTAGCCGTCTTCTGCTGCGCCACTCAAGCAAATCAGAGTTCGTGCTTGCTGGTGGGGATGGTGCTTGTTTTGACAGTGCCCTCCCGCCGGGCGGGGGTAGTTGGAGAGGTAATCGGGTTCAGGTGGCATCCGATTCCTGCCCTGGATGGAGGGTGCCGGAGCCGAGAATTGATGCACTGTCGCGAGAGCTACCCTGGGTTATTGTGAGCTCCCGAGCAGCTTCTCTTTCCACACAGTTGGCCGCGACAGGTTTAGAAGTGCAGACGCTGGATGATTGTGATATTTCCGCGATACGAAAGGATCAAGTGATTATTGGCGATGTCGAAGAGTGGCAATCGCGTTGGGGCTTATTGCCGACGTTGAAACCGATTGCCCAGGTTATCTTCGACCAGTGCACCATCGCCGACTATCGTGCTCTCACACGCTCACGACAGCTTCCTCCGCCTCTCACCGCAATGGAGAATGCCGTATGGCTTGAGCAGGATTCGGGAGCATGTCGTGCCTACCTCCCACTGCCGACACCTGAGTTCTCTCTTCCTTGTTGAGGGGAAGACCTCAGGCCAGCACCTCGTTCAGCGGACTGTTATCGAAGCCATGGGCTCTAGCGATCTGGGGATTTACGATGGTTCCGGCATGGGTATTCAGCCCGATGGCAAGTGAAGGATCTGACCGTAGCGCCTGCTTCCAACCGAGGTTCGCCAGTGCACGCACCGGGGGCAGGGTCGCGTTCGTGAGGGCATATGTTGATGTCCGCGGAACGGCTCCCGGCATGTTTGCCACACAATAAAAAAGTGAGTTGTGCACGTCAAAAGTGGGCGCGGCATGAGTTGTTGGTCGCGAGTCGGCAAAACATCCACCCTGATCGACAGCGATATCAACCAGAACGCTGCCCGGTTTCATCCTCGACACGAGATCGTTGCTGACCAGCGTGGGCGCTTTCGCACCCGGGACAAGAACAGAACCGATCACCAGGTCGGCACCAAGTAAGGAGGTTTCGATGTTGACGCTATTGGAGGCGATGGTCTTCAGGCGACCTGAGTACTGAGCATCGAGTTCGCGCAGTCTCTGAAGATTGGTATCCAGAACGGTGACATCGGCACCGAGACCCATGGCGACAGAAATCGCGCTGCTCCCGGCGACACCGCCTCCTAAGACAACCACCTGTGCAGGGCGAGTTCCGGGAACTCCTGAGACGAGAAGACCAGGCCCACCGTGTGGTCTGAGCATGGCGTTGGCCCCCACGAGGGGTGCCAATCGCCCGGCGACCTCACTCATCGGCGCAAGGAGAGGCAGCGCACCGGAGGTCAGCTGCACAGTTTCGTATGCGATGGCGGTGACCGATGCGCGCAGCAGCGCAGCAGTGAGCTCAGCCTCAGCCGCGAGATGCAAATAGGCGAACAGCAACAAATCTTTCCGGAAGTAGTCGTACTCAATGGCGATAGGTTCTTTCACTTTCAGGATAAGTTCGCCGTGCTCCCAGGTGCTGGCGGCGTCAGGAGTGATGCGAGCTCCCGCCGCCGCGTATTCCTCGTCGGGGATCGACGAGCCAATGCCAGCTGCTGTCTCGACGAAAACTTCATGATGATGAGCCACAAGATCCTGTACCCCGGCTGGTGTTATTGCTACACGAAACTCGTTGTCTTTGATCTCTCGGGGCACAGCCACTCTCATGTCCTCAGCGTACTGCTGGGATGTGGCGATCAGTTCGCTACGAGGTTACGATCACTGCACATCAGTGAGTCTCACGACGCGCACAGGAAAACTACGCAAAGATTACCCCTGGGCCTCCAACAAGAAAGGTGCCTTTGTGCGCATCGCAACTACTCTGCTCATCACCACAGGACTCATCGTCTCTCTTGCTGCATGTTCGACATCGGATCCCTCGTCTGCTAATTGCACGCCAGCGTCCTCCGGAAAGGTTTCTGCTGCCGTCAAGGCAACGGGTGATTTCGGGAAAGCGCCTAAGGTAGTCTTCGATTCGCCAACCGCGGCCACCTCTACTGAACGCACAGTGGTCATCAAGGGCAATGGTGATGTAGCTCTCGAAGGTGACACCATTAGCGTGCACTTCACGATCCTCAACGGCGCAACCGGGGACAAAATTGAGAGTACAGACTACACAAAAGACTCGCTGAGTGCCTTTCCGCTTTCCCAGGGTTTGATGCCGGGTTTCCTCAAGGTCCTGACATGCTCCGCGGTGGGTTCGCGCGTGGTGGGGGTTATCCCTCCCTCCGATGCTTTCGGTGAGGCCGGTTCCCAAGAGGCCGGGATCGAGCCCGGCCAGGATCTTGTTTTTGTGGTTGATATTGTCGCAATCGAGGCAGTCGCTACTTCCTCTGCACCTCCCGCAAATCCGCCGCTACCGAAAGCCAATGGTGTTGACCAGCCGGTTACGCCCGGGTTCCCGACGGTTGTGCTTGCCGAAGACGGTCGCCCGACGGTCACGATTCCCACCGAGGCACCACCGACCGAGCTGAAGATTGCCGTCTTGAAGAAAGCCGAGGGGGCCGTAGTGCCTGCAGGCTCCGATGTGATCGTGCACTATCAGGGAATCAATTGGAACACCAAAGAAATTTTTGACGAGAGCTGGGCGCGGGGTGAGCCCTCACCCTTCAATACGTCTCAGGTTATCGCTGGCTTCACGAAGGCAATCGAAGGCCAGAATATCGGTTCGCAGGTCATCGTGATTATTCCGCCGAGCGAAGGATATGGCGCAGCCGGTCGCCCGCCGAGTATTGGTGGTACCGACACTCTGGTATTCGTCGTTGACATTCTTGGGCTCGGTTAGCCTTATGCGGCGGGTTATCATCTTGGGCTCGACAGGCTCGGTAGGGACCCAGGCGTTGGAAGTGATCGCCTCTCATCCACAACTCTTTGAGGTGGTGGGGCTTGCTGTTGGCAGCAACCGTGAGGCGATGATGTCGCAGGCGGAGATCTTTGGCGTGCAACATACCGCTTTGGGTGCGACCGAGGCCTGCGACCTGGTTCGGGATGTCGCCGCTGACGTTGTGGTGAATGCCATTACAGGATCGGTGGGTCTCGCCCCGACTCTGGCAGCCCTTGCGACCGGTGTTAGTCTTGCGCTCGCCAATAAAGAGAGCCTGATCGTGGGTGGCGATTTGGTGACCGCCCTGGCGCGCCCTGGCCAGATTGTCCCGGTCGATTCCGAACACTCTGCGATTGCCCAGGCCTTGCGGTCGGGTACTGAGGCTGAGGTTCGTCGGCTTGTCTTAACCGCCTCCGGGGGCCCCTTCCGCGGGCGTAGTCGTGAGTCGCTATCTGAGGTCACACGTCACGAAACACTGGCGCATCCAACGTGGGATATGGGCCTGGTTGTGACAACCAACTCGGCCACCCTCGTTAATAAGGGCCTAGAAGTCATTGAGGCCCACCTGCTCTTTGGTGTTCCCTATGACCGTATCGACGTGACCGTGCACCCGCAGTCGATTGTGCACTCGATGGTCGAATTTGTTGATGGTTCTACCTTGGCACAGGCGAGTCCGCCCGATATGAAGCTGCCGATCTCACTCGGTCTGGATTGGCCTAACCGCATTGCCGATGTTGGTGCTCCGCTTGATTGGAGCACTGCGAGTCAGTGGAGTTTTGAACCACTCGATGCCGAGGTCTTCCCTGCGGTTGCCTTGGCCAAACAGGTGGGGCAAGCCGGATCCACTTTCCCTGCGGTATTCAACGCCGCCAACGAGCAGGCGGTTCACGCCTTTCACGCTGGCAAGATCGGATACCTTGACATTGTCGATACTGTCCAGGCCGTGGTGGAGACTCATCAGCCCCTGGGTGCCACTCTTGACGCTGTTTATGAGGCCGAGCGTTGGGCGCGCGCGCAGGCGGATCAGCTCATCATGGCTGTTTCTCGTTAGCAAAAATCATGGCCCGCTAGACTCGGTGTGCCCTTCAGCCGATGCACAGCCGGTTATCGTGATCGCGCGACTAACATAAAGCCGTGGAAACCGTTCTTCTCTATGCTCTCGGCATTCTCATCGTGGTGGTGGGTCTCGCTGTATCCATCGGTCTGCACGAGCTCGGTCATCTGGTTCCGGCGAAGCGCTTCGGTGTGCGCGTGAGCCAGTACATGATCGGCTTTGGTCCCACCATATTTTCTCGCCGCCGTGGCGAAACCGAATATGGTGTCAAGGCGATTCCGCTCGGGGGCTATATTTCGATGGCCGGTATGTTTCCGCCCGCCCGCTCCGGCGCTCAGGCGCGCACAGCGACCACTGGCATCTTCCAGGCTTTGGTGCAGGATGCCCGTACCACCAGTGCAGACACTCTTGTTCAGGTCGACGGTGATGCCGGAGAGCAGAACCGCAGTGACGAAAGGCGTGCGTTCTACAACCTGCCAGTGTATAAACGCATCATCATCATGCTGGGTGGGCCCGTAATGAATCTCGTGATTGCTGTGGTGCTCTATGCGCTGTTGCTCTGTGGCTTTGGTCTTGCTCAGCCCAGCACCACCATCGGAAGTGTCTCGCAGTGTGTGCTTCCTGCGAGCAGTCAGCAGCAGGAATGCCGATCTGGTGATGAACAGGCACCTGGCCTCGCAGCAGGCCTTAAGCCGGGTGATCGTATTGTCACTATGAACGGTGAGAAAATTCGGAGTTGGGCACAAGCAACGTCAATTATCAGAGCGTCGCCCTCTGATGATCTGACGATTGTCGTAGATCGTGATGGTTCTTCGCTTACCCTCACGGCGTCACCGCTGCTCACTGAACGATATGTTTACGACCCGCAGGGCGTGATCGTCAAGGATGCTGATGGTGCCGCACAGACTGAGAAGGTCGGCTTTTTGGGGATTGGTCCGGCGACCGAGGTGGTTCAGCAGCCGGTGACCGCCGTGCTCCCTGCGGTCGGTGACAATATCTCGAGGGTTGTGCATCTGATCCTGAATCTTCCGCAACGCATGATTGATGTTGTCAATGCGGCATTCGGGCCAGATGAGCGCGACCCTAACGGTCCGATCAGCGTGGTGGGCGTGGGGCGGATTGCCGGAGAAATCACCAGTCTCAACACGGTTCCTATCATGGAGCGCGCTTCTGCTCTGGTGGGTTTGATCGCTTCGCTGAACGTTGCTCTTTTCGTTTTCAACTTGATTCCGCTGATGCCCTTAGATGGTGGACATGTTGCCGGCGCAGTATTCGAGGGCATCCGCCGTTTTGTCGCGAAACTGTTCAGAAGACCAGACCCGGGCCCGCTAGACACTGCCAAGTTCATCCCTCTCACCCTGGTTGTCGTTGTTATCTTGGGGGCGATGAGTGCGCTGCTGATTTACGCCGACATTGTCAAGCCGATCTCGATTCTGTAGCAGGGGTTCTTATCCCCTCCTGCGTGTGGAGAGGTGTAGCCCGCGTAAGATTAATCCCGTGCCTGCCATCAACCTCGGTTTACCCAAAGCTCCTGACTTCCTCACCCCTCGTCGCAAGACTCGCCAGATCATGGTCGGGAAGGTGGGTGTTGGCAGCGATTCGCAGGTGAGTGTTCAGTCGATGACCACGACGCAGACCACGAACATCAATGCCACTCTGCAGCAAATCGCTGAGTTGACTGCGACGGGGTGCGATATCGTGCGCGTTGCTGTACCACACCAGGACGATGCTGACGTGCTGCACATCATTGCCAGCAAGAGTCAGATTCCCGTGATCGCTGATATTCATTTCCAGCCGCGTTATGTGTTTACAGCGATCGATGCTGGGGTCGGTGCTGTGCGTGTCAACCCCGGCAATATCCGCAAGTTCGATGATCAGGTCGGCAAGATCGCCGCCGCTGCTAAGGCCGCTGGGGTCAGCATCAGGATCGGGGTTAACGCGGGATCACTGGAGCCGAGCCTACTTCAGAAACATGGCAAGGCCACTCCTGAGGCTCTGGTCGAGAGTGCCGTCTGGGAGGCGGGCCTTTTTGAAGAGCACGATTTTCACGACTTCAAGATTTCGGTCAAGCATAATGACCCTGTGACCATGGTTAAAGCCTATCGTTTGCTGGCTGAGCGCGGCGACTGGCCTTTGCATCTTGGCGTTACGGAGGCTGGTCCTGAATTCCAGGGAACCATTAAGAGCGCGACGGCCTTCGGCATTCTGTTGTCGGAGGGCATCGGTGACACCATTCGAGTGTCACTTTCTGCCCCTCCCGTGCAGGAGATCAAGGTTGGCCTTCAGATTCTCCAGTCACTAAATCTTCGTGAACGCAAGCTAGAAATCGTTTCCTGCCCGAGCTGTGGACGGGCTCAGGTTGATGTCTACCAACTTGCGAACGACGTTACTGCCGGTCTTGAGAAGATGACTGTTCCCTTGCGCGTTGCAGTGATGGGCTGTGTTGTTAACGGTCCAGGAGAGGCGCGCGAGGCTGACCTTGGCGTTGCTAGTGGCAACGGTCGTGGCCAGATTTTTGTCAAAGGTGAGGTCATTAAAACAGTTCCAGAGGCCGATATTGTTGCCACTCTTATCGAGGAAGCCAATCGGCTGGCCCACGATATGCCTGCGGCAGCCGTGGGCTCACCTGTCGTTATCACGGTGTGAATCAGGCAGACTATTCACGCAGCGCGGTGGACAGAGACGATTGCGTGGTGAATCGGGCTCAGTAGTCAGGGTGGCCTCGTACAGGACTCCCTAGCTGTGAATCGATGCTGACCGGCCCCGGTACAGTGGAGTCGTGCCCACTCGTCTTTCCCAGCTTTTTGTTCGCACTCTTCGTGAAGATCCCGTTGATGCTGAGGTCGCCAGCCATCGTCTTTTGGTGCGTGCCGGCTATATCCGCCGTCAGGCTCCCGGTGTCTTTGCCTGGCTGCCTTTGGGGCTGAAGGTTCGTCGCAAAATTGAGAACATCATCCGCGAGGAGCTTGAGGTTTTTGGTGCCCAGGAGGTGTTGTTTCCTGCGCTTCTGCCGCGTGAGCCCTACGAGACAACGAATCGTTGGACCGAATATGGTGATGGTCTTTTTCGTCTGAAGGATCGCAAAGGTGCCGATTACCTGCTGGCACCCACCCATGAAGAGGTCTTTACCCTGCTGGTGAAAGACCTATTCTCGAGTTATAAAGACCTTCCGCTGTCGCTCTACCAAATTCAAGATAAGTATCGTGACGAGGCTCGTCCTCGGGCCGGCCTATTGCGTGGCCGTGAGTTCAGCATGAACGACAGTTACTCTTTTGATCATACCGATGAGGGTCTCAACGTTTCGTATCAGCATCATCGTGATGCCTATGAGCGCATATTTCAGCGCCTCGGGTTGGACTATGTGATCGTCCAGGCAGATGCCGGTGCTATGGGTGGCTCGCGCAGCGAAGAGTTCTTACACCCCACCCCGGTCGGCGAAGACACCTTTGTTCGTTCTGCGGCAGGCTACGCGGCCAATGTCGAAGCATTCACGACGCAGCCTTCCCCGCCACGACCCTATGATGAGCTGGCTCTCCCTGAGGTTCTCGATACGCCGGATACTCCGACCATTGCCACGCTTGTGGAGGTGGCTAATCAGAAGAAAGCCAGGGTGGATGGCCGTCTCTGGACCGCTGCGGACACTCTCAAGAATGTCGTGCTCGCACTCAGCGCCCCCGATGGTAGTCGCGAGCTGGTGGTGGTTGGTCTTCCCGGTGATCGGGATGTTGATCTTAAACGGGCCGAGGTGGCCTTTGCTCCAGCCCAGGTCGAGCCGGCCACTGAAGCAGATTTTGCCGAACACCCTGGTCTTGTCAAAGGCTACATTGGCCCGTGGTCAGTAGCGGGTGCTGTACTCGGTATCGGCGATTTTAGGGCAGAGGATCCGTCGGTCTCAGGTGCATACTCAAGTACCGGCATCCGGTTTCTGCTTGATCCCAGGGTCTCAGAGGGCACGGCCTGGATCACGGGCGCAAATGAGCAGGGAAAACATGTCTTTGGTGTGGTTGCGGGTCGCGACTTTTTTGCCGATGGTACCGTCGAGCTCGCCACGGTAGTAGAGGGTGACCCCGCCCCTGACGGCTCGGGTCCGATCACACTGGCGCGCGGCATGGAAATCGGCCATGTTTTTCAACTGGGCCGCAAATACGCCGCGGCACTGGGATTGCAAGTTCTCGATGAGAACGGAAAGCTCATTACCGTCACCATGGGCTCGTACGGTATTGGCGTTACTCGAATTATGGCGGTGATCGCGCAGAGCAATCACGATAACAAGGGGCTCGTGTGGCCGAAGAACGTTGCACCATACGATGTGCACGTGGTGGTGGCGGGTAAAGATCCCGGCATTGTCGATGCCGCCGAGGCGGTGGCTCGTTCTCTTGAGGCCGATGGTTTCGATGTGCTTATTGATGATCGGTCTAAGGTGTCGCCGGGAGTTAAATTCGGGGATGCCGAGTTGTTGGGGGTGCCGCTGATCGTGGTGGTGGGCAAGAACTCGGCCGAAGGCCGCGGTGAACTGTGGAACCGTTCCACCGGTGAGCGTGCAACGCTGGCGCTCACCGACATAAGTGCGGCCCTAGGAGCGCAGCGATGAATACCACCCCTGTGACCAAGGCCGATATTGAGCGCGCCACCTCCATCCTTGACACGATCACGGCGGCGTATTCCTCGCGGGTAGTGGGGCAGTCCAGCGTCAGGCGCAGCCTGCTCATCGGGCTTATCACCGGTGGACATGTGCTTCTTGAGAGTGTGCCCGGCCTCGCGAAGACAACAGCTGCTCAGGCCATTGCTGATGCCGTCAGCGGTTCCTTCACACGGATCCAGTGCACTCCCGACCTGTTGCCCAGCGATATCATCGGCACACAGATTTTTGATTACAGTCGTCAGGTTTTTGAGACTCAACTGGGCCCGGTGCACGCCAACGTTGTTCTCCTTGATGAGATCAACCGTTCTAGCGCCAAGACTCAGAGCGCGATGCTGGAGGCCATGCAGGAGGGCCAGACGAGCATCGGGGGCACGGTGCATCCACTGCCCAGTCCGTTTTTGGTGCTCGCTACGCAGAACCCCATCGAACAAGAAGGGACCTACCGTCTGCCGGAGGCTCAGCTTGATCGTTTTCTTCTTAAGGAGGTTGTGGACTATCCCGAGTTCGCAGAAGAGATTGAGATTATCGCCAGGATCGATGCCGGAGTCTACGAGAAGGGAGCATTGCGCAACGCGACGGTACCCATCGAAGATGTGCTCTTCTTGCAGGACGTCGTAAAGAGGGTATTCGTCGACGCTTCTGTAACGAACTACATCGTCTCTGCTGTTTATGTCACGCGCAATGCTTCCCAATACCTCTCGAAGGACCTCGCTGGATGCATCGACTATGGTGCGAGTCCGCGGGCCAGTATTGCCTTCAGCAAGGCAGCGAGGGCACTTGCTTTGCTTGAGGGACGTGGATACGTGATCCCAGAAGATGTTAAAGAGTTGAGACACGTTGTGTTGCGGCACCGGATCATCCTGAGTTTCGACGCCATCGCTGATGGAATTTCGCCTGAGGCTTTGATTGATAACATTTTCGATTCGGTCAAGGCACCCTAACCGTGGGTTTCGATTAAGCCTATGGAAACCCTCCTGCGTCGAGTGAAATCGAAGCTCTCGATCCGTGCACACCGCGCGATTTTCGGTGTCGTCGAGGGGGAATATCGCTCCCTCTTTCATGGGAGGAGCATGGATTTCGATGATCTGAGGCCCTATATTGCTGGTGATGATATTCGAGACATCGATTGGAAGGCAACGGCCCGCCATGGCGCTCCGCTGACCAAAAGGTTCATTGCTTCCCGTCGGCATACGGTTGTGTTGATTGTCGATACCGGTCGTGATATGGCGGCGCTCGCCGCCAGTGGAGAACCGAAACGCGACCTTGTGATTCTTGCAGCGGGTACAGCCGGGTACCTTGCGGTCAGACAGGGTGATGCGGTTGCTTTGGTTGCGGGCACCTCCGACACGGTCGACTATGTTGCCCCTGAGGCGACAGAATCACATCTCGAACGAATCTTGCAACGTATTCATTCTTCGACCAGGCTCGATGGTGCTGTCGGCTCCGTGGCACAGCAGCTTGACTATGTTGCGCGTACTTTTCGGCGCAGGATGATCGTGGTGGTGATCGGGGATGACCGGGTTCTTAGTGCAACAGAGCAGCGACTGGCGCGGAGACTTTCGCTTCAGCACGATATGCTCTGGCTTTCGATTGGCGACGCCGATGTGATGCAGTCCGACTGGGCGCTGCGCGAGATGTATGACGTTGGTGATGCCAGCCCGATTGTCTCATTCATCCGTCGCGATCAGCGACTCCGACAAGAGTTCATGACGAGCGTTGCCAAGGCGAGTGTGCAATCGCAGGAGCTTTTCAGGAGACTGAGGATCAGCAGCGGGCGTGTGACCTCGGAGGCTGATGTCGTTCCCGGACTGTTTCGCTTGCTGGAGGCGCATAAACATGCCAGAAGATAGTGAATTTCTCCCTCCGGTGCAGTATTTGCCGTGGTGGGGGATTCTTGGTGTCCTGCTACTCGCGCTCGTGATCGCGTGGTACTTTTTTGTGTTCTTCTCGACTCGGGCCAGTCAGGTTCCGCAACAAAGACCTGTTGAGATCGTGCCGCCCACCGACGATATCCGGGCTCGGTATCTGGGCCTCATCGATCAGGCTCGCCTTGCTCACGCTAATGGATTTGTTTCGGCCCGCGAGGCACACCATAAACTCAGCCTCATTGTGCGTTCTTTTGTCTCAGAACGCGAAGGAAAATCTACGGGTCATCTCACCCTGAGGGACCTGCGCGCGACCCCATTCACCTCGCTGTCCGATACGGTCGAGAAGCTCTACCCTGGCGAATTCGCGCATGACCATCGAGGCACGGTCGCTCAGGCGGCAGATGAGGCGATACGGCTGGTGACAACATGGCGTTGAGAGGAGCGCTGCTGAGATGGAGCTAATCGTCTGGTGGGCTCCGTTTTTGTGGCTTGGTGCCACAATAATCGCGATTGCCGCTGTGCTGTGGCGCGCGCGGCGGCGGTTGACAGCTGCTTCGGGTATTCCTATCGCGCATCGTGAACGACTTACTGCATTGCCGATGTACCGTCGGGCGTTGAACAGGTATCGAGCTTTGGTTGCTGCCTTTCTTCTCTGCCTGATGCTGGTTGTTGCGGCAGCTACTGTGCTGACTGCGCGACCGGCAACGGTCGCATCCTCGCGACCGGATCTCAACAACCGAGACATCGTGCTCTGCCTTGATGTTTCAGGCTCAATGATTGACTACGACGCAGCAGTACTTGATGTTTTTCAGGATCTCGCCACTGAATTCACGGGAGAGCGGATCAGCCTTGTCGTTTTCAACGCCTCAGCAGTGACCTACTTTCCCTTGACAAATGATTATCGATACATCACCAAGCAGCTCACCCGTTTGTCTGGTGAGTTCGATGACTCCGAGGCAAATTATTACAGTGGGACTCTGTTGGGCAATGGCTCGTCGCTGGTCGGCGACGGCCTCGCCTCCTGCGTTGCAGGCTTTGACCAAACTGATACTGATCGCTCGCGTTCGGTCATCTTGGTCACCGATAATGTCGTTGCTGGCGAAGAAATTTTCACCCTGTCCGAGGCTGCACAGCTTGCCATCGAACGTCAAGTGCGGCTTTATGGATTGAACCCTGGTGATTCCGCGGCGAAAGATTACCTCGCCGATCTGGCGGTCGCCTTTGAGCGAGCAATGCTGGACACGGGAGGCGCTTACTACCCTCTCGATGATCCTCAGGCGATCCCTTCAGTAGTGAAAAGCATTACCTCAGAGCAGGCTGCTGTGCTCCCCGGCGCGCCGCAAGTCGTCCGCACCGAGCAACCAGCCCTTGGTGTTGGGCTCGCTTGTGTCGGGCTTGTGGGACTGATGTTTTTCGGCTGGAGGCTAAAACGATGATTCTCAACCCGGTTGTTCCTCCCTGGATCCTTGTGATTGTGGGGGTCGTATGCGCGGGGGTGGCAGTCTGGCAGATGGTGAGCCATCGCAGCAGTGTCCGCCTGATCCTCTTATGGGCCTCACGATTGCTGATGATCGTGCTACTGATCATCATTGCCTTACGCCCCACCATCCTCGGTGAGGAGCAGGGGCCGAGTGTTTCCGGTGGCCTTGAAGTTTACTTCGTGGTCGACACCACCAGCAGCATGGCTGCTGAAGATCAGGATGCCGCGGGTGCGATCCCCGCGGATCCGAACATCCCGAGAACACGATTGATGAGTGTGACCGCAGACATTGAGTCAATCACCGAGGAGCTTTTTGGGGCCCAATTCTCTCTGGTGACTTTTGATGCTGCCACCGTGCAGCGAGTTCCGTTGACCAGTGACACTTCTGCCCTCAACTCTGCTGCCTCGGTGCTGCGGCAGGAGGTTACCGCGTATTCTCGCGGCAGCAGCATCGACGAACCCCTTAGTCTGCTGACAGAACTTCTGACCGAGGCGCAGGCACTGAACCCCGATCAGCGTCGCGTGCTGTTCTACTTCGGTGATGGCGAGCAAACTTCTGAGCTGCCGCCACGCTCTTTTGAACAGCTTGTTCCTTATCTGGACGGTGGTGCCGTTGTGGGTTACGGTACCCAGGAGGGTGGTCGGATGCGTGAATTCGTGGGCCTTGACCCGAAAGGTTTTGGGCAGAACGAGCTCGACGACGGCGGCGATGAACCCATACCCAACTACATTCAGGATTACTCGGGGGATACGCCCGTTGACGCAGTTTCCCGTATCGACAAGAAGAATCTTGAGAAGATTGCGCGCCAACTCGATGTTGACTATCTGCATCCTTCTGCTTCGGTTCCGGTGAGCGCTGCGACGCGCGATATTGAGGTGGGAGATATTTCGGCTCAGGATGGGGAACCGGCAACGGTGACCGAGTTGTATTGGATCTTCGCTATTGCTTTCGGTGCGCTCGCGGGTGTTCAGCTGATATCGATCAGCGGTGCGGTTGCCGAGCTGCGTCAGAGCAGGAGAAAGCCATGAGCAATGAACTTCCGGCGCAGCACACAGTGCCCGAACGTAGGGCGGGCTTGACGGTGGCAAGGCTCAAGCGCCGCCGTCTCTTGATGTTCTGGCTGTCGCTGCCCGTGGTTCTCTTGATCGTCTTTGTGGCCGGTGTGCTGCTTAGTCGGGCACCCATCGCGCAGCGAGCAATCGATGACTTCGACGATGATCGCTTCACATCCAGCCAAGAGGCCTCAAGCTCTCTGCTGGGTCTGAATTTCATCGAACCCTATCTTGCGTATTTCAATCGGGGCGATGCCTTTGCTGCTCAGGGTGAATATGGCCCAGCGACCGATGATTTTGAGGAGGCTCTCGTGCTGGCGCCGGTGGATCGTCAATGCGATGTGCGTCTCAACCTCGGCCTAACCTGGGAACGGTATGGGGATATATACATCGCGAACGGATTCTTTCAGGGCGCGGTGTTGCTTTATGAAGCATCGCAAGCCGTTCTCGATGATGCCGGACCAGAGTGTGCTCCTCCCGAGAAGAAACAGCAGGTTGACCAGGCTCAGCAACGTGTCGATGAGAAACGACAGGATGCTGAAGATCAGCGCGATGCAGAGCAATCGGCACAGTCTGAAGATTCGTCTGATGAACTCAGCCCTCAGCAGCAGCAATTACAGGAGCTGGAGCAGCAGCAAAAGGAAGCAGCCCAAGAGAAAGCCGATGATGATGCGCAGGACCGCGCTGAGAATGGCGGCGGTGGCCTTGTCGATAAGCCATGGTGAGGTCCCGGTAAGTTATCGAGAGCGTGCGCCGATAAACTACAGTGGAATGTGCGGTTTTATTCGTGAAATCGACTCCGGGTTCAGTGCCTGGGCATCATGTCATTAGTCAACATCTCAATAGCGGAGGCCCTCAGTGGACATCGATCTGAGCGTACTGCGCTTGATGGAACGCGAACGCGAGATTCCTTTCGAGGAACTTGTGCAGGTGATTGAGCAAGCGATTCTTACCGCTTACCTCAGACACATCGATGAACCGGAGTCCAAAAATTCTTCGGTGTCTCAGGCTCGTGTTGTCCTTGATCGCAAAAGCGGCAAGGTCAGTATTTTTGTTCCAGAGCGTGACGATGAGGGTGCGGTTATTGGTGAGGCCGAGGATGTGCCGACAGATTTCGGTCGAATCGCCGCCTTCGCTGCGAAGCAGGTGATCAATCAACGCCTGCGAGATATCGGTGACGATAAGGTACTGGGGGATTTCAAAGGTCGCGAGGGTGATATCGTCGCCGGTGTCATCCAGCAGGGCCCGAATCCACGGATGGTCCATGTTGATCTGGGAACAATCGAGGCAATTCTGCCTCCTGAAGAACAGGTTCCCGGTGAAGACTATTCACACGGTCGCCGGATCCGTGTCTACGTAACCGCCGTCAATAAGGGAATCAAAGGGCCCCACATCACGGTGAGTCGCACTCATCCTGCTTTGGTCCGAAAACTTTTTGCGCTTGAGGTACCCGAGATTTCTAGCGGGATCGTCGAGATCGCCGCGCTTGCTCGTGAAGCCGGTCATCGCACCAAGATGGCGGTGCGAGCGATGGAGGTGGGCGTTAATGCGAAGGGTGCCTGCATAGGAGAACTGGGGCAACGAGTCCGGGCGGTAACGTCTGAGCTCAATAACGAGAAGATCGACATTGTCGATTACTCCGAAGATCTGGCCACTTTCGTGGCAAATGCCCTCTCGCCGGCCACAGTGACCAGCTCTTTTGTTATTGATGAATCCACAAAGGCGGTGCGCGCACTGGTTCCTGACTATCAGTTGTCGTTGGCGATTGGCAAAGAAGGGCAAAATGCCAGACTGGCCGCCAAACTGACTGGCGCACGAATTGACATCCAGCCTGATTCGATTCTCGAAGAGGATTAAGCCGGTCCTTTCTCTTATGTGTTGTTCTCCTTACGGACTCAGTGGTCCTGCGAGATGGCCGACACAGATATGGAGTTAGAATGAATTCTGTAAGAACGTGCCTTGGTTGTCGTGTTCGAACGTCCCCCTCCCAGTTGTTGCGGGTCGTTGAACGTGATGGGGCTGTTGTGGCGGATCCTTTCGCCACAATGCCGGGTCGCGGTGCCTGGGTGCATCCCACCGTTGAGTGTGTTGCACTGTCGGTGAGACGCAAGGCTTTTGGTCGTGCTCTCAGATCAAGCGTTGCACTCAATACCGCGGATATCATGGCAAGAATGGAAGCTCAATCGAGATTCCCTAACGAACAGGCTGATTGACATATGGACAACTAATGAGCGGCTCGAAATGAGTTTCGTCCACTAACCGTCTGCTCCTGCCCGGGCGCAGACCCAGACAGGAGAATTTTGGCTACCAAACCACGTGTACACGAAGTCGCCGCCGAGCTTGGCGTCGACAGCAAGGTTGCTCTCGCCAAACTCAAAGAGATGGGCGAGTTCGTCAAGGGTCCATCATCGAGCATTGAGCCCCCGGTCGCTCGTAAGCTTAAGGCTGCGCTGCTGGCCGATGGTGTTAAGCCCGCCGAGGTGACAACGCCTCAGGCTCCGGCACCCAAGGCTGCGCCGAAACCTTTCAACCCGACACCTGCCCCACCTGCCCCGACGGTTGTTGTTGCTCCCGATCATGAGGCTTCGCTTTCCGCTCCACCGTTGACCGTAGCGGAGCGGCAGGCTCAGGCCGAGGCACACGCTGCCGAGCAGACAACCGCGGCTGCGAGTACTGATTCTCCGACCCCAAGCCCTTCGGGAATCCCTCGCCCGGGGCAGCCGCGCCCGGGGAACAATCCTTTTGCTTCCAATCAGGGCATGTCCCGCCCCGGTATTCCGCGCCCGGGGAACAATCCTTTTGCATCGAACCAGGGCATGCAGCGTGGTGGTTCATCAGCTACGGCTCCGCGTCCGGGTGCCCCCCGCCCCGGTGGGCCCGGTCAGGGTTCTCGTCCCGGCGGTTTCGGACAGCGCCCTGGTGGACCGGGTGGCAATTTCCAGCAGCGGCCTGGTAGCGCCCGGCCCGCGGGTGGGTTCCGCCCCGGCGGTGCTCCTGGTGCGGCCCCGGCAAACAACTTTGGTCCCAACCGTCCGCCCGCTGGCGGCGCTGGGGGTCGCGGTCGTGGCCCCGGAGGTGGAACAGCCGGTGCTTTCGGTCGCGGTGGCGGTAAGAGCAAGGCCCGCAAATCAAAGCGCACAAAGCGCGCAGAATTCGAGCTGAGGGAGGCACCCTCTCTCGGTGGTGTCAGTGTTCCCCGCGGTGACGGTAAGACGATCATTCGTCTGCGCCGCGGCGCATCCATTTCAGATCTCGCCGATAAGTTAGAGACAATCACTGGCTACTCGGTGCAACCGGGTGCGCTGGTGACCGCCCTGTTCCATCTTGGACAGATGGCGACGGCCACCGAGTCGCTTGATGAAGGCACCTTCGAGATTCTTGCTGGTGAACTAAATTACAAGATCGAAATGGTCTCGCCTGAAGACGAAGATCGAGAACTGCTTGCCGGCTTCGATCTTGATCTTGACCAAGAACTCGCAGACGAGACGGATGACGACCTCGAGATTCGCCCCCCTGTGGTGACGGTGATGGGCCACGTCGACCACGGTAAAACCAAGCTACTCGATGCAATCCGAAAGGCGAATGTCGTCGCGGGGGAGGCGGGCGGGATCACCCAGCACATTGGTGCATATCAGGTCTGGACCGAGCATGAGGGTTTCGAGCGCGCCATCACCTTCATCGATACCCCAGGTCACGAAGCATTTACTGCCATGCGTGCCCGCGGTGCCCAGGTTACCGATCTTGCGATTTTGGTGGTTGCTGCCGATGACGGGATCATGCCGCAAACGGTGGAAGCGCTCAATCATGCGCAGTCAGCGAACGTTCCCATTGTTGTCGCGGTTAACAAAGTTGACAAGGAGGGCGCCAACCCGGCCAAGGTGCGTCAGCAACTGACCGAGTTTGGGCTTGTTGCCGAAGAATACGGTGGTGACACGATGTTTATCGATGTGTCGGCGCTCAACAATCTCGGGATTGACAGCCTGCTTGATGCGGTACTTCTGACAGCAGATGCTGGTCTCGATCTGCGTTCCAACCCCAATAAGGCTGCTCGTGGTGTGGCCATTGAGGCCAAGCTTGATAAGGGTCGCGGCGCTGTCGCGACCGTACTAATCCAGTCAGGGACGCTCCGCGTTGGTGATGCCATCGTGGCAGGAACGGCCTATGGCCGGGTTCGGGCCATGATGGATGAAAACGGCGAGTCAGTAAGCGAGGCGTATCCATCCCGTCCGGTGCAGGTGCAAGGCTTGTCGACCGTGCCCAGAGCTGGCGATGTTTTCATTGTGACTGAGGAAGACCGCACTGCCCGCCAGATTGCCGAGAAACGCGAAGCCGTTGAGCGCAATGCCCTACTGGCCAAGGCGCGTAAGCGTATCAGTTTGGAAGACTTCACTAAGGCTCTTGAAGAGGGCAAGGTTGAATCGCTCAACCTCATCATTAAGGGTGATGTTTCTGGTGCCGTTGAGGCCCTCGAAGATTCACTGCTGAAGATCGAGGTCGACGACAGCGTGCAGTTGCGGATCATCCACCGCGGCGTCGGTGCCGTGACCGAGAGCGATGTCAATCTCGCCACCATTGATAATGCGATCATCATCGGTTTCAATGTCAGACCCGACACGAAGGCTCGCGAGCGCGCGCAGCGTGAGGGTGTTGATGTGCGCTTCTACTCGGTTATTTACGCCGCTTTGGAAGAGATCGAGAACTCGCTCACCGGAATGCTCAAGCCTGAGTTCGAGGAAGTGCAGTCCGGTGTCGCCGAGATTCGCGAGATATTCCGTTCGTCCAAGTTTGGAAACGTCGCTGGTGTTCTGGTGCGCTCGGGAGTGATCACCAGGAATGCGAAAGCGCGTGTGATTCGTGATGGTGTGGTTATTGGTGACAATCTTGCGATCGAATCTCTGCGTCGCTTCAAAGATGATGTCACCGAGGTTCGAACCGATTTCGAGGCCGGAATCGGTTTGGGTAAGTTCAACGACATTCAGATCGGCGACGAGATTGAGACGATTGAGATGAAAGAGAAGCCGCGGGGCTAGCTCCGTGATCTGGGTGTGGGGCAGGATGTTTTCTGCTCCACACCCAGATGTCACCGACTCACGATACGAGGCGAGGAAACTATGGTGGATGCAGCGCGGGCCGCAAAAATGGCTGACCGCATCAAGGTGATAGTGGCGCAGACTCTGGAGCGGGGGATTAAAGATCCTCGTTTGGGCTTTGTTACCATCACGGATGTCAAGGTCACAGGTGATCTACAGCACGCCTCGATCTTTTACACTGTCTATGGCCCCGATCAGGAGCGTATCGACAGTGCGGCTGCTCTTCGATCAGCCACCGGGATGCTGCGTAGTGAGGTGGGCAAAAACCTCACAGCGAGACTTACCCCCAGCCTCGAGTTCATCCTTGATGGGATCCCCGAGAATGCCGCCCTCATCGAGTCATTGCTTTCGGAGGCTGCCACGCGTGATGCGGCGGTCGACAGCCTCAAGAAGACTGCACAGTATGCGGGTGAGGAAGATCCCTATAAAACCTGAGGGCCCTGAATTTTACCGTGGCGCACACCTTACCCAGGCACAGTGGGGACTTAGCTCGGCAGCATGTATCCGCCCGGCGCAGCAACAGCCAGACCATCGGAGAGCAACCCCGCCAGTGCCCGCTCACGTTGCATCACGTCCGGCCACAGTGATTCGATAGCGAGCATCGTGACCGGGATGCTGCTGTTGCGTAGCGCGGCCATAATGAGCCCTCGCACCTGCCGATCTGAGCCTTCGAAGCGCGGCTGAGTGGCCGCGCTCGGTCCTTGGTAGGGCGGGTAACCTTCGGCACGCCAGCGGCAGCTCGTCGAGAGCGGGCACAGCGCGGGTTCCTTCAGACACCGGGGGGAGCGGGCGGTGCAGATGATCGCCCCAAGTTCCATCATGGCGGCATTGAAGAGCCGGGCATCCTCGTCACCAGTCGGTAGTAGCGCTTCCATGGTCTGAAGATCACGGCGGGTGGAGGGTGTGCTGGCCTCACCGTGGCCGAGCTCGGCGCGGGCGATAACTCGCCGAACATTGGTGTCGACGACCGGATGTCGTAGCCCGTATGCGAAGGAGGCAACCGCCCTTGCGGTGTAATCACCGACACCGGGCAGGGCGAGAAGCTGAGCGATGTCGGACGGAACCACGCCATGATGCCGTTCGGTAATCGTCACGGCCGCCGCATGCAGCCGCAGTGCGCGTCGGGGGTAGCCGAGACGATCCCAGGCACGCACGGCATCTCCGGGTGCCGCTGCGGCCAGGTCGGCGGGGCTCGGCCATCGTTCAAGCCACTCTCTAAGCCGGGGAATAACCCGGGCAACCGGTGTCTGCTGCAGCATGACTTCACTTACCAGGATTCCCCATGCCCCAAAACCTTCCCGTCGCCAGGGAAGATTTCGCCCGTGGGTCACAAACCACTCGATGACGGCTGAGCTGCTCATCCGGCTACCAGGGTGGCGATGGCATGGCAGCGTGCCTGTGTTCCGATGACCCCGATCTGCATACCCCGAGCCTAAGCCTGCGCTGGCTGCTGCATGTCACCCTGTGATCGCGGGCTCCGCCCGGAGGGTAGGGCCAGAGCGATCATGGCCGAGACCGCGAGCGCTCCTGCGCCGACGAATATGGCAGGGATGGCGGCATCCACATAACCGGCAGGCGTGAGTTGCCCGTCGTTTCCCAAAAAAGTTGCGGTTAGTACGGCGATGCCGAGGGCGATTCCCACCTCGCGTAGCGTGGCGTTGGTTCCCGATGCCTTTGCCTGGTCGTTGCTGGTGATGTTGGCGAGCACCGCCGTGGACATCGGTGCGAAGACAAGACCCATTCCGATCCCGGCGAGAATAAATGCCGGAAGCATGGTGAGGTATTCCGTATCGCTGGTCATGGTGCTTGCCAGCAAGAACATGGCGGTGGCGAGAAAGCTGAGGCCGCTGACGATCAGCGCCCGGGTGCCCACGCGAGACGAGATGAGACCGGCGAGGGGAGCTATCACCATCGGTGCCATAGTCCACGGCATGGTCCGTACGCCGGCCTCGAGGGGGGAGAAGCCCTGCACGATTTGCATGTACTGAATCAGAATAAAGATGGATCCGAAGACACCGAAGCTAAAGGTGAAGCCCACGATATTAGCGACCGAGAAGCTGCGATCTGTGAACAGCCGTAACGGCAACAGTGGTGCTGCGACCCGGCTCTCCCAGAGAACGAATGCCACCAGAAGCGCTGCCCCCAGGCCGAGTGAAGCGATCACCTCGAGACTGTCCCATCCGGCAGGATTGCCGCGCACGGTTCCGTAGACAACGCCCAGCACTCCAAATCCGGCCAGAATGAGACCCAGAACGTCGGCACGGAGTCTAGCCCCAAAACTGTTGGGAAGCACGAGAAGCGCTAGGGGAACAGCGATGAATCCGACGGGCACGTTGATCCAGAAGATGGCCTGCCAATTGAGACCTTCGGTAACCGCTCCACCGACCAGCGGCCCGAGTGCCACGCCCAGACCCGAAATTCCGCCCCAGATTCCGATGGCGAGCGCTCGAAGGCGCGGCTGGACCGAACCGACCAGCAGGGTAAGAGAGAGGGGCATGATGGCCCCGGCCCCAACGCCCTGTACGGCGCGACCGAGGATGAGCATCCACGATTCCACACTGAGTGCCGAGTAGATTGAGCCCGCGGTAAATAGCGCGATCCCGGCCAGAAAAACTGTGCGACGACCGAGGCGGTCACCCAGGGCGACCGCCATCAGGATGAACGTGGCGAAGGCGAGAGTGTACGAATTGATGAACCACTGCAGTTCTTCGACCGTGGCGGAGAGGTCGATGGCGATGGCGGGTAGGGCGTTGTTCATGACGAGGTTGTCCAGTGTCGACATAAACATCGGCAGGGAGGCTGCGACGAGGGCAAGCCAGATCGGGACCCGTTTTCGCGGCACTTCGGGTGCTGGAGCTTCGGAGAGAAGGATGTCAGCCCTCAGAGTTTGCGTCATCGGGGGAGACCTTTCAGGTTATTGAACAATTACTTATTACCGTAGTAATTGGCTGATACCATGTCAAGCGTGATCAATTTCGACGCGGCCCATCCCCGGGCTACTCGCATGAAATCAGAAGACCGGCGTGAGCAGATTCTGCTTGCCGCAACCTCCGTGTTCGGTGATTTTGGCTATTTCGGGGCTACCACCGACCAGGTGGCCAAAGTTGCTGGGGTGAGTCAGCCCTATGTCGTCAGGATGTTCGGCACCAAAGAGAAACTGTTCCTTGAGGTTCTCCGGCGTTCCCTGGACATGCTTATGGCCACCTTTCGTCGTGTGTTGACTGACAGTGCTCGTGGTAATACAGCGGAAACCGATGATCTGGGGGCTCTGCTGGGGCGAGCCTACGTTGAACTCCTCGAAGACCGTGGTCTCTTGCTCTCGCTGATGCACGGCTTCGTGATGGGTACTGAGCCGACGGTGGGTCCTGTGGCTCGGCAGGGTTTTCTTGACGTCTATCTCTTTCTCCGCGATGAGGCGGGCTTCACACCGGCCCGCATCTGCGAATTTTTGGCCTCAGGGATGCTCCTCAACACCTTGATCGGCTTGCGCATGAGCGACGACTACGCACATGATCGTGTGGTTAGGGAACTGTTCGACAGTGCGGTTCCCCAGAAACTTGACCTCCTGTTGGCGACCGCAGCCGCTCAGCGCGGCCAGAATCCGTGAGACCACCACGCAATCCGAGCAGTGGGATCGTGCTCGTGGATAAGCCTGGTGGGATCACCAGCCATGATGTGGTGGCTCGCGCTCGCCGAATCTTAGGAACACGCAAGATCGGGCATGCGGGAACTCTTGACCCGATGGCCACCGGACTGTTGGTGCTGGGGGTCAACAACTCCACCCGTTTGCTGAGCTGGGTTGTGGGTCTTGATAAGGAATACATCGCAACCATCAGACTGGGTGCTGCCTCACATACCGACGATGCCGAAGGGCAGTTAGGTAACAAAGCAACAGCCGACATGCTCGCTGCAGTCAGCGACACCGCTCTCGCTCGTGGCGTCGCTGCCTTAACCGGCTCCCTTCTGCAGCGCCCCAGCTCGGTGAGCGCCATCAAGGTTGACGGCAAGCGCGCCTATGCCCTGGCCAGGGAGGGCGAGGATGTGGTTCTTGCGCCGCGCCCGGTCACAGTCAGCGCCTTCGAGATACAGGACATCAGGCGTGCCGAGTGGGTGGATGTCGATGTGCGGGTGCACTGCTCCACCGGGACCTATATCCGTGCCCTTGCCAGGGATCTGGGAGATTCTCTGGGGGTCGGCGGGCATCTCACGGCCCTGCGTCGCACTCGGATTGGCCCATTTTCGGTGGCCACTGCATCCCCTCTCGGCGATGAGCTTATTCCCGGCCTCATCACGCCCACCACAGCGGCAAGCCGATTATTTACCCGGGTTGACCTCACGAATCAGCACGCCGTTGACCTCGCTCACGGTAAACGTATCCCGCTGATTGTGCAATCCGCTGGTCCCATCGCTGCTGTGGCACCGGATGGTCGTCTGGTGGGTCTGGTTGAGAACGTGAACGGTTTCGCTCGCGTGCTCGTAAATTTTCCACAGGATGCCCCGGGAGCGGCAGGAAAGGCATACACGTGATCGAGTGGTATCAGTGCGTTCAGATCAGCATTGCCGTGATCGTCGGCTTGCTCTGCCTGGTGCTCGGCCTCGCCGGGCGTGTTCCCAATGATTACAGCCTCGGAGCGACTCTTGTGGTCGAGGTTCTGTTGCTTGTTCAGATAGTGATTGCCGCGATAGCTCCGGCCACCGGCAACCTCCCGAGCGGTAGTGGTCTGGAGTTTTGGGTGTATCTGGTCTCAGCGGCACTGATACCCCCGGTTGCCGCGCTGTGGGCCTTGGTTGAGCGCAATCGGTGGAGCACAGCGATTCTTGGCCTTGGCTGCCTAGCCGTTGCCATCATGCTCTATCGGATGGGGAACATCTGGTTCGTGCAAGTCGCCTAAAGTTAAACCGATATGGCTACGAATGATTCAGCACGCACCCTCGGGGTCGGTCGTGTTCTTATTGCGGTGTATGCGATTCTCGCCCTAGCGGCGACTGCCCGTTCGTGTGTGCAAATCGTGACCAAGTTCGAGACTGCTCCCGTTGCTTATCTACTATCAGGGCTTGCCGGGGTGGTCTACATTCTCGCGACAATTGCGCTGGTGAGGCGCGGCACTGTGTGGTGTCGCCTCGCCTGGATCACTATCATCTTCGAGTTCTCCGGTGTCCTTGTTGTCGGCACGCTGAGCCTTGTTGACCCCATCCTGTTCCCGGCTGACACGGTGTGGTCGTTCTTTGGGCGCGGGTATCTGTTCGTTCCTCTGGTGCTTCCACTGTGGGGGATGCTGTGGTTGTATCGGCGGCGGTCCGCTCAGTCATCGGCAACGTTCTCTTCGGGCATCGCGTCCTGAGATGCTGACAGTGTGCTCCCTGGGGGAGATCCCCGATGATTTTGGTTCGAGTGCGGTGGCGATCGGAAAATTTGACGGCATGCACCGAGGGCACCGTGCCGTGATTTCCCGCTTACTCCAGGTGGCACAAGAGAACCAACTTCGCAGTGTCGTTGTCACTTTTGACCGCAATCCTTTGAGCCTGCTCAACCCACAAGCTTCTCCGCCCGACCTCGCCAGTAATGGCCAAAAACTAGCTCTTCTGGCCTCTACCGGAATCGATGCTGCCCTCATCCTGACATTTGATGTTCAGCTCAGCCTGATGTCTGCTGCCGATTTTGTGCAGACCGTTCTGGTTGATGCTTTGCGGGTGAAGACAGTGCTGATTGGCCATGATTTTCGTTTTGGTTCCGGGGGCGAGGGAGACAGCGACCTGCTTCGGAGCTATGGCGCATCGCTGGGTTTTGAGGTCATGCTGATTGAGGATGTCGCCCTGACCGAAGCCGGTCGAGTGTCGTCCACGGCGGTGCGTCAGATGCTTGCTGAGGGTAGGGTTGCCGATGCTGCGGTGCAGCTGGGCGCGCCGCACAGTGTCCGCGGTGTTGTTGTTCATGGTGCCGCGCGCGGGCGAGCCCTCGGGTATCCGACAGCGAACCTCGCCCCCAGCGTTGAGGGCCTCGTGCCAGCAGCGGGGATCTATGCCGCGTGGGTGACCGTGGATGGCACCCACTACCCCGCTGCGGTGTCTGTGGGCAACAATCCCACTTTTGATTCAGTACCCGAAAAACAGGTCGAGGCTCATATTCTCGATCAGGATTTTGATATCTATGGCACAACAGTGACGGTCTCTTTTGTCGCTTTCGTGCGCTCTATGCAGAAATTCCCGGATGCTGATGCACTCGCGAAAGAGATGGCAGAAGATGTGCGTCGCGTGCGTGGCATCCTCAGCGTTGCGCCCAGAATTTCAGCCCCTTGAGTACTGCAGCGTTTCGGTTCTAGCTGAGCTGGTCGAGCACTTCTGAGCGGTGGATGAGGGCGGCGGCTCCGATGAGTGGCCCTCCGTTCGAAAGCCCAGAGGGGACCACCGTGACCTTAGCCACGAAAGGGAAAGGTGCGCGTGAAGCAATGGCTTCGCGGATAAAACCAAACAAATCGGGTGTTACGCGCGAGAATCCACCGCCAATGGTCACCACATCTAAGTCGAGGAGCGCTGTTGCCGAGGCAATGGCCTGACCGATTGCTCGACCAGAACGTGTGACTGCCGCTACGGCGATGGGATCACCGGCAGCGTAGCTTGCCGCCAGGTCTTCCCCAGAGCTTCCCTGCCAGCCTTGACCCCGTGCCCAGGCGGTCGTTCTCGGACCTGAGGCTACAGCCTCCACACATCCGCTTCCGCCGCACAGGCAGAGGTCATCAAAGCCACCAACCTCGATATGACCGATATGTCCAGCATTGCCTGATGGCCCCGTGACCACTTGGCCCCCCAGGATCAGTCCGCCGCCGATACCGGTAGAGACCACCATCCCCATGAGATTGCTTGCGTTGCGCGCTGCGCCCACCCAATGCTCCGCGAGGGTGATGCATTCTCCATCGATCCGCAGGGTGACAGGAACGTCAGGCACGAGAGCAGCGACCTGATCCCGAAGCGGGTAGTCGCGCCAACCCGGAAGATTCAGTGGTGATACGCACCCCTGAGCCGCCGTGATGGGACCAGCGCTGCCAATTCCGACTCCGACGAGAGTGGCGTCATCCGGGAGGGAGCCCAACGCTTGTAGCACGACGGATTCTGCGCCAGCGGCCAGCTGCTCACTCGATGCTGACGCTCCAGTTGGCTGTCGAAACCTGCTGCCCTCAAGAATCACGCCGGAGCTATCGACGAGGGCAGCCTCGATTTTTGTTCCCCCGAGGTCGAGGGCGATAGCCATGTTTCGGCGGGAAAAATCTGGCACAGAATTCACCCGGTTAGCTTAGTGCGTCAACGTGGTGTCCCGTCATGATTCTCGGTCGACAGCGGTTTCTGCACGTACAGTGGGGGAGTGCGACTGTCCAGCCTGTCCTTCGAACGTGAATACGAATTTGCTCCCCTGATCGTGTGGGATGCTCTTGTCGACGCTGAGCTAGTGTCGGGCTGGCTGGCTGAGGCAACAATTACTGCCGAGCGTGGCGGCCACTACATCCTTCGCTGGCTGAACCGTGACGTCCCGGCCTTCAGCGCTGGCGTTATAACGGTATTCCAGCCAGGGCGTGAGCTTGAGGTCAGTTACCCAGCGACCGGTAGTCTCTATTTTCGCTTAGAAGAGCGCGCTGGGGGTCACCGCGGCACTAGCACTTTTTTGTCGGTTGAGATGACGGCGGCGATTGAATCAGTGTTTGCTGCGAGAGTGAAGGCCGATTGGATCACCAACCTCGACCAGCTTGATGATCTGTTGCGGGGACATCCTGTCGACTGGGGCAACGGGGAACGTGATCATCATCAGACTTGGGTAGAGCATCTTGGTGCGGTCGATAGTAGAGCCTCCCAGAAGGGGCCGCAGTAGAGTGTGCCCGATTAGACTAGGCAGGTGAAGACACCGAATCAGGGCGCTGTCTCGCACGATGTCCCCGCGAAGGCCTTGGAGCCAGCGGCTCGGGCACTCACTCTGATCGGCACCGATCTGAGTGAACGGAGCCTGCGACTGTATCTTGAGAGCCTTCCCGGTGTTGATGGCGTGGGCTTGCAGCAGCGAGCAGCAGCGTTGAGCACTCGTTCGATCAAAGCCACCTCGAAGACGTGGGCGCTCGATACGATCATCCGACTCATCGACCTCACCACATTGGAGGGTGCGGATACCCCGGGGAAAGTGCGATCGCTGGTTGCCAAAGCTGTCACACCAGATCCGACAGACATATCAACCCCTCGGGTGGCTGCGGTCTGTGTGTACGGGGATATGGTTCCCCATGCAACCCAGGCTCTGGCAAGTAACTGGTCACACGGCAGAGGCGATGCCATCAACGTTGCTGCTGTCGCCAACGCCTTTCCCAGTGGACGTGCATCCCTGGCGGTCAAGCTGGCAGATACCGCCGAGGCGGTCTCGAACGGTGCTGATGAAATCGATATGGTTATCGACCGCGGGGCCTTTCTCGCGGGTCATTATGGGCTGGTCTTCGACCAGATCGTAGCGGTGAAGGCAGCCTGTCGCCGAGCTGATGGTAGTTCTGCGCATCTCAAAGTGATCCTCGAAACCGGTGAACTGAGCACCTACGATAACGTGCGTCGAGCATCCTGGCTCGCGATTCTTGCCGGAGCAGACTTCATCAAGACGTCAACGGGGAAGGTCTCGCCAGCCGCCACCCTGCCGGTCGCGCTGCTCATGCTTGAGGTTGTACGCGACTGGCACCGTCTCACGGGCGAGAAAATCGGTGTCAAACCGGCCGGTGGAATCCGGAGTTCGAAAGAGGCGATCAGATACCTGGTGACAGTTGCGGAGACTGTAGGGGTTGAGTGGCTGAACCCTCAGTTGTTCCGTTTCGGAGCATCATCACTGCTCAACGATGTGCTGCTGCAGCGGCAGAAGTGTGCTACCGGTCGCTATGGTGGCCCCGACTACGTGACCCTCGACTAAGCAGGTGGAGCAGATGGCCTGTCAAACCCAACAAGGAGCACCATGACTTTTCTGAGCTATGCACCAGCGCTCGAGTCGACAACGATTCTGAGTCTGAAACCACGTTATGGGCTGTTCATTGATGGTGATTTTGTTGAGGGCCGCGGGGAGCCCTTTTCAACTATCTCGCCCGCCACCGAGAAAACGATTGCCGAAATATCTGGTGCGGCCAGTGCCGATGTGGATGCCGCCGTCATCGCCGCGCGAAAAGCCTACGATCACAGCTGGAGTCGGCTCTCGGGCGCTGACCGCGGCAAGTACCTGTTCCGCATCGCTCGTCTCGTGCAAGAGCGCGCGCGGGAGCTTGCGGTCGCGGAGAGTCTCGACAATGGCAAGCCGATAAGGGAGTCACGCGATGTTGATGTGCCCTTGGTCGCTGCCTGGTTTTTCTACTACGCGGGCTGGGCAGATAAACTCGACTATGCGGGGCTTGGGCCTGCGCCCCGTGCTCTTGGCGTCGCCGCCCAGGTCATACCCTGGAATTTTCCTCTGCTGATGCTCGCCTGGAAGGTGGCACCGGCGCTCGCAGCAGGCAACACGGTCGTGATTAAGCCAGCCGAGACGACACCGCTTTCTGCGCTTATTTTTGCAGAGATCTTGCAGCAGGCAGATCTGCCTGCTGGGGTCGTCAATATCATCACTGGGGCGGGCGATGTTGGCGAGGCGCTGGTGCAGCATCCTGATATCAATAAGGTGGCGTTCACCGGTTCTACTGCTGTGGGGCGTGCTATCGCCAAGTCGATTGCCGGTACCGGCAAAAAACTCACCCTGGAGCTTGGCGGCAAGGGAGCCAATATCGTTTTCGATGATGCGCCTATTGACCAGGCTGTTGAGGGTGTCGTCAACGGGATTTTCTTCAATCAGGGGCATGTTTGCTGCGCCGGTTCGCGACTTCTTGTGCAGGAGAATATCCACGATGACTTCGTAGCGCGAGTCAAGAGCCGTGTGGCAAGTCTGCGGTTAGGTGATCCTTTGGATAAGAACACCGATATCGGGGCCATCAATTCTCGTGATCAGTGGGAGCGCATTAGCGGGCTCTGCGACCTCGCCGAAAAAGAGGGCGCTGATCGCTGGAGCTCGCCCTGCGAGATCCCTCAGCAGGGTTTCTGGTTCGCTCCTACCATTTTCGATAATGTCTCAAGCTCGTCGGTGATTGCTCGCGAAGAAGTTTTTGGTCCCGTGCTCAGCGTGCTGACCTTTCGCACTCCTGCCGAGGCAATAGCGAAAGCCAATAACACTCCGTATGGCCTTTCGGCAGGAATTTGGAGCGATAAGGGGTCCAAAGTTCTTGCCGTTGCCGAGGGAATACGCGCCGGGGTGATCTGGGCCAATTCTTTTAACCGCTTTGACCCTGCCAGCCCTTTTGGTGGCTACAAAGAGAGCGGATACGGGCGTGAGGGAGGGCGTCATGGTCTCCTCGGTTATCTTGAGGGTGCCGGAGAGAAATTACCACCATCGCGAGAAGAAGCCGCCACAGCGCGGCGGAGGAGGCAATGATGAGCCGCCTGAGCGTACCCAAAACCCACAAACTCTATATCGGCGGAAAGTTTCTGCGAAGCGAGAGCGGTCGCATCTATCAGGTCGCATCGAAGGATGGCAGCTTTCTCGCCAATGCCGCGCAGGCTAGTCGCAAAGATGCGCGGGATGCGGTCGTGGCAGCCCGCGCCGCCTTCGGGAGCTGGTCTGGTGCTACCGGGTACAACCGTGGTCAGGTTCTCTACCGCATTGCCGAATTGCTGGAGGCTCGTCGTGAGCAATTCATCGACGAGCTTCTTCGCGCCGAGGGCGGGACAAAGACCTCAGCCATCGCTCAGGTCGACACTGCTATCGACGCGTGGGTGTGGTACTGCGGCTGGGCCGATAAATACGCTCAGGTCCTGGGCGGCGCAAATCCTGTCAGTGGGCCCTATTTTAATTTTTCGATCCCGGAACCGACTGGCGTTGTCGCCATCGTCGCTCCCCAATCGGGTGCGTCATTACTTGGGCTAGTCAGTGTTGTTGCACCGGCGATACTCACCGGGAACACTGTTGTGGTGATCGCTTGTGAGACGTCACCCATCGTTGCGGTGAGTATGGCCGAGATCGTGGCGACCAGTGATGTTCCCGGAGGTGTTGTTAACATCCTGACCGGATCGCCCGCCGAGATCGCGCCTTGGCTTGCCGGGCATGCTGATGTTAATGCGATTGATTTGACGGGTGCTGAGACTCTTGACTGGGTGAGTCTGCAGATTGCTGCGGCGGAGACCCTCAAAAGGGTTCTTGTACCCGAAGTTGGCTCTCCTGTACGGTCACTCGAAAGGGTTTCGGCGTTAGTCGAAACCAAAACTGTCTGGCACACTACATCGCTCATCTGAGCGGTTACTGGCGGAGAATTATCATGATTGCGGAGCTCAGTCGTGGCCTACGCGCTGTCGGTGCTGCCGTTATCCTCGCTGTAGGTTTTTCCTTGGTGCCTTCTGCGGCAGCCACTGCCGGAGAACCCGAGGTCATTCATGCACTGGTGAATGAGGCTCGGTGGGCTAACGGTAGTGCCGGGCTGGTGCGCAATTCTGCTCTTGATGCCGTCGCCGCCGGCTGGGCCAACCGCCTTGCTCAGTCAGGAACTCTCGCCCACAACCCTGAGTACGCCAGTCAGATCCCCGGCGGCTGGACGGCTGCCGCCGAGAACGTGGCTCAGGGCCATCAGAGCGGTGCAATCATGCATCAGGGTTGGATGGATTCGCCTGGCCACCGGAACAACATCCTCGGTGACTACACCGATATCGGGATCGCCTTCCTTGCTGCCGGTGGCACGACCTGGGGTGTTCAAGTGTTTGCGAAATACCCTGGCAGCGGCGGCCCGCAGCCGCCTGCTCCTGCTCCTGCTCCTGCTCCTGCTCCTGCTCCTGCTCCTGCTCCTGCTCCTGCTCCTGCTCCTGCTCCTGCTCCTGCTCCTGCTCCTGCTCCTGCTCCGGCTCCTGCTCCGGCTCCTGCTCCGGCTCCTGCTCCTGCTCCCGCTCCCGCTCCGGCTCCCGCTCCCGCTAACCCCGCCGTTTCTGCGCCCGCGCCTGCTAATCCCGCTGCTCCTGGTGCTGCTACCCCCGGAACCCCAGCTACTCCAGGAACCCCCAGTGGCTCTGCTGCTCCGGGAAGTGCTGGTCCGAGTTCTACCGCGCCGCCGAGTACCGGTCGGGCGAGCCGCTCAGCTGAGGGTGTGCTGCTCGGTTCTCAGGATGATCTTGCCTCGTCACCATCGCCGCTGTCATCCACTGTTGTGCTCTGGGGCTCGCTTATTGGCGCTCTCGTTCTCGGAGGCATTGCCTTTGTGCTAATTCGTTATCGGGGTAGACGTCGGCACAGTGCTTAAACTGGGCCCATGAGAATCCTTGTGACAGGATCAACCGGCTATATCGGGGGACGGCTTGCGCCGCGGCTGGCAGAGGCGGGGCATGATGTGCGAGTTATCATCAGGGATTCCCTCAGACTGCGGGATGCGCCGTGGTCGCACGAGGTTGAGGTTCTCACCGGCGACCTTCTTGACGCTGAGGCGGTGGCGCGCGCCGTTGACGGAGTCGAGGTTATTTACTACCTGGTTCACGCTATGGGCTCCCGTGGTGATTTCGGGCAGACCGAGCTCAGCGTCGCTCAGACCCTGGCCGATGCAGCGATAAGTGCTGGAGTCAAGCGCATTGTCTATCTCGGGGGTCTTCATCCTGATGTTGCCGTTGATGAGCTCAGCCGCCATCTTCGCAGCCGCGTGAAGGTGGGGCAGGTGTTGCTCGATTCTGGTGTGCCCACCATCGCTTTTCAAGCGGGAGTTGTTATCGGGGCGGGCTCCGCCTCATTCGAGATGATCAGGCATCTCACTGAAGTCTTGCCCTATATGCCAGCACCGAAGTGGGTGCGCAACTTCATCCAGCCGATTGCGATTCGTGATGTGCTCCACTACCTGCTCGGGGCGATTTCTTTGCCGCCCGAGGTGAACCGAACCTTTGATATTGGGGGCCCTGATGTACTGCGGTACGGCCAAATGATGAATGGCTATGCCCTAGAAGCGGGTCTGCGTCAGCGACCCATCGCGAGCTTGCCGGTGCTGACCCCGTGGCTAGCATCACAGTGGGTCAATCTGGTGACGCCCATCCCTCGAGCCCTAGCGGTGCCGATTATCGAATCGTTGCAGTTCGATTGCGTTGTGAGTGAAAGTGATATCCGTGCCCTTATTCCGGATCCTGATGGTGGTCTCACCGGGTACCGTGCTGCGGTAACACTGGCGTTAGCAAAAATGAATAACGGGGAGGTGGAGACCAGTTGGCAGAACTCGACCGTATCGGGTGCCCCCAGTAATCTGATCCCGAGTGACCCGGATTGGTCTGGGCATACGGTCTACACCGATCTGCGCGAACAGCATTCGACTGCCCCGGTCGAGACACTGTGGGGTGTCGTTGAAGGGATCGGCGGTGCTAATGGTTGGTATTCGTTTCCGCTAGCGTGGGCGCTCAGAGGGTGGGCCGATAAGCTCGTCGGCGGCGTTGGTCTGCGTCGAGGTCGACGACATGCCTCGAAGCTAGCGGTAGGGGAGGCGCTGGATTTTTGGCGGGTCGAGGCCTTAGATCGCGGTCGATTTCTTCGCTTGCGTGCTGAGATGAAGCTGCCAGGCTTGGCCTGGCTTGAGCTAACAACGACGCCAGACTCCACTGGCGGCAGCTCTTACCGTCAGCGTGCAATCTTTTTTCCTACAGGGCTTGGTGGTCGACTTTATTGGTATGCGATTCTGCCGTTCCACGGGATTATTTTTAGCGGAATGGCGAATCGGATTACGCACGAAGCTGCGCTCATTGCTGCCGCCGCGTCGATGCACCGTGAGAAGAATCCTAGTCTCTAGAGGTGTCGGCTATCGTGTGATCGTTCAGAGCGAAGCAATAAGCACTCGATAGAATTCGATCCCTCGTAGATAAACATCAACAAGGATTCTTTCGTTTTTTGCGTTGACGCTGGTGCGCTCCTCTTCGCTGAGTTCGAATGGTGTAAAGCGATAAACACCTCGGCTCATGCTGGTGAAATGTCTGCTGTCTGTGGCTTCGTTGTGGACAGCAGGTGTCACAACTGTTCCCGGGTAGACTTTTTCGATCGTCGAGCGCACCTGCTCCCACGAGATCCCGGATATCAGAGACATCGGGGAGGGCTCCCCGGCTTCCACAACCTCGACACGCACCCCACGATCAGCTATCGATTTGGTGATGTGTCTGACCGCCTCGCCTACCGTAGACCCCACGGCTACTCGCACATTCACTGTTGCCGTGGCACGTTGGGCCAGAGCGTGTGAACCGTGACCTGCTTCAAGAACGGTGACCACCTGTGTCGTGCGGATCATGGCGACAGATTCGTCACCACGTCGACTGAGGATGGCCACAAGAAGGGGCCTCGTTGCGGACACATTCCGCAACAAAAATCCGAAGAATCCCGTGGTGTGCACCGCCAGAGTGCGAAACATTTCGATGGTGATGGGGTTAAGCGCCGCAGGAAACTTTTTGCGGTCGAGCTGCACGATTGCTCGGGCTAATCGCGCGGTGGTAGTTTTTTTCGGAGGAGAGGATGTCCGGCCCCCCTGTTGAGCGACCACGAGACGCAGCGTGGTGTTTCCTTTTTCTGTGACACCGACGGCCGCGACCGGCGCTCGAAGGCCAGGAAAAAAGTCACGAATAATTGCACCGCCCTGATCCAGCACCAGAGCTGGTCGGATTCCTCGGCTCTCTAAAAGCTCGGCGATTGCTCGTGCGCCATCTCCGGTGGTTTCTTTGTCGTGTCCAAAGCTGAGGTAAATATCTTGTGCTGGTTGCATCCCCTCTTCGAGTTGAGCTTCTACAGCTTCAAGAATCGCGGCGACAGCCCCTTTATCGTCGATAGTGCCGCGCCCCCAGAGCAGCTGATTGTCATCTTTTCCACTGACTTCCGCGGCGAACGGTGGATGTTTCCACCCAGTCTCAGAGGTGGCCAGCACGTCGTAGTGGCCCATCAAGACCGTGGGCTCTGTGGACGAGCGCCCTCGCCAGCGGAACAGAAGCGAATGACCGCACAGGATTTCACGGTCAAGACGCCGATGGGTCAGAGGGAAAAGCTCCTGCAGCTGGGTAATAAAAAAATCGAACTGATCCCAATCTATCTCCGCCTCGTTATGTCGTGAGATGGTGGGGATGCGCAAGAGGGTTTGAAATCTAGCGAGAATTGCGTCACGGGACATGACTCGACTCTAGCTAGCTGACCGGTGCCCAGTTCACCAGTTCCTCAGCTTGTGCGAGCAGATCCGCGGTCTCGATCCACAGATCATGACCGTATTTTCGCCACGTGTCGCGGATTGCGCGTAGTATAACTGTGGCACCCGTTAAGCCCACTAGTCGCCTCGCGACTGGGTCTGGATTGTTTGATAGGTTCTCTGCCCGGATTCTCGATCCGGCGCACAACACGTAATGCCTGAATATCGTACGTAGCATCCTCAACATTTGCATCACCCATCAGCAGCACTAACCGTAGCGGCCGCAGAGAACGGGCCGCACAGGAGATGAATTGACACCTTCGGGACAGACCGAACCCGGCCAGCGCCAGAAGCGCCAACGAGCCGCCAAGCTCAGCACCGGGCAGCAGGCAACGCACCAGAACCCATCAGGCGGACAGCGTCGTCGTGTGCGGCCCGGCGATGATGCCGGGGTTATTCCGGTACTGGCCCGTGCCGCCAGAGAGGTTGAGACCGCGGTCCAAAGAGGTCCGCTGAAAGCCGCTAACCGGGCTAGATTTCAGGTCGCGACTCTGCTGCTGCGCGAGGAACGGGCCCGGGTTAGGGCCGATAAAACTCTGAGTGAATCAGAACGCGCCAACGAGCAGAAACGCCTCGATGGTCTTGCGGGAATTCTGGCAAAGACCGCGGCTCGTGATACCAGTCTGATCGTGATGCTGGGCGATGATGCTCCTATCACTGCGGCGGCCAAGACTCTTCGACGCGATCTTCTGATCGCAGCCGGAGTTCAGCTCAGTGCTGATGAGCTCGTGATCGCCACCGAACCAAAGCCTGTTGATAAGCAGATCGAAAAGCAGGTTGTCCCGGCGTCGGTCCGTCAGATGCAGATGTCTAATCCTTTTCTGGCCCCCGATTTCAGCGCCGTGGCCTCACGTCCGGCCCGTGTTAACCACCTCGGCAACTGGGAGCTTATTGAGCCTTTGTTTCGTGCTTTCGAGTATGGTTCGGGTGGTGCCGCCGCTACTATGGAGCTTCCTGAGGCGCTATCGCTACTCACCCGCGGTGAGCTTGAGATGATGCGCCATCAGGCTCGGTTTGTCGAGGAGGTGCGTTTGGGGCACCGCACTTTTCTGCTGGCGGATGAACCGGGCTTGGGCAAGACTGCGCAGGCTCTGCTCGCGGCTGAGGCATCCAGTTCTTATCCGCTCCTGGTCGTTGTGCCTAATGTTGTGAAGACGAACTGGGCGCGTGAGGTCGAATTGTGGACACCGGGGCGCTCTGCCACTGTGGTGCACGGTGACGGAAAAGACGTTGATGCCTTCAGCGATGTAGTGATCGTCAACTACGAGGTTCTCGACCGCCATGTGGGCTGGTTGGGGCGTTTCGGCTTTAAGGGCATGGTCGTCGACGAGGCGCATTTCATCAAGAACCTTAAATCGGAGCGTTCCAAGCATGTGCTTGCGCTGTCGAAGAGCATTCGTGGCAGTTTTCCGAAAGCGTTGCTGATGGCGTTGACGGGAACACCACTTATCAATTCAATTGAGGATTTTCGCGCGATCTGGCAATTTCTTGGCTGGATCGACGAGAAGAAGCCGTTGCCCCGCCTGATGGACAAGCTCGAAGACACGGGGCTGACTCCGGCTGACCCCGGCTTCTTTGCTGAGGCACGTCGCGCCGTTGTCGAGATGGGTATTGTGCGTCGTAAGAAGGTGGATGTGGCGGCCGACATTCCTGCGCGCCGAATCGCCGACATTCCGGTCGAGCTTGATGACGATCTGGGGCGCTCGATTCGCGCTGCAGAAGCCGCGCTCACGGCTCGTCTCATGGAGAGGTTCCAGCGCGTCCGTGCTCTCAAGCCCGCGGCAAGCGATGAAGAACTCATTCGCGTTGTTACTCACGCCGAGTTAGAAGAATCGAAAGGCGCTAACGCCTCAGAAAACGTCTTCACGATGGTGCGTCGCATCGGTCAAGCTAAAGCCACTCTTGCTGCCGACTACACGGCTCAACTGGCGAGGTCTGTGGGTAAGGTAGTATTTTTTGCCAAACACATTGACGTGATGGATGCTGCTGAGGCACATTTCGTGAAGGTGGGGCTTCACTCGGTATCGATCCGCGGTGATCAGAGTGCGAAGGCCCGTCAGAGCGCGATTGACTCTTTTGCCGACAACCCTGAGGTTTCTATTGTGGTCGCCTCGCTGACGGCAGCCGGGGTGGGGCTCAACCTTCAGGCGGCCTCCAACGTTGTTTTGGCCGAGCTGAGCTGGACGAGCGCCGAGCAGACTCAAGCGATTGACCGGGTGCACCGTATCGGTCAGGAACTACCGGTGACGGCGTGGCGGATCATCGCTGCGCACACCATTGACGCACGGATCGCTGAGCTCATCGACAGCAAAGCCGGTCTGGCTGCGCGTGCGCTTGACGGTTCAGACGACGCAGCAGTGGCAGAATCCCACGTTCAGCGCGAGGCACTCGCGAGCTTACTCCGCGAGGCGATCAGCTCCCGCGCCCAGGGTCCCCTGGCGCGGGACACTGCTCGCGCCAGTAGTGACCAGTAGTGAAACCTCGGCTGAGTGTTGTTGGCCCTCGGGCACATTCGCGGCTCCGTGCTCGAACAGATGTGGTGTTGCGCAAAGGTCGGTTTGCTCTCCTGAACGAGACCCTGTCGCCTCGGGATGCCACGCTCGCTGATCTGGTCGCTATTCACGATGCGCTTGATAAGGCGGGAATTGAGCATCTGCTCGTGCGACGTGACGATGATCGTGCGGTCATCGCCGTGGATCGGCTCCAGTACTGTGAGACAGCAGCGGCCTTGACG
>JBOFDJ010000020.1:0-14184 GCA_051646885.1 Rhodoglobus sp.
GGGGTTGTGGAATCTGGATGCGCCAACCTACCCCACGCGGTACCGAACAGGGCGCGCTGAGAAGAAACCACCTCAAGCAGTGCCTCAGTGACCTCCTCCGTGCGGCCCGCACCCACCGAATGCGGCACCATAAACCGGGTCTCCTCCGTGATACCACGCGACGACCGCGACACCCGAATCATCGCCGAAAACCCCGGATCCCCGCCACCCATCACCCAGACCGACACCGCGGCAGGGGCAAACGAACGACACAATCGCGTCAGCCTGACCCGATCCCACACCACCGTCATCGGTTCATGGACACCCCACGCCAGCGGCAACGCACCACAGAAACGCTCGCTCAACATCTCCACCGTGGCCCCCAGCCGCACATCCGCAGTGGCCTGATGATGCACCGACACCGATAACTGCACAGCCTCGACCAGACCCTCCGGGCGGACCACTGAACCAACACCCACCGCAGGCCGAACAGCCCGAGGCCCCTCACGAAACACCTCCACCGGCCTCTCGAACACAACACCCTGGGATGGCGAGAAGAAACCCCCACCCGGCAACCGGGTCACCCACTCAGCACCCGCCCGCTGCATCAACGACAACAACGGGAAAGTAAGCCGCGCACCCTCGGGAACCACAAACACCACCCGCGAGCCCGCCCGAGCCGCCTGAACCACAAGACTGGCGCGACCCGCAGTCAACACCACCCTGGCAGAATCCGCCCAACTCTCCACCCAACGATCACCGACAACATCCGCCAAAGGATGCTGAACCTCGATCATCGCCACCGAACGAGCCTATCGCTTCGGGGTGCGACCAGAAAAAGCCGAGCAGCCACCATCGGGAATCGCAACATCTAGGCTCAGCCGCGGTCGTAGCGCACCACACGCACCCGAGTGAAATTCCAGGCCGCCGTGACTTCCCAGCCCTGCGCGCTCAGTGCTGCCGTGGTCTCGGCGCGCGCATCCCGCGAGGTGCTGGTGATGAGGTAACTGACCTCGGCATCCCTCAGCCTGTCTAAGGACTGAGCGATGGGCGCTCTGGTCTCCCAGAGTTGACCGGTCTCGGCGGCGGGGGTGCGGATCGTCACATCGATCACCCCTTCGAAAGCCTCAGGGTATGAGTACGCGATCACGCGCGCGGTGGCTTTGGGATGCCCCCAGACCGGGCCGTAGATGATCGCGGCCACGCTGTTGGGGCCATTCTGTGCCCGCTGGGAGGCGATCAGCGCCGCGACCTGTGGCCAGGATCCGTTCTCTTTGGCCTCGGGTTCGCGTTGCGCCATGATCAGCGGAACGGCCAGCGCTGTGAGCAGCACCAACGCCACTGGTGCCGCACCTCGCCAGCGGATCGTGTCGATCCCGAATGCGATTGCCAGAGCGACGAAGGGTGTGCACATACTGAGGTAGCGCGGCTGGTAGATGGGCATATGAAGAGCGCTAATGAGCAGGAGCGCCAGGGTCGGAACCACGATGGCTGGTAGGAGCAGAGCCAGGATGCTGTGCTCACGTCGGCGGGCCAGCGCGACGATCCCCAGGATGATACACAACCATGCCGTGATTGCCAGTGCGGTGCTGGAGTCGAACCACTGCGACTCCAGCACCTCGAGTATGGTGTCGAAATCCACTGGATGGATCCACGAGAGCTGACCGCTCTGGCTGAGCACTTCGGTGACCACGGGCAGGCTGATTAGCCCGGCACCGACCGTCGCAATCAGCCAGTCTCGTGCGTTGCGCAGTGCCGATGGTTGCCGAGCACTGCACAGCCACAGCAGGGTGATCCCGTGAGCGATGATCACCAGAGTGAGATAGAGAAAAGTCACGCAGCCCAGCGCCGCAACGGCGGCATAACCGAGCCACACCCCACGAGAACCGGTGCGGCAGGCCCGCAGCAGGGCCAGTGTCATCAGGGCGGCAAGGGTTGCGCTCAGCGCGTAGGAGCGACCCTCCGATGCCATGAAGGTCACACGAGGCATCACACAGAACACCAGCCCGGCGATGAGGGCAGCCCGAGGATGCTGGAGCTGGCGACCGAGTATCACCACGAGCCCCGCGGCGATTCCGGCGGCGATGGCGCTGGGCATCCTGAGTGAAAGCGGCGAGTAGCCGAACGCATCGAATATGAGGTGCATGATGCCGTAGTACAGGCCATGCACGGCATCAACGTTGCCCAATTCGGCCCAGAGCTGCGACCAACTCCGGGTGGCCGATATGACGGTGGCTGCTTCGTCGTACCAGAGGCTGGGGGTGGTGATGTCGATCATCGAGACCAAGAATCCCAGGATGCCGACCCCCAGTGGTGCTGCCAGAGACCGTGCCCACCGGTGCCCACCGGGGGCTATCGGGGTGGTGACCGACGAGCGGCCCATCGTCGCGGTCATGCTGTGAGAATATCGCCTGCTGTGGTGAGAGTGCTGCACGCTTCCCTGCGAATGGTGCGCGGATCCCTCCTTGCTGTGCAGGCGGTGTGCGTGATGCGTCGTTTTGCGGCGTAGAGTGTGCCCAGGCAAGGAGGTTCACCAATGACTATTCGTCGCTGGCAGATCGGGCTGGTCACCCTGGGAGTGCTGCTGCTTGTGGTCGCGGCTCTGATCCTCGTCAACGATGTCAATCCGAGGAACTATCCAGGGATCGCCCTCTGGCTTGTTGGGGCACTGGTGGTGCACGATGCTGTTGTCGCTGCAGCGGTGTTCGGAGTCAGCGTGATGATGCGCAGGGTGGGTCGCCGGATTCCCGCAGCCGTGATCGCGATAGTGCAAGGCTCGCTCGTGGTGGCCGCGATTATGTTCGCCTTGGTGGTTCCCGAAATCGTGAAGAAGCAGATCGGTACGGCTAATCCGACGATTCTTCCTCTGGACTACGCCCTCAACCTTGCCCTCTTCTCGGCTGCGCTCGTGGTGGCAACCGGCGCGGCTGTCGGTGCCTACCTGCTCCTCGCGCAGCGGCGTCAGCGGCGCTCATCGAACGCTCGTGTTTAAATCGACGTTGGCTTGATCGCCTACGAGCCGCGTCACCTACGACCTGAATTGCCTCAGGGTGCTTGCGAACAGGGTGTGTGGTGCATTTTCTGCGACCTCTCGCGCGCTGTCGATGGTGTCGACATCGGTGAGCGTCGGCAGGGTGCCCACCAGCAGGCCGGCATCGTTGAGTCTGGCGAGTTGGGCTGAGCCCGTGTCATCCTGCGACATCGGGATGCCGCGGATCAGGTCGCCGCGCGGTTCCCTCATGCCCAGCGCCCAGAAACCGCCATCGGATGCCGGCCCGAACCAGGCGTCAACCTCGGTGTGGCCGAACTCAGGCCAGCCGGTGAAGGCGGGTGCCAGCTCACTCGCGCTCAGCTGTGGTGTGTCCATGCCGACTAGCAGCATTGGTTCGTGACATTCATCGAAGATCGCACCCAGCCGCGCATCAAGGCTGCCAGGTATCTGTTTTCGCACCTCGTACTCTTCCGACTGTGGCGGTAGTCGTTCGCCCTCGAACAGCAGGATTCGCCGACTCGCTGGTACAGCGCGCAGGGCGGCCAGGGTGTCGTGGATCGCGGCAGCCGCGAGTGTTGCGGCCTGCTCAAGGCTGAGAGGTGGATGTAGGCGAGTTTTGGCCCGCCCCGGAAGGGGCTCTTTGGCGATCAGGACGAGGGTGGTCATGAGTGATGATCCGCGGTAGCACGCGCGGTGGCGAGCAGTTGTGACATGTCTCGTACTGCGGTGATGGTGCCTCTGAGGGTTCCGGTCACTTTCGACCGACCCACCCGCGGCGAGTACGGGGTGTCAACCTCAGTGATGCGCCATCCGGCGTGACGCGCCTTCAGTACGAGTTCGAGCGGATACCCGCTGCGACGGTCCCGTAGGTCCAGCCCGATCACCGCCTCACGTCGCGCCGCCCGCATCGGCCCCAGGTCGGTGAGCTGGATCCCGGTCGCCCTGCGCATCATGAGGGCGAGCGAGCGGTTGGCGATGCGGGCGTGCAGAGGCCAGGCACCACGCGTAGTTGGTCGCCGCCGACCGAGTACCAGATCGTGGTGGTTAGCGAGTATGGGGTCGACGACGCGGGGAAGGTCGGAAGGATCCATGGAGGCATCGGCGTCACAGAAGGCGATGATCGGGGCGGTAGCGGCGAGCAGGCCGGTATGTGCGGCCGCTCCGAAGCCCCGCAAGGGTTCGGTCATGACGGCGGCCCCGTGGTGTCGCGCGATTTCTGCAGAGTGATCGGTTGATCCGTTGTCGACAACAATCGCACGGTACCCCTCGGGTATCCGCGAGAGAACCCACGGCAGCGCGCCTTCCTCGTTGAGACAGGGGAACACGATGTCAACGAGATGAGCAGGGGAGTGCGGCACGCTCCGACCCTACCGGGGCTGGCGGCCTGCAGCGGCGGGCGGCGGGGGCTGCAGCGAGCCGGGGCGCTTCTCAGCGTGTGGCAGGGTGCCGCGCAGGGGTGCGGTAGCGAACTCACGCATGCCGTCCTCGAAACTGACGGCGGGCATCCATCCCAGTTCGGCGCACAGTCGCGCAGATGACGCGGTGATATGCCGCACATCACCGAGCCGGTACTCTCCGGTGGTGACGGGCGGCAGGCCACCGGAGTGCAGGCTGACCTGCTCTGCCAGCTCTCCGATGGTGTGCACAACTCCGCTTCCCACGTTGAATGCCCGGAAGGTGCTGGCCGGGGCCCGCGCGCTCCCATCAAGGGCTGCCAGATTGGCGGATGCCACATCCAGCACATGCACGAAATCCCGCCGCTGAGCGCCATCTTCGAACACCCGCGGCGCTTCGCCGCGCTCTATCGCGCTGCGGAACAGCGAGGCGACGCCAGCGTATGGCGTATTCTGCGGCATCCCAGGGCCGTACACGTTGTGGTAGCGCAGTGCGACGGCGGTGCCGCCGGTGGCCCGCGCCCACGAACTGGCCAGGTGCTCCTGGGCGAGTTTGGTTGCCGCGTAGACATTGCGCGGGTCGAGCGGCGAGTCTTCGTCGATCAGTTCGGGGAGCAGCGGGTTTCCGCGGGAGTCGAGCGGGTCAAAGCGACCAGCATTGAGGTCGGCGACCGCGCGCGGGGCCGGTCGGGTGAGGCCATCGGGGCCCGAGTATGCACCCTCCCCATAGACGACCATGGAGCTGGCCAGCACGAGCCGAGCGACCCCGGCGGCGGTCATGGCAGCGAGCAGGGTCGCGGTGCCGAGGTCGTTCGAGCCGACGTAGTCTGGTGCATCGGAGAAGTCAACGCCGAGACCGACCTTCGCGGCCTGGTGACAGACAGCGCTCACACCATCGAGAGCGGATGCCACGGCGGCAGCATCCCGCACATCGGCGTGCACCAGCTCAACACCGTTCACCGCCCCGAAGACCTCGCCCAGCCGCTGCTGCCCGTCGACCCCGGTACCGTGCACATCGGCTCGCAGCGAGTCGAGCACCCGCACAGTGTCGCCCCGCGCCACCGCCGCAGCGACGATGGCGCTACCGATGAATCCAGCGCCGCCGGTGATCAGGATAGTCATAAGAGCAGCTCGGTCAGGGGAGCAACCCCGTCAGGATCCACCAGTCTCGCCGGGATCGCCAGTCCTGCCAGAACGCTCATGAGGCATTCCTGGCCAATACCGCGGCAACCTCGGCGGTCGCGATTGCCTCGCGCGGCGCATAGTCCGCCGGGATCGCGGTCACGATCATCCCGAGAGCATTCAGGATTCGCGGCTGTGCTTCGGCAAACCGGGTGAACACCAGATCGGAGCTCAGCTCCTCCTCGACGGGAGCTGCGTCAGCGTCGGTCACGTAGGCCAGGGTGACGGTGCCCATATTCAACTCGGAGGCCAGCGGCACCTCCGGGTATAGCGTCATATTGAGGATATGGGCTCCGGCCGCGCGAAACCATAATGATTCTGCCCGGGTGGAGAAACGCGGCCCCTGAATGACGACGACCGTTCCGGTGGTGATGGCGTGCCCGCTGAGTGCCTGAGCCGCGACCGTGTGCAACACGGGGCAGAAGGGGTCAGCCGAGGGGAGATGCTGCACCGAGCCGCGGTCGTAGAAGGTATCGGCCCGGCCTCTGGTGCGGTCGATGTACTGATCGACCAGCAGGAGGCTATCGGGAGGGTAGCTAGGGCTGACCGCGCCGACCGCTGCGGTCGACACGATGGCCTTGACCCCCAACGAGGCCAGAGCCCAGATATTGGCTCGGTAGTTGATTAGGTGCGGGGCGATGCTGTGCCCGCGACCATGGCGGGCGAGGAAGGCCACGCGCCGACCGGCGAAAACCCCGGTCGTGAGCTCCGCCGCTCCGTAGGGCGTGTTGATCATGTGCATTTGAGACGAAGCGGGGTCGACAAGCGAGTAGAGCCCTGAGCCGCCAATGACCCCGATGAGGGTGGATGTGCTGGTGTCGCTCATATATTTAGTCTGTCATCTGGCATCACTGTGTGGCAGGCGGCGGGGGATACAGGATAGGAATAGGGTCCTCTGGCGAGGCGTGTGGGCGAGTCCGAGCCTGCTGTCTTACCATATTAAGGGTCTTTGTTGTCTCGATACGGCATCCCGGGGGTCTTTGTGTCTAAGGTTTTTCCTCAACAGATGATGCGAATTGTCTCCGCGGTCACCGTGGCGACGCTGATGATGCTGAGCGTGGTCGTGGCGCAGCACGCCACGGCACCGCGGGCATCGGCAGCCGTTCCGGTCAACTGCCTAGCCAATGGTCTGGTTGTCAACACCGTGACCGGTAACCCGAACAGTGTTCTGAGTCGCGTTGATGTGTCAACTGGCACAGCAGTCTTCACCCCCATTGGTCAGATGGTCGGTCAGGTTAATGCTCTGGGCTATAACACTCGAGACGGTTTTCTTTATGCGGTGAATAATGCCTCGCAGTTTATTAGGTTTGGTGAGGATGCCGGTGCCGGTCAGGTCAATCTCGGACAATCGCAGCTGAACGGAGCACCACTGCTGGCCGCAGACTGGAGTTTTCAGTTCTTCAACGCGGCGGTCACTGCTCAGGGTGTTCATATCATGCTGGCGAAGAAGAGTGGCGTCGGGGGCACAAACCACCTTATTAGGACCGATTTAATGAGCAGTCCGCTCACGACGACGACTGTTGCTCTCACTGGACCTTTCACCGGCACGCTCGGGGACATGGCCTTCAATCCTTATGATGGCTTGCTCTACGCGCCCAACGGTGGCTCGATTTACACGATTGATCCCATTACTGGTGTCACGGCGTTGGTGACCGGGGTGACAGGAACCGTGCCCCTTGGCTTAGGGGCAGCGTGGACCGACTCGCTCAGTAATATCTATTTTTGGCAGGCACCAGATATTTTTAGGTACGACCCGGTCACTAAGGTCATTGCTTCGGTGGCGCAAGCAGTCGCAGTTCCGGGTTTCGACGGAACTGCCTGTTTGCCACCCGCTCTTGGCAAGACTGTAAGCCCCGAGAGTGCAAAGATCGGCGAAGAGCTCACGTTCACTTTCGCCTTAGGAAATGCCACACCCGGCCCCTTGACGGCTGTTGACTTCTCTGACCAGTTGCCGGCAGGATCAGGTCTTCAGTGGGTGAGCGCAGGAGTCACCCCAGCCAACCCAGGCGGTGGCACGGTGACCATAGCGGGAGGCTCCCTGACGATAGACCAGCTCATCATTCCGAATCCCAGCAGTGGTCTGGTGACCTTTACTGCACGGGCCGAGGTCGTCTCAGATCCGGTAACGCCGGGTGTATTCAATAACACGGCAACGATTAAGTACAACGGAACAACGGTTCTTTCTGATAACCCTGCCCTCAACGGCAATGCCGACCCAACGCCCTTCAACGTTTTTATCGCCCCAACCGCTGTCGATGATGCGGCGGCCACCTCGCAGGATGTGACGGTTGCTGCCAGTGTGCTGGCCAATGACACGGGCAATGGTTCCACGCTGGATCCGACGACTGTGAGACTTGTGGATTCGGGTGGCGCGCTCGTCTCGACACTGGCTGTTTCAGGCGAAGGCACCTACACGGTCGATGCGGTGACGGGGGCTGTCGAGTTTGATCCTGTGCCCACCTTTTCTGGTGCAACAACGCCTATCACCTACAGTGTTTCCGACAGAAATGGCAACAGGGGAAGCGCCAGGCTCGCTGTTACGGTCACAGCGGCTCCGCCCCCGAGTGCTACGGATGACGCACAGAGCACCCCATACAACACCTCAGTGACCGTGGATGCTCTAGCTAATGACGCCCCCGGCGCAGCGAACACCAGCTTTGATCCCACGTCGGTGCGGCTTGTGGATGCCGACGGAAACCCTGTCACCACCCTGACGATTGCCAGTCAGGGCACCTACACTGTCGCCGCCGCCACCGGTGCTATCACCTTCACCCCATTGGCATCATTTACCGGCGTGGCGACTCCGGTGACATATCGAGTGAACACTACTTTTGGTGCCACGGCGAGTGCTGAGGTGACGATTACCGTTGGTGCTCCAGCTGATCCCACGATGGTCAATGATTCTGTCACTGTTGCTTCAGGGATGGAGGCAGTGCTGACTCCGTTGTCGAATGACACTGCCGGGCCACCGGGGACAAGTTTTGTGACCAGTAGTCTGCGGCTGATCAATCCCAACACAGGGCTCCCGGTCACGACTGTCATCGTGGCTGGTCAGGGAACCTGGTCAGTTGATCCCACCGTCGGCGAGGTCATTTTTTCCCCCGTTCCCGGTTATTCTGGGACACCGGTGCCGCTGGCTTACCGGGTGACTCGTAATTCTGGCGATAGTTTCACTGCCACCCTGTCGGTGACGGTTCTGCCGGCACCGGTTGCCGCGCCGGATAGTGCCATTGTCCCCTTTGGTGTCACCGCTATCATCGACGTGCTGGCGAACGACACGGTGCGCACTGGTAGTGCCAAAGCGGTGCAGCTTGTGGATTCCGCGGGCCAGCCTGCTGCTTCGGTTTCGCTTCCCGGCGTTGGGGTTTTTACTCTTAACCTCGATGGCACCGTGGCTTTTGCTCCGGCTTCCGGGTATTCAGGCACCGCAACGGTTCCTTACCGTCTGACGGATGATGATGGGATCACCTCAGACTCGACTATCACCGTCACCGTAGGAGCGGCTCCTGTCGCCACACCTGACACCGTCAGCACGACCCCTGGTAAACCCGTGGTGATCAATCCGCTGGCCAACGATACGCCAGGCTTGGCAGCATTCGATCTGACCGCGGTGCGGCTTCTTGCTCCTGATGGTTCGGCAGTGACCGACCTCAGCCTGCCAGGGCAGGGCACAGTTACCGTTGATGTGGCGACCGGATTGATCACCTTTACCCCGGTTGATGGCTTCATCGGTGTGGCGTCTTTTGGCTATCAGGTCGCCGACATCAATGGCGTGGTCGCTCGTTCTTCTGTTGTGGTCACCGTGCAGAGCGGCGGTGGGGGTAGCCCACCAAGCTCCAGCCCACCAAGCCCTGGTGGCCTGGCAGTCACCGGCAGTGACGGTATCTGGATAGCTGTTGGGGCCGCAATATCTACGGTGCTCTTAGGGCTGGCGATCATGCTAGCTGCTCGTCGTCGCTCAACAGACTCCTGAACTGTGGCAGCGTGGCGTGCAGGTGCGCGATAGTGGGCTCGCGACGACGGAAGTGGGAAGACGAGCCAGTGAGTCCACACCATCAATGACCTCAGTTAAAGGTGGATGTGCTGGTGTCGCTCGTACATTTAGGCTGCTGCTCACGGTTCCTTGCTAGATTTACTGCCTATGCCCACCTTCTCGCTGGAGGCTTTTATCGCCCAGCATGTCACCGGACGTACTGAGTCGCTATTTGCCGCCGACTTGGCCGCTCACCGCGGGAAACTGCGGGCCGCGATCCAGGGCCGTTCTGTGCTGGTGATTGGGGGAGCGGGCACCATCGGTTCCTCGTTCATTCATGCGCTGCTGCCCTTCGATCCGGCCAGGCTCTATGTTGTCGACCTGAGTGAAAATGGCCTCACCGAGCTCACTCGTGATCTGCGCTCGACTCCCGGTCAGTTCGTCCCTGATGATTACAAGACCTACCCGATCAGTTTCGGGGATCCGGTGTTCGCCAGAATGATGCGGCGTGAGGGCCCTTTCGATGTGGTCGCGCATTTCGCTGCCCACAAGCACGTGCGCAGCGAAAAAGATCGCTACTCGATTGAGGCAATGCTCGAAAACAACGTCATGAACACTGTGGCGCTGCTGGAACTTCTGGTGGAGCAGCCACCGCAGCATTTCTTCTGTGTTTCGACCGATAAGGCGGCCAACCCTGCCAATGTGATGGGGGCATCCAAGAAGCTTATGGAGGAAGCGGTGCTCGCCTACGCGAGCCTGCTGCCCGCCGTTACCGCCCGCTTTGCCAATGTGGCCTTCTCCAACGGCAGCCTGCCCGCCGGCTTTCTGGAGCGGGTCGCCAAAGACCAGCCGCTGTCGGCCCCTCACGATGTGCGTCGCTATTTTGTTTCTCCCGCCGAAAGTGGTGAGCTGTGTTTGCTAGCCTGTGTGCTGGGTCGACCCGGCGACATCTTTTTCCCCGAGCTGGAGGAGCCCAGGATGCTCAGCTTCTCGACAATCGGCGACTCCCTGCTGCGCGAACTCGGCTACGAGCCTGCGCCCTGCACCAGTGAGGCTGAGGCTAGGGCTGCCATGGCGCAGCGGGAGGCTGGGGATCCTTCGTGGCCGGTCTACTACTTCGCCTCAGAGACCTCGGGTGAGAAACCGTTCGAGGAGTTCTTCACCGCCGACGAGACTGTCGACCACGGGCGGTTCGAGGCGCTGGGCGTGATCGCCGGGCGTACCGGTAACGATGTGGCGGGCATCCGTTCGATCATGGCCGAGCTGCGTGAATTGTTCAGCCGAACCGAGTTGCATAAGGGTGCCATTATTGAGACCCTCAGCCGCTTTGTGCCGAGTTTCCACCATGTGGAGACCGGTCAGAGCCTGGATCAGAAGATGTGACCATGAGCCGATTCTGGAAGAGATTCTTCGACGCGCTGGTGGCCGGCCTCGCTTTGCTGGTCCTGACTCCGCTGCTGCTGCCGGTGATGCTCGCCCTGCGGCTCACCGGCGAAGGGGAGGTGTTTTATCGGCAGAAGAGGATCGGACACGGCAACAAGACCTTCGGCATTCTCAAGTTTGCGACAATGCTCAAAGACAGCCCCAATATGGGCACCGGAAGCCTGACGGTGCGAGGCGACCCGCGAGTGACACCGCTGGGGCGTGGCCTGCGGGCGACCAAACTCAACGAGCTCCCGCAGCTGATCAATGTGCTGACCGGTGAGATGAGTTTTGTGGGCCCCCGACCGCAGATGCTGGTCGATTTTGATGTGTATCCTCCTGCCGTGCGCGGGCGTATCTCTGAGGTGCAGCCAGGGATCACCGGCATCGGATCGATTGTGTTCCGCGATGAGGAGCGGCTGCTCTCGCGCGAGGGTATCGACCCGCGTGCCTTCTATCGGGAACAGATCGCTCCCTATAAGGGTGCGCTCGAAATGTGGTATCTCGATCACTATTCACTATGGCTGGATGCTCAGCTCATGCTGCTCACCGTCTGGGTGGTGTTGCGACCGCACTCGGAGCTCGTTTACCGCACATTCCCTGATCTTCCGGCCCGTCCGAGGTGGCTGGATGACTGAGCTGGCTGGTCACTCAGTTGGATCCGGTCGCTGAGATGAGCCCTCGCCGGATCACCCTGTGGGCCGCGGCCACGGGCGTTCTGGCAGCTATTGTGGTGCTCGCTGTGGCCGAGGTGGGGGCCGCCCTGCTGGCGATTCCGGTCAGCAGTCCGCTCTTCGCCGTGGGCTCACTGATCATCGATCTGGCGCCCGCCTGGCTCAAGAACGTGGTGATCGCCCTGTTTGGCACGGGCGATAAAGTGGCGCTGCTCGTGTGTCTGGGGATTTTGATCCTGATTCTCGCGGTCGCTATTGGGGTGCTGCACTATCGTCGCCCGAGGTGGGGGGTGATCGCGCTGCTTGGTGTTGGGGTGATCGCCGGGCTGGCAGTGGTCTCACGGCTGGGGTCTGCGCCACTGTGGGTGTTACCCACCCTGGCCGGGGTGCTCGCGGGGATCGTGGTGCTGCGAGCCACGGCCACGAGACTGCGCCGCTGGTTGGGCACACCGGAGGTCGCCGCCGTTCCCGCCAGCCCCGTTGCTCCCTCCACGACCTCTATTTCCCCCGCCGTCTTCGTCGGACTTACCCCGACCGCGCGCACCGCCGCTGACACCACCCTGAGCCGCCGTCGCTTTGTCGTTCTGCTGGGCGCCACCGCCGTGGGGGCCACCGTTATCGGTCTCGGAGCACGCGCACTCAACGCTGGCCGGTCAGCGGTGAACACGGTTCGTGAGGCGCTGCGGCTTCCCAGCCCGACTACGCCAGCGCCATCGATTCCTGCCGGGGCCGCTCTCGACATCCCAGGAATCTCGCCTCTGATCTCGGCCAATGACAGCTTCTATCGCATCGATACCGCCCTGCAGGTGCCGGTGATTGACGCGGCGAGCTGGACGCTCAAGATCACCGGTATGGTCGACACCGAGCTCGAGATCGGCTTCGATGAGTTGCTGGCACTGCCGCTGACCGAACATACCGTCACCCTGATGTGCGTCTCCAACGAGGTGGGCGGCGATCTGGTCGGCAACGCCACCTGGCTGGGCTACCCGATCCGAGAGCTGCTCGCGAGGGCGGGACCGAAGTCGGGAGCCGATATGGTGCTCTCCACCAGCAGCGACGGTTTCACCGCGGGCACGCCCCTCGACGTCCTGCTCGAAGAAGATCGACAGTCGCTGCTGGCCGTCGGGATGAACGGTGTGCCGCTGCCCCTGGAGCACGGCTTTCCGGTGCGGATGGTCGTCCCCGGGCTCTACGGTTACGTGTCGGCTACCAAATGGCTGGTCGAGTTGAAGGTTACCACCTTCGCTGCCGATATGGGGTACTGGACCCCGCGTGGCTGGTCGGCGCTGGGGCCGGTGAAGACGGCATCCCGCATTGATGTTCCTGCCAGCGGTGCCAGGGTGCTGTCGGGATCTGTGATGATCGCCGGTGTCGCCTGGGCGCAGCATCGCGGAGTTGAGGGGGTCGAGGTGCGCGTTGATGACGGCGCATGGCAACCGGCCACACTGGCCGCAGCGATCTCCGTCGACACCTGGCGTCAGTGGTTCTTCGAGTGGGACGCGCCCAGCGGAAACCACACCATCGCCGTGCGCGCGACGGGTGCCCCGAATGACACCCAGCGCGAGAAGCGAGTGCCGGTAGCACCCAATGGTTCCGAGGGATATCACACCGTCACGATCACCGTGACATAGTCCATTATGCGCAACTATCGATTTCAACTCAAAATGAGGATATCGGCAGTTTTTTCTTGATCCACTGTTGTTTTCCGCATTTTTAATAGTACACGGCACCGATTACCCCACTACTGGGGAGCTCATTGCCCCTCCGAATCCTTTACAGTGGTTCTGGGCGCGGGGGTGCCCATGAAACGGAGGGGTCATGTCAACCATGGTTCACGAGCAGCGTGCGCTGTTCGCTGTGCGCAGCATGAACTCGGTGCAGGACGTAGCAGAGGGCACGCGTCAGGCTGAGGACAATCTCCGTGCGCAGGGGTGGGCAATCCTGGTGATTGCCTCCACTGTTTTGTGGATCGGAATTATCGTCGCCGTGGTCGGCATTGCAGGCCTCGCACAGTAAAACACCAGCGCTATCTTCGCCCGTCCCGCGACAGGTCACCTAGCACCTCGCGGGACGGCGAGCCGGACTACAGCCGCGCGGCTAGGCTTGCGCGAGTGGCACATCTTCTAGGCGCTGAAGCGCTACATCTCGAATATCCAACCCGGGTTATCTTTGATCGCCTGACGATCGGGCTCGATGAGGGCGACCGCATCGGCATCGTTGGGCGCAACGGCGACGGCAAATCAACTCTGCTTCGACTGCTCGCCGGTCGACTTGAGCCAGACTCCGGTCGGGTCACCCGCCGTAGCGGCGTCACCCTGGCCATGCTTGACCAAGCCGATGAGCTCGACGGCGAGCGAACCGTGCACGAGACCGTCATTGGCGATATCGATGAGCATGTGTGGGCCGGTGATCCTCGGGTGCGCGACGTTATTGCCGGGCTGATCGCGGACATTTCGTGGGAGGCCACGGTGGCCGACCTCAGCGGGGGCCAGCGTAGGCGGGTCGCGCTGGCGGCACTGCTGATCGGCGACCACGATGTTATTTTTCTCGACGAACCCACCAACCACC
>JBOFDJ010000021.1:0-6351 GCA_051646885.1 Rhodoglobus sp.
AGACTTCGCGCGGCAACTGCGTGACCGCGGCTACAACCCCATCGGTGTTGACCTCTCCGAGCTGTTGCTCGGCGGCGGTGGCGTGAAGTGCTGCACTTTGGAGCTTCGCCGCTAGGCCTGCTCACCTAGTGCGCGCGGGATTCTGCTGCCCTTCCAGCAGGCACGGTGGCGGGGCAGCAAGCGGCAGTGGTTGCTCAGTCGTAGATGTCGGATCGATGGCCCAAGTCGAGTGCGACGATCACCACGTCATCTCGGCGCACGTCGAGGATTATCCGGTAGTCGCCCACGCGGAGCCGCCACAGTCCGGCTAGCTCGTGCTGCAAGGGTTTGAGGCGTGCGGTGGGGTCGTCCAACTCGATGAGTTCGTAGAGTGCGACCAGGACGCGTCGCGCTGCGGGCCGGTCAAGCTTCTTGAGTGCTTTGGTGAACCGGGGAGACTGGGTCAGGCGGTAGCTCATTCCCGCGCGATGTTGGTGCGGGCTTCGGCGCGCAGTTCGTTAACGTCAAAACCGAGTTCGATGGCGAGGTTGTCGAGCGAGGTTGTGGGTAGTTCGCTTCGGCGCGCAGCCTCAGCTTCGGCGCGCAGCGCGTAGGCGTATTCGAGTTCGCCCAGGTGCTCCGCGATGGCCTCGCGCACGTAGAACGCGGCGGGTCGCCCGGTGGACGCGGCGAGGGCGTCGAGCCGAGTCTTGATGTCGTCCGGGAGCCGGACGCTGAGAACGCCTGTAGACATGTTTATAGTCTCGCACGAATCATCCACCCATGCACCGTGGCCCACACTGCTGCTCGCGCCGACCGGGTGAGAGCCTCCTCCCATGAGGTTGGGCGATACCTGTTGTTATGATCCGGCTCTACCGAATCGCTCAAGGTTTCTCACGCACCACTCGAAGTGGCCTTCGGCACCGTCTTCGGAGTATGCGTTACTTGTCAGGATCGAGTACAAGCCAAGCCCGAGCCGAGGTCATCGCGATCACAGTGACACAATCCGCCCATCGACACAATCAACTCTTCACGATGCTCGTTTGCGTGCGCGCTATCTATGTCATAGATCGATGCTGCGACAGCGATGTCGAAAATCGGGTGTCCTGAGGAAGAGAGGAATCCCCAATCGAGGAGCGCCAGTAGCCTTCCTTCCGTATCCACCAGGATGTTCTCGGCGCAAATGTCGCCGTGCACGATGACCGGCCCCGCAATCGGAACAGTCTGCACGTCTGCGAAAATTCGTGTCGCGATGTCGTCGATATCAGGCAATCTCTCTCAGTGCGACCCCCTTTAGTCAAGGTGCCAGTGATGAGATAGGCACTACGTTCACGCCGTCAGGGCGTTGGTATGCATAGCTGCCGGCAGTGATCACCGCTAAAGCTTGTGGTGCACCGACCTTCGCTATATCAACTTTTGCAGCAAAACGTAGCAATGCTGCTGCACCTTCATCCACCCGAGGTTCTGCCAGTTTTACCTCAAACGCGGCCCAGCTTCCGTCGTCTAGGGTGATCACCGCATCGACTTCAACGCCTGATTCGTCGCGGAAGTGCTGCACTTTTCCATCGAGTGCCTGCGAGTAAATTCTGAGATCGCGCACCACCAGAGATTCGAACAATAATCCGAGCGTATTCAGGTCGGTCAGAAGCTTGGCGGGAGAAGCACCCATTGCTGCTACCGCCAGCGACGGATCCACAAAATGGCGTTTTGGCGCTTTTCGAACGGTATCTCTAGAACGCAGATGAGGTGCCCAACTTTCCTGATTTTCAACAATCATGACGCGTTCAAGTGATTCAAGGTATCGCGCGACTGTGCTGCTTTTCATGGGGCTGCTGCCACCGGCATCCAGGGCAAGGCGGGTTGCGGTCACTTCCGTAGCGATGTTCCGAGCGAGTGCGCGGATGACTCTTGTCACTCCTGCGGGGGAACGTTCACCGCCGTCAATGCGCGGCAGGTCTATGCGGGCGACATCAGCTACGTAGGAGCGCAGCGCGCGCAGAACCCTGTCAACGGGAAGGTTCTGCAGGCCGGGCCAGCCCCCAATGCAGAGTCGATCAACAAGCTGAGGCACTGTCAATGCTGCTGAACGGCTTCGGGCAGGTTCGCCACGAAGAAGCTCGCGAAGTGAGACAGTCTCGCTAGAGTGTCCTGATTCAGAGAGGGACATGGGGCGCATCTGCACTCGGAGAAAACGAGCAGCCCCTGAATGGCGAGTGACATCATCGAGGGGAACGGATGAGCCAGCAAAAATGAACTGTCCCGGGAGTTGGGCCTCGTCGACTTCGCGGCGAACGGAATTCCATAGCCGCGGCTCAAGCTGCCATTCGTCGATCAGTCGTGGTCTTGCTCCTTCGAGCAGCAGTGTGGGATCAATTCGGGCAAGTTCACGGGCGTTTGCATCGGTGTCGAGACGCACTGCGCTCGCAGCATGAACAAGGCCTGTCGCAGTCTTGCCGCAACCACGCGGACCCTCAATGATGACAGCACCCAGCGTGGCCAGCGCCTGCGACATCTCAGAGTCGATAACACGGGGACGGTAATGAGCCACAGGGGCAAGAATACCGCAACTTCAGGGGCAAAAATACCGGGGCATTAGGGGCAAGGATACCGGGATGCTCTGACCTCGCTAGTCGACCGGTTCAGGTTCGGTAGAGGCCAGCCAGCCGACCGGAACGCTTGCGGTCATAATGCTGCCATCGGCACGCACTGTCCCTTCCACATCACTGGCGCTGGGGGAACCAGCGATCTGTGGCCCGTGACCTTGTAGGGCGACGGTAACCGGTCCGCTGGAGGTCACCTCGACGGTCTCACCGCGCACAATGAAGTTGGCGGCACTGCCGTCTTCTATGGTGAACGTCGCGGCAGTTTGGGTGACGTCGATGCGTACCCGCGTTCCCGCGATCATGATTCGGTAGCTGAGGCCTTCCCAGCTCTCGGGAAGCCGGGGGTCAAGGGTGAACCGTCCTTCATGGTCGCGCAGGCCACCAAAACCGAACACGAGTGAACTCCACACGCCACCGGTCGAAGCGATGTGAACGCCGTCCGCGGTGTTGTGGTGCAGGTTGGCGAGGTCGACGAACAGGCCATCCATAAAATACTTCAGTGCGAGTTCGTTATAGCCAACTTCTGCGGCGATGATTGACTGGACCACGGCGGAGAGGGTCGAATCACCGGTGGTCAGCGGGTCATAGTAGTCAAAGTCTGCCCGCTTCTCGTCAGCCGTGAATTTATCGCCCTGCAAGAACAGCGCGAGCACCACATCCGCCTGCTTGATCACTTGAAAGCGGTATATCACTAAGGGGTGGTAGTGCAGTAGCAGCGGTCGCCGTTCGGGGCCGGTCTTGGACAGATCCCACAGCTCCCGTTCCAGGAACTGCGCATCTTGGGGGTGGATTCCCACCTCCAAGTCGAACGGAATGAACATGGCCTCGGCTGCTGCTGTCCACTCCATCACCTCGTTGTCGTCGAGGCCCAACCGTGCGGCCATGTGCCCGTAATGGGCCGGATCTTCCTCGCGAAGGGTGTCGACTGCCGTCACGGCTGCTCTCAGGTTAGCTCGCGCCATAACGTTGGTGTAGAGGTTGTCATTGACCACCGTGGTGTACTCGTCAGGCCCAGTGACTCCATGGATGTGGAAGCTGTCACCGCCATTGAAACGCCAGAAGCCCAGGTCGGCCCACATCCGTGCCGTTTCGATCAAAATGTCGATGGCTGCCCGGTGCAGGAAATCGGTATCGCCCGTGGCGGCCACATATTGTGTGAGGGCAAAAGAAATATCGGCATCAATGTGGTACTGAGCGGTTCCCGCAGCGTAGTAGGCGGAAGATTCTTCACCGTTGATGGTGCGCCAAGGGAACAATGCCCCTTGTTGGTTGAGCTCACGGGCTCGGGTTCGGGCCTGCTCAAGAATGGAGTGCCGAAACCGCAAAGCGTTGCGAGCCGCTAGCGGCGAGGTGTAAGTCAACACCGGCAGCACATAGATTTCGGTGTCCCAAAAATAGTGACCACTGTATCCGCTACCACTGACGCCCTTAGCGGCGACGCCCTGACCGTCTGCCCGCGCAGACGCCTGAGCTAGCTGAAACAAGTTCCAGCGCACGGCCTGCTGCACGACCGGCTGGCCGTGCACCTCAACATCGGTGCGCGTCCAGAAAGCGTTAAGCCACTTGCGCTGCTGCTCGGTGACGGCGGCAATCCCTTCGGCTTCGGCCCGGTCGAGGGTGCGATTGCTGCGATCAGCCAGCTCGCGGGTGGGCACCCCGCGAGAGCTGTGGTAGCTCACCGTCTTGACAACACGGATGCTCCTACCTTTGGTGGCCTTCACGCGATAGAGGTGTTTCGCCCGGTCACTCTCAAGCTGGCCGGATTCTTCCCACTCATTATCGGTTTCGATGCTGTGGTCCATTGCGGCGACCACGGTCATCCCGGAATTCGTGCAGCGGTATCCGAGGGTGTAACGGCTACCCTCTGAGTGCTTGAGCCGTGGTTGGAGCACTCGCTCGGTGAAGGCTGCGGCTTTGCGGGGATCAAAGCCGTCGCGATCTGCGGTGCTCTCAAGGCCGTTCTGGTGCACATCTAACTCGTCCACCGCATCTTCGCGGTTCAGGAGTTGGCTGGAAATGGTGATTGAGGCATCGGTGTTAAGCACGGTGACCTCGTAGCTGATCACCGCAAGGTGGCGGTCGGTGAATGAAATCAGGCGACGGGAATCCACCCGAATCAGCTTGCCGGAGGGAGTGCGCCAGGTCAGGCGGCGATTGAGCGTGCCATCACGGAAGTCGAGGCGGCGTTCATAGTCGAGCACATCAGCCTCAGCGAGGATGAGTGGTTCATCATCAACATAGAGACGGATGATTTTGGCGTCGGGCACATTCACGATCGTCTGACCGACGCGGGCAAAACCGAAAGCCTCCTCTGCATGCCGGATCGACCAGGTCTCGTGCAGACCATTAATGAAGGTACCGTGCACATGGCCGTCGCGACCCTCATCCATGTTCCCGCGCATACCGACGTAGCCGTTGCCGACCGCGAAGAGGGTTTCGGTGTGCCCCATATCGTCGCTGCTGGGGATGGTTTCGACCAGCGCCCATTCATCGAGCGGGAAGCGATGGCGGTCAAGGGGGTCTTCGGTCTTCATGGGATCACTTTCGGGAGTGAGTTGACGGGGGAAGCAATTCAACGAGGTCATGGACCACAAGATCGGCCCCCGAGTCGAGGAGCGCTTGGGCACCTGCTCCACGATCAATTCCTAGCACGAGACCAAAGTCGCCAGCGCGACCGGCCTGCACTCCCGAGTGGGCATCTTCAACCACTGCACAGTCGGCAGCAGCAAGCCCCAGCTGTTCGGCGGCGTAGAGGTAGGTGTCTGGTGCCGGTTTTCCGGCAATGTTGTGCTCTGCTGCGAGAATGCCGTCGACCACCACGGTAAAGCGGTCAGCCAGCCCCGCCGCCGCCAGTACGGTGTGAGCATTGCGTGAACTGGAGACAACCGCAACTGATCGTCCGGCGGCGATCATGGCATCGAGAAAAAGAACGGATCCCGGATACGCAATGACACCCTCCTCGCGGAGAATCCGGTTGACGGTGGCATCTTTGCGATTACCCAAGCCGCACACCGTGTCATGGCTGGGATCATCATCACTAGTGCCTTCGGGAATAGTGATTCCCCGAGCCTCCAGCATGGAACGCACCCCCTCGTAGCGTGGCTTACCGTCAATGAAGTCGAAATAGTCTTGTTCCTGATACGGTGCCGCACCACTCCCGGCCAAGTATGGCTCAAAAAGGCGGGCCCAGGCTAGCCGGTGAATATCACTGGTGGGGGTGAGAACACCATCCAGATCAAAAAGCACCCCGCGCCGGCCCTCAAGGGGATCGTCAAGGGGGTTATTGAAGGGCATGCTGTCGGCGGGGTCAGGCTTCGCTGGAAGGGTCACGACTACAGAACGCCTCTCGATAGTTGCTGTTCTAAACCGGCAACGTTTCGGGCCGTTGGAAAGATTATGCAGCATTGCGCCAAGGATTACCGCATCAATTGTGGGAGATATATCACCCTGATGTAGGGCAGGGATTAGTCAGCGTGAGGAAACCACCGAGGACTGCTCACTATTTAGTGTTTTGTGTAGCCTTTGATCGTAGAAACTCCATATACTGAAGCCGAATTCAGTAAACGGGGGATGAGCTGATGCTGAAAAACAACCGGGTTTATCGTGGGTGGGCCTCGCGTAATGTGAGCGATTCTCCATTGACGCGCGGGTCGTCTCAACGTCGTCGTCATGATCGGGTTCTTGCAGCCCTTCAGTCCTGTGTTCTTGTCGCCGTGTCTTTGGTATCCATCTCTGTGGGGGGTGGGACTCCCGAGCGTGCTGATGCCTA
>JBOFDJ010000022.1:0-12640 GCA_051646885.1 Rhodoglobus sp.
CGACGAGGCAGGGAGGGTGCGCTGACCGTACACGCTCTGCACGTAGTTATATTCCTCAATCACGATGTCGCCGTTATCGAGAACTTGCTTGACATAGGCAACATGGTTGCTCGAACCGAACCACGCTACATCACCCACCTTAGGAACGTCGCTGACCGGCCATCCTTTTTGCTCCCAGGCGTATCTCCACTGGCTGGCGTTGCCGCCCGTAGGAGTGAGATTCGACCATACCCATTTGAAGGGGGCCTTATAGGAGCCGGCATCCCGGTTGATGCGCCATGCTACGAAGTCGGTGCACTGGCGGTAGTAGTAGTTGAGTATCGAAAGGCCGCCGCCCTGCTCCTCGCCCAACTCGTAGGGCCAGGGGTAATCGTCGCCAAGCTCGCGGGCACCAGAGGCCAGATATTTTTTGTTATTGGCAGCCCGCACATCGTCCCGGTTTGCCTGGGCAATCTCCTCGGCTGTGGTGGCCTGATAACCGTCGCGGAGGGCGAAAATCGGGGCCGAGTCCGCACTGACCACCATCGACTGGCTCGACGTGTCAAAGGTCAGCGTCGTTGCTGCTGCGGTCTGCGGAGAATCGGAGCCGGGTTGGTTCAGTGCATATGCGGGCAAACCTGCCACTGCAAACAGACCGCCGACCACCGTCATCGTCGCCAACACACTGAGGGGATGCTTGCGTGACGCTTTCGGGGCAACCGCATGCATGCGGGCCACATCACGACGGCGCAGCTTGCGAACCGGGGCAGCCGGATAAGAAACAACCGGAGCCTGAACAATCGGACCCGAGACAGCCACGCTCGCGACAGCCACGTTCGAGGCAGCAGATTTTGCGACCGCGGCACCTGAGGCACCCGCCCCCGCGACAGTCGCCGCTGACACAACAGGGGCTGATATAACAGCGTTCGAGCGGCGAGCCACCTCGGCAGGACGAGAGCGCCGGGTCGACTTCGAGGCGGCACGGCGAGTGGATGCCCTAGTGCGCCCGGTTGCCGTGCGCGCCTGTGCTTCACGCAACTCACGGCGCGAAGCGAACTGCGGCTCGGCCTGAGAGTGCGGTAGCTCAACGGGAACAGTCCGCGATCCAACAGCGGTACCAAAAAGATCATCCATGTCGTGAGACGCGATGACATCGGCCACAGTGGTATCTTCCTTCGGGGGTTAGGGGATCTCGCAAGGCGAGAAACAGTGCGGCCAACCTCAGAGGCAGCCACGCGACGGGTGTGTGGCTTACCCGGGGGGGTAAAGGTAGGTTGCACTGTCAGCGGCGATAACCCGCTGACCGTATTGATGATACCCCGAATAGTTATATTCTTCGATTAAGACAGTGCCGTCACCACGAACTTCCTTAACGTAAGCAACATGGTTGTAGCCGGTCACCGCAACCGAACCCGGCACAGGAACGTCACTGACGGGCCAACCGTGGCTGGCCCAGGCACCCCGCCACGAGTGTGCGCTACCGCCACCAGGGGTCAGACTCGACCAGTCCCACCGGAAGGGTGCTGAGACGGAACCCGCGTCACGGTTAAGACGCCATGCCACGAAGTCAACGCACTCGCCCAGGTAGTAGCGCAGCGGCGAAAGGCCCTCACCCATACCAACGAAAGGATAATCATCACCCGCCTGACGCGGCCCGGGGTCCCGGTAAACGTATCGGGAGGCCAGCGATGCCGCAGCAGCCCGCTGAAGTGCCAGCTTTGCGGCAGCGATTTCTTCTGGGGTGGTGGCGGTAAAAATGTCACGCGAGACGGGTGCCATAGCAGCGGCATCCGCAACAAAAGACTGCACGGCCGCCTTTTTCACATCATCTCGTGCAACCGCATCTACAGGATTGACAGCGTAGGCAGGGAGGCCAACGACCATAAACATGCCGCCCACCGCCACCATCGTCAACAACACAGCCGCAGGATGCTTGTGCTCAGTTCGCGAGCGACCCACCTCTCCGGGGCGGCTCAGACTGTGTGACGAATCGACAGCCGGTGCCGCGACGAGGGGTTTTGGCACCCCGCGACGACGACCACGGCGGGATGGTGTGCGGGAAAAACGACCCATGAGGCCGGAAGAACGAGGGGTGACCGAGGAATCCGTTTCACTGGATTTCGTCATCTTATGCAAAGCTGCGTGTACCTTTCGAGGGGTCATGGCTTCGTCGAGGCTACCGGACGAGCCGACGCATGTCCATTTTTCATCACAGCACGGTAACGACTAGGCAGCAGGAGCAAGGAATTCCTCCCAACTCGGGAGTGGCTGTTCCACCCCACGCACCGCGTAGCCAACACCGCGCGGGGGCCGCGGAGTCACCCGCGTATTCCACCCCATCTCGGTCGGAGTCCTGTTGCCCTTGAGACTATTGCAGCGCAAACAGCAGGCCAACAGGTTTTCCCAGCTATCTGTTCCGCCGCGCGAACGGGGCAGCACATGGTCGACCGTCGTGGCCATGCCGCCACAATAACCACAACGATTATTGTCACGACGCAGCACTCCCCGACGTGAGACCGGCGTGTGCCGACCACGCGGGAGACGCACATAGTTGCGCAGGATAATCACCGAAGGCCGCTCCCACACCCCCGCTGCTGCACAGACCGGGTTCTCGGAATCCGCCACGATGACGGTGGCCTTCTGGTTCATGACCAGCACCAAGGCCCGCCGGAACGACACCACAACGAGTGGTTCATAGCCTGCATTCAGAACAAGAGTTCTCATGGCAATCCTCAACTCCAAGGATTTCAGGCTAGCCCAGAAAAATGAATCAGGAAGCCGAAACGCCAGCCGGGGCCAAGAACGCCGCTACCGGGCAACGAAAATGTGTAAAGCGACCTCATGGGGCAATTCAAGGCCCTCACCGAAGCCCTCCACCTGGATACAGACATACGAATCTGCCGCCGAAATTGAGGCGGTGGCACCCGGCATGACACCCGCGGTCTGCAACTGCTGCAAAAGCTCCGGCTCGAACTGCACGGGCTCACCCAAACGACGGATCACCGCGGTCAGCGGCGCACCCGAATCTGGGACCACATCGACCACACTGATAACACCGTCCATAAAAGCGGGAGCCGCAGGATCCCCCAACTCCTCAAGACCGGGAATCGGGTTGCCGTAGGGGCTCTCGGTGGGGTGATCGAGCATCTCCAGCAGGCGACGCTCGACTTTTTCGCTCATCACGTGCTCCCAACGACAAGCCTCATCGTGCACGAAAGCCCAGTCCAAGCCAATGACATCAGCCAACAAGCGTTCCGCCAGTCGATGCTTACGCATCACATGAATAGCTCGACTGCGGCCATCATGAGTAAGTTCCAGGTGCCGATCACCTTCGACTACCACTAAACCATCACGTTCCATCCGGGCAATGGTCTGAGAAACAGTAGGGCCGGAATGCCCTAGACGTTCCGAGATACGCGCCCGGAGCGGAACGATATGCTCCTCCTCAAGATCGAGAATGGTGCGCAAATACATCTCGGTCGTGTCCACGAGATCAGTCATAAGACTAAGACTAACCGGATGCCGCCCTAGAATTGGTGGCATGTCCAGCCTGACTATTCCTGCTTCTTTGCTGCCCACCGACGGACGCTTCGGCTGCGGTCCATCCAAGGTTCGACAGGAGCAACTCGATTACCTCATCGGAGCCGGTGCCGCACTGCTGGGAACCTCACATCGGCAGGCACCGGTCAAGAACCTCGTCGCCCGGGTGCGTGGTGGTCTGAGCGAACTCTTTCGCCTCCCCGAGGGCTATGAGGTCGTTATCGGCAATGGGGGTTCGACAGCGTTCTGGGATGCTGCCGCCTTTTCACTAATCGAGAAGCGCAGCCAGAATCTGAGTTTTGGCGAGTTTGGTTCGAAGTTTGCCGCCGCCGCCGCCGCACCGTTCCTCGACGCACCACATGTCATCACCGCGGCTGCGGGTTCACGGGCCGAGGTTGAGGTTGTTGACGGAGTCGATCTCTACGCTTGGCCGCAGAATGAGACATCCACTGGGGTCATGGCATCCGTCACCCGGGTCGACGCGCCCGGAGCCCTCACCGTGATTGATGCGACCTCGGCGGCGGGCGGAATCGCTGTCGATGCCTCACAAGCCGATGTGTACTATTTTGCCCCGCAGAAAAATTTTGCCTCCGACGGCGGGCTCTGGTGTGCGCTCTTCTCCCCCGCCGCAGTCGAGCGAGTTGAGCGCATCGCGGGCTCCGGGCGCTATATTCCCGAGTTTCTGTCGATCAAGAACGCGATCGACAATTCTCGGCTGAACCAGACCCTCAACACCCCCGCGCTGTCGACCCTGCTGCTGCTCGACAATCAGGTCGACTGGATCAATAACAACGGCGGTCTCGCCTGGGCGCATGATCGCACCCGCGAATCATCGAACGCCCTTTACGACTGGGCCACTGCGGCGGAATACGCCACCCCCTTCGTGGCCGAACCCGCACACCGCTCACAGGTGGTAGTCACCATCGACTTCGATGACACGGTAGATGCGGCAGCTATTGCTGCCACCCTGAGGGCCAATGGAATCGTCGACACCGAACCGTATCGCAAGCTCGGTCGCAACCAACTGCGTATCGCCACCTTTGTTGCGGTGGAGCCAGACGACGTGCGCCAACTGATCGCCTCACTCGAATACGTGATCGGACTATGATCCAGCAGGCGATCAGGATCATTCTTTAGGATGACCTAGCCCATCTTGCTCAGCCAGAGGAGGATTTTTTGAGGCACCAAGCAGTGTCATCAGCTTCAAGGAAGAAGAGCCATCGTGTTCCGTGTTCTCGTAACCAGCATGACCACCGCCGTGATCGCCCTCACTCTCGTGGGATGCAGCGCGAATGCCGACAGCGAGACAGAGCAACTCGACGCAAGCAGGTCGCCACTGTCCAAATATATGACGGTGCTCTCCGGCAACAACTCGGATTCTGAAGCGCAAAAGAAAGAAGCGCACAGGAGAGCGCAAGAAATTGTTGCTGAGTGCATGGCCGATCAAGGATTCGAGTACATTCCTTTTCTGCCTTATGTAGCAGAGAAGAAAATAGCTGGTGAACCTGAATACGAGACCAAAGGATGGATTTCACAGTATGGCTACGGGATAAGCGCAGAACCAGATCCCGTCGTCATTATCGACCCCAACCAGCCGTACATTGACTCACTCTCTGCCGGTGAACAGAGTTCGTACAACGAGGCGCTGGGCACAGCGCTCGCCATTGGGGAAGAAGTTAACGAAGAAACTGGCGATGCCGAAACCAGCTTCAAGACCTCGGGCTGCATGGGAGCCGCAGCACTGGAAGTGGGGATGATTAACGTATACCAGGATAAGAGATATCAACCGCTGATCAGAAAAATAGACACTCTTCCTGAGAAAGTACAGAGCAGCCGCAGCTTAGCTGCATTAAACCCGAAATGGGCGGCGTGCATGGCCGAAGCCGGGTACTCTTCCTTCGAAATAAAATCAGATGCGCCCCGCGCGATAGTGGTGAAAATCGACGCTCTTATCGAGGCCTCCAAGGGGCAACCCAGCGAGCAAAAGCTCGCCGAGCTGCAGAAGGAAGAGATCGCCATCGCCCTGGCCGATTTCGACTGCTCAGAAAAAGTTGACTACAAGAACACAACCCTAAAAGTGCAGTTCGACCTCGAAAAGCAGTTCATCGCTGACAACAAGGCCGAACTTGATGCGATGCTCGCCGAATACGAGCAAGCAGGATAACTGCACAGCATTCGCTGAGGATCATTCTCTAGGCTGACTCACCCATCCCACCCAGCCGAATAGGGTGTTCTTGAGGCATCGAGCGGTGTCGCCAGGCAGAGAAGAAAAGAGTCATCGTGTCCCGTGTCGTTATGGCTAGCATGACCACCGCCGTGATCGCCCTCGCGCTCGTGGGATGTAGCGCGGGTGGCGGCAGCGGCGAGAAGCTCGACGCAAACAAGTCGCCACTGGCGGAGTACATCTCGGCGTTGTACGGCGACTTCTTAGATGAAGAGAAGCAAAAGGAACAGCAGAAGAAGATCGAAGAAAAAGTTGCCGGCTGCATGGCCGATCAAGGATTCGACTACATCCCGGCCCCACAAGCAAACGGATCTGTGATCATTGATATGAATGATGCTGAGCGGGAGACCAAAAAATGGGTTTCGGAGCACGGTTATGACATCACGACAGGCGCAACCATCGAGCCCACGGAGGAGCCCATCACCGACCCGAACCAGTCGTATGTTGAGTCGCTCTCTGCCACCGAGCAGAGCTCATATTACGAAGCGCTGTACGGGGTCCAGCCCACCGAAGAAGAGGTCAGCAGCGGTGACTACGAATACAACTGGGAGACCGCCGGTTGCTCTGGTGCCGCACGGCACGAGGCGCAGGGGCCGCAGGCATTCGAAGACAAGAAGTATCAGCCACTATTCGAAAAAATGAACGCGCTCTACGAGAAAGCACAAAAAGACCCCGCCATCGTCGCACTAGATTCGACATGGGCATCGTGCATGACAGAGGCCGGGTACTCCTCATTCGACAAGAAACAAGATGCGATGGATAGCGTGATGGAGAAAAGCAACGCTCTGTATGAGAATCCCGAACAGCAGCTCGACGAAAAGAAACTCGCCGAGCTGCAGAAGGAAGAGATCATGATCGCCCTAGCCGATTTTGACTGCTCGAAAAAGATCAACTACAAGAACACAACCCTGAAGGTGCAGTTCGATCTCGAAAAACAGTTCATCGCCGATAACAAAGCCGAACTCGACGCGATGATCGCCGAATACGAGCAGGCAGGCTAGTGGAGCGATCACGCAGGCAGCGTTCGATGGGTGAACAGTCCGTCGAGGCTGGTTCCGCGGTCGCAGTCCCCTCGATAGGGAACACCCGCAGTCAGGGGTGGCGCAGACTGCTCCAGGGAAACCGGGTGATCTGGACTATCGCTGCCGTGGCTATTCTCTCGTTGGTAGCAGGGCTGGTTGTCGGCCAGTTCATCACTTCTCCCGGCGAGGCGGCGTCGAAGGCCTCCGCCCCCAAAGCCGGACTCATCACGGCACCAATCGAGAAAAAAGTTCTGGCTAACAACGTCACGATCCGCGGGGATGCCGCCTATGCGGATGCGGTCGATGTCACTATCGACACCGCTGAGTTGGGTGGCCCGGCTGTCGTCACCGGACAGGTACCTGCCGTTGGTGCCACCATCAATGCTCTTTCGGTCGCGCTGGAAGTGGTCGGTCGTCCGGTGATCGTGCTGGCCGGGGATCTGCCCGCCTATCGAACCCTGCGAGCGGGGGTAGCGGGGCCGGACGTGCTGCAACTCAAACAGGCCCTCGTTGCGGTGGGGATCGACCCGGGAGACTCCGAGTCGAATTTTTTTGACTCGGCAACAGCATCCGCCGTCGCGCAGTTATACGCCGCCGTAGGTTACCCACCCCCCGTGTCGGAGGCTGGCTCGGCCGAGGCCTTGCGTTCCGCCTCTGATGGGGTCGCCTCGGCGTCAAACGCTCTTGCCACCGCGCAACAGGAGCTGGCGCAAGCACAATCTGGGCCCAGCGCCGTCGATCAGGTCGAACAGAACAACCTGGTGCGCAGCGCCGAACGTGCGCTCGCCACCGCGAAAGCCGGCGGCGATCAGAATGCGATTGCCGATGCTCAGGATGCCCTCACCCTCGCTGAGACCCGGCGCGCCGCCGTGTTCGCTCCACGCGACACCACCCCACAACGAACTGCTGTCGACTCCGCTGCCGCACAACTGAGCAGCGCGCGAGAAATCCTGAGCGAAGCGCAAACCAAAACCCTGACTTCTCTGCCCGTCGGCGAGGTGCTCTTTCTCTCGGGCCTGCCCCGACGAGTTGACGAGATCACTGTGAAACGAGGGTCAACCGTCACCGGATCGGTCATGAAAGTCTCCGGAGCAACACTCGCCATCAACGCCAGCGCCGCCAAAGCCGATGCCACCCTGGTGGAAAAAGGAGCCAAGGCCACGCTCCTCCTGGCCGACGGGAGTGAGAAAAAAGCTACCGTTACCTCGGTGACCCCGCCCGGGGCGGCGAGCCCGCCATCCGATCCCACCGGCAACGCTTCGGGTTCGAAGAAGACCGGTTCTGAACGTTATGAGATCCGTCTCGCTCCTGACCCACTCACCGCTGAAGAACTCGCCCAACTTCAGGGCACCAATGTGCGCGTCACCATTCCGGTCAACTCAACCAAAGGAGAGGTGTTGGCCGTGCCGCTCGCGGCACTGAGCGCGGGAGCCGGCGGCGAATCACGAGTGGAAGTCAGCGAAGGCAAAGACGGCAAAACCCGCCTCGTCGAAGTGACCACCGGACTGGCCGCCGAAGGCTTTGTCGAGATCAGCTCCCCCGACGGCACACTGGCCGCTGGCGACCTCGTTGTGGTCGGGAGATGACAGGCTCTCCCGTTGTTGAACTGATCAACGTCACCCGCTCGTTTCCGGGGCCACCCGAGGTGCAGGCCCTGCGCTCCGTTAACCTTCGGGTTGAGGAGGGCGACTACCTCTCCATCGTGGGGCCGAGCGGCTCAGGCAAGTCAACCATGCTCAACCTGCTGGGCTTGCTCGACCGCCCCAGCGTGGGAGAGTACTATCTTAACGGCAGACTCACCAGCACCCTGGACGAGGAGCAGCGTGCCGCGCTGCGCGGGAGAACCATCGGCTTCGTCTTCCAATCGTTTCATCTACTCCCCCACCGTCGTGTGCTCGATAATGTGATGCTCGCCACTGTGTACAGCGGAGTTCCCCGAGCCGAACGTGAAGCCAGGGCACGTGCCGCGCTGGATCGGGTCGGTCTGAGCCATCGGCTTGAGTTTCTTCCGGCAACGCTCTCGGGGGGTGAACGGCAACGAGTGGCGGTGGCGCGCGCGGTGGTCAGTTCACCGACGTTATTGCTCGCCGACGAACCGACCGGGAACCTGGATGACGCCACCTCACACGAGGTGATGGACCTGTTCGAAGAGTTGCATTCCGATGGCCTCACACTCGTGGTGATCACCCATGATGTCGGGGTGTCACAACGAGCAGAACGCATCATCAGAATTTCGGATGGCCACCTTGAGGAGCTGGGATGAGCCGCCGGTGGCCGTGGTCGCGAAGGAAGGCATCCACTGCCCCTGCCCTTGAAGCAGGACTCGATGCTCTGCCGCCAATCGCTCGCGGTGATCGTTTCTCTTTTCAAGACCTCATCGTCGAAGCCGGCTACGGCATCGGAGCCCGCCCCGCCCGCCTGATCATGACCACCTTAGGGACCGTTCTGGGAATCGGCTCACTCGTGCTGACGATCGGTTTTGCTCAGACCGCAGCCGGCCAGATCGCCCGTCAATTCGATGCCGTTGCGGCCACCCAGGTCGTGGTCGCCCCTGCCACGACACAGGGAGCCGATGGCAAAAAACGTGCCACCGCACGCATACCCTGGGATGCGGCGACCCGGGTCGAACGACTTGCGGGTGTGAAGCGCGCCGGTGTTATCGCCGAGGTCCCGCTGGGCAATGCCGCCATCACCGCAGTGCCGGTCAACGACCCCTCGGCACCGACCACCGCGAATCCGGCGCTCGTGGCCACCTCAGCGGGGTTTCTGGCCGCTGTGCGCGGCAGTGTGACCACCGGTCGATACTTCGACAGTGGTCACGACACACGAGGTGACCGCGTGGTCGTGTTAGGGAAACGGGCGGCACAGCAGCTGGGCATCAACCGGGTCGACACCCAGCCGGCCATCTTTATCGATGGCATCTCGTACACGGTGATCGGAATCGTCAACGACATGCAACGCCGAGCTGACCTGCTCGACTCGGTTATCATGCCAGTGGGTACCGCCCAAGCCGATTTCGGAATCAAGGCTCCCAATGAAGTTCATCTGCACATCGCCATCGGAGCGGGGAGCCTGGTGGCTCGGCAGGCCCCTATTGCTCTCGATCCCAACGCACCAGAAGGTTTCACGGTGCAGGCCCCTGCTGCCAGCTCGGGCCTCCAGAAGAATGTCCAGGCTGATATCAACGTCGTTTTCCTCGTGCTGGGTGCCATCGCGCTTCTGGCCGGCGGGCTCGGTATCGCCAATGTGACGCTGCTCTCCGTGATGGAGCGAGTCGGTGAGATCGGTCTGCGTCGCGCACTGGGTGCCACCCGACGCCAGATCGCGGGGCAATTCATGATCGAATCCGTTGTCATTGGCCTGCTGGGCGGCCTGATCGGTTCAGCACTCGGAGTGTTTGCCGTCGTCATCGTGTCGCTGCTCCAACAGTGGACGCCGATACTCGACCCGGTTGTCGCTATCGGCTCGGCCTTACTCGGGGCAGTGGTCGGACTGGGTGCCGGGGTCTACCCTGCCTTGCGAGCGGCATCCATTGAACCGATCACCGCGCTGCGCGGCGGCGTCTCCTAAGTGCGCCGCTGCCGTTGAGCTAGTCGGACTTGTCGTAACCGTTGCCCTCAGCAACATCGTTGCCATAGGCAGATTCGTCAAGATCATCGATATCGACTCCATCGAGATCACCACTGTGCAACACGTCGTCGTCATCCTCATCGATGTCGTCGTCCGTGTCGGTATCGTCGGCACTCTCGGCATCGGAGGAGTCCACAGCCTCCCCCTCTTGAGCTGCGGTGTATTCTGCCAGCCGATCCGACCACGGAACCCAGTCAGGCGCGAGAAGTGCACCCTCACCGGGCATAAGCTCGGCTTCCAACACAGTCGGCTGCTGCCCCTCGACGGTAGCAACCGACACCGTCCATCTCCAGCCGGGGTACCCAGCCAAAGCACAGTCGAAGAGCACAGTAACGATCCCATCGCCCTCTGCCACCTGACCGCAGTATGCTCCCACACCCTCGTCGGGCGTGATCTCACGCAATGCATCGCGCGCAAGCTCGTGGACACGAGCTGAAGCATCAGTCAGCGGAGGCATCAGGCATCAAGCTCGTCCGCTACTTTACGCAACATCGCGGCGATCTTCGCGCTATGCGCCTTGTCTGGGTAGCGACCACGCTTAAGATTGGTGCCAATACCGTCCATAAGCTTGACCAAATCTTCGATGATGACCGCCATATCATCCGCCGGCTTGCGGTTGAGCTTGACCAAGGAAGGCGGAGAATCCAGCACGCGGACCGAGAGCGCTTGAGCACCCTTCTTGCCCTGACCAACACCGAACTCGAGCTTCGTTCCCGCTTTGACCCCTGTTGTTCCCGCTGGTAAAGCGGACGCATGAAGAAAAACCTCCTGGCCGTCATCAGAGCTGATGAAGCCGAAGCCTTTCTCATCGTCGTAGAATTTTACTTTGCCGGTTGGCATCTCGGGACTCCTTCTGGGTGATACATCAAGCCTAGAGGACTCACGGATACCCGTATCCTTATATATTGTGGCACAGAACACTCCCATCACCGCTCACCGCAGCGAGCGGATCCTCGCTTTTATGATCGCTTCCATCGTGGGGCTATCAGTGGTGGCCTTTCTCGCGATCATCATTGGCACGATGGCAGGGGTAAGAGACTTCGGGGACGGCGTGTGGCCGGTCGTCTTTCTTCTACCCTCCCTAGGTTTACCGATCGGCTTGGTGCTCATGGTTGTTCTCATCGTGATGAGCAGCCTGCGCCGAGGTCGTGAAACAAGGAATGCCAACAACTAACTCGCCCTCGCTGGAGCTTGCCGCGCAGCTACGGAAGCTCACTGACACCGAACTACAGGCCCTACTTGAGACCCGCAAGGTTAAGGAATCATCGGTACACGATTTCTTCGATCTCGCTGACGCCCTGCTGGATCCCGAATCCATTCAGCGCGCTCTGCAGCAACTCGACCGCCCCACCCTCATCACCATCGCCACGCTCGCGGCATCCACCACAGCATCGGTCGCGGATGCCGCAGCGGCACTCAGCGCGGGCGCGGGCGAGCCGAGCACTGTCACCGCTCACCTACTCACCGCCCAGAACCTTGCCTTACTGAGTCATAGCGCCGAAGGCTCTCACCTTCTTGGCCCAGTGGCGGTTCAGCTGCAGAAGTGGCCACAGTTGGGGCTTCCGAGCCTCGATGAGCTCAAGAACACAGCACCTCCCGCCGCGGGCGACACCCATAACCCTCACGACCGGGATCACCACGACCTGTTGTGCGCCGAGCGAGCCTTCGCAACCCTGAGCGAGCTCGGCGATCTGCTCGCCGAGCTCCAGCACGAGCCTGCGCGTGAACGGGAGCGCGGAGGCATCGCTGCTGCGGATGGCAGGCGGCTCGCGGCATCCATGAATGTGGTTGCCGATCGGATCGGCGAACTGCTCGACCTGGCCCAGCACGCCGGGTTGATTGCCGTCGACTGCGGCCATTGGGTTGCTACTAGCGCAAGCGCAACCTGGGCTCTCTCCAACTCTGGCGAACGTTGGGCGGTTCTCGCGCATGCATGGCATGGCCGGCTACCCGCAAGTGTTCGTGCACTGCTGCATGAACGAGCCAGCGCACTGTGCGGTGAAGAGTTGCCGCACTACCTTGATTGGCTGTTCCCTGCTGGTGGCCACGAGGTGCACGAACGCCTCCTCGGTCATCTCCGAGACGCGCAACTGCTCGGTATCGCCACCGCGGATGCACCCAGCAGACCCGGAATTGCTCTCCTGCGACAGGAACCCGGCGCGACGGTCGCCATGATGGCACTGTTCCCGCCCGAGGTAGCGCAGGTCTATCTCCAGCACGACCTCTCAATCATCTCACCGGGGCC
>JBOFDJ010000023.1:0-23840 GCA_051646885.1 Rhodoglobus sp.
CGACGAGGCAGGGAGGGTGCGCTGACCGTACACGCTCTGCACGTAGTTATATTCCTCAATCACGATGTCGCCGTTATCGAGAACTTGCTTGACATAGGCAACATGGTTGCTCGAACCGAACCACGCTACATCACCCACCCGAGGGCCCAGGCAATCGAACACCACGACGGGAAGGGAGTTGAGCTTAGAACGACTGTCGCACGGGCAGACCCGTGCGCAGTTCGACGGGAAGGTGCCCTAGATCGTTATGCGCAACGAGTTCTGGTGGCTTTGCGCTGCGCACGCGGATGATGGTGAGCCCACAGTTAGCCTGATTAATCCCTAACCAACGCCATGACGGGGCCAAAAACACATGGCGAACAAACCAGCCGATCACGAAGTTATGAGTGATCAATAAGTCGTGTTGATCACCACGTGCGGGTGCCAAGAACTCGGCGACCGCATCCGCCATTTGGGCTTCCCCTGCCTCGATCTCAGCAGGCGTCACAGAGCCAAAAAAGGAATCAAAGGACTGGGGCATATCGCCTGTGGGGCCGGAGGGAATGCAATCCATGAGAAGCGAACTGGGCTGCGATCGAAGAGCAGGCATACGCTCGGTCATGATCACTGCGGTCTCTTCAGCTCGTTGCAGAGGAGAATGCACAACACGGGTAAAGGGAACGCCACTCAGCCGCTCGGCAATAGCGCGTGCCTGCCGCTGACCCTTGCCGGAGAGTGGGCCATCGGGAAGACCATGCTCAGCATCTTGCTGTTCGCCGTGACGCACGAGATAGAGGTAGTGGACCATGGTCGCCTAGCCCATCCTCTGTGAAGCCGCCGAGCTGATTGCGGTCAGCGCTCCCTCGAAGGCAGACTCTGCAACTGAGCCCACCGCGGCGATAGAGATCGGTCGGCTGAGTAGCTGGGCCGCGAGCTCTTGTACTGCGTCGGCCGTGACGTTCGAGAGTCGACGAAGCGATTCGTCGAGATCAACAAACTCGCCCAAAGTTATTTCACTGCGCCCGAGACGTGACATCCGAGTGTCAGAGTCCTCGAGGGCGAGAGCGGATGCTCCGCTCAACTGCCCGACAGCACGACTCATCTCCGCTGCACTCACCCCGCCCTCGGCAAGCCGAGTGAACTCCTCTAGCATCAGTTGTGTAACTTGAGGCACTTTTGTGGGTGAACATCCCGCATACATGCCATAAAGGCCCGCATCGGAGTAACTCGGCGCAAAAGAATAGACCGAATATGCAAGGCCGCGTTTCTCGCGGATTTCCTGGAATAGCCGACTTGACATGCCACCACCAAAGATCGCGTTCAACACGCTGAGCGTGGTACGACGATCATCAACCGCAGCGACCCCAGTCATCCCCAGGATGATGTTGGCTTGCTCAATCGGTCGTTCAACGACGATCAATGGGCTACCCCGCTTAGCAGAGGCCTGGGCGTCATCAGGCATCGGTTCTCGTCGGGGACCAGGGGCAGACCGCGCCGAAGAATCACTCTCTGCGCGGTCAAGAGCAGCAACCACAGCAGCAACCAGAAGATCGTGGTCAACCGCCCCGGCAACAGTAACAATCAAATCCTGTGCACGATAGTTCGAGCGATAATGCTCCCAGACCGCCTCACGGGACACCGCTGCGATAGTTTCAGGGTTACCACCGATGGGTCGCCCTAGGGGATGCGACCCCAACACCGCCTCAAAGAAACGCTCATTGGCGACATCGGATGGGTCGTCGTCTGCCATCGCAAGCTCTTCGAGAATTACACCGCGTTCAGTCTCGAACTCATGAGCATCAAGCAGCGATGAGCTGAACATGTCTGCTAATACGTCAATAGCCATCGCGAGATCTTTATCTTGTACCTTGGCGTAGTAACAGGTGTATTCTTTGGCCGTCAGAGCGTTGTGCTCTCCCCCAACGGAGTCGAACGCAACGGCAATATCGAGTGCGCTACGGCTGGTTGTACCTTTAAACAATAAATGCTCGAGAAAATGAGTGGAACCATAGGTCTGTGGTATCTCGTCTCGTGAACCAACAGCCACCCAATAGCCGATGGTGGAACTCCGCGCACCCGGCACCGATTCGCTCAGAATCCGGACGCCGCTGGGTAGTATCGTTCGCCGTACTAGGGCACCACCAGCAGCAGCAAAAGAGAGATCGGGGAGATCAAGTGGGAGGGGGACAGCACGGTTCATCACCTAGCGATTTTACGTCACGAAACACCACGACCACTGAACCAGAAAATGCCCCCAGGAGTGGGGGTACGCAATGTGGACAGACATACTATTCTGTTTGTCCGCATGTGATAAGATTCCCTCCAGGAACCCGAAGCCTGTGCGTGTTGGCCGTCCCGAAAGCTAACATGCACTATCTTTGCCACAAACCGTGGCGGGGATTAAATGACCGCGAGATAATGTGACCAGGGGGTCGTGCTGTGCAAATTACAGAAACTGTGACGAATATTGATGTTGCGCCGATTGCTCATCGCGCTCCGGCCAAAGGCCGTATTCTCGACACAGCTAACACTCTGTTCTACGAAAACGGGATCAGAAATGTTGGAGTTGATCGCCTCATCGCCGCCTCATCGGTGACCAAAGCGACTTTCTACAAGCATTATCGCGCCAAAGACAACCTCATTTTGGAGTACATCACACGGCGTCACGTCAGCGTGCGTACAGAACTTGAATCAATTATTGAAGCGGCACCAGACCCCGAGACTGCCCTCACAAACTTCATCACCGCGATTACCGCCGAAATTGGTACTCCCGGGTTTCGTGGATGTCCTTTTATCAACGCCGCAGCCGAGTATCCTCAAGCCGATCACCCGGTGCGCAAGATCATCACCGCGCATCGTGATTGGTACGTGGAAGTCATCACACAGTTACTCAAGTTGATGGGGCATCCTGTTCCCGCTGATGCCGCAGACGAACTTCTACTCGGTCGCGATGGCGCGTTTTCCGGAGGCTACGCAGGTGACTCTATTGCTGCGACCGCGGCACTGGGGAGAATCGCAAGTCGTGTTCTCGCCGAGTCCGCTCAGGAACCCTCGGTCAAAGAGTAGAGACGCGATTACCCTCCAGAACGACGGTAATGCGGAATATGGGCCCGCGACCTTTGTCGTTGTTTCATTATCGCTCTGGTCGCGATAACGAGCACGATAACAAGCGGCATGGAAACCCACAGGATCCAGGCATCAGAGAGCCACAGTGTTAAGTCGCTCATGAACACGTCAAACGTCATTGTGATTCGGGTCACGCGATTATCTTAGACCCAAGAATGGCATCAGTGCTCAACCTCCTATGGTTGAGCACTGATGCCATTGATCGTGAAGCTTCTCCTAGGAAAGACCTCCCGCGGCAACGGTAGAAGCCTGAGCAGCTCCCAACGTCACAGCATCGTCGACGAGGGAAAGAGAAAGCTTTCCGCGGTCATCGATCTTCGTGATCTCTACTTGGAGCTTTTGCCCGACACTAAGAACATCTTCGACATTCTCTACGCGCTTGCCACCAGCGAGCTTACGAACCTCACTGACGTGCAACAGGCCGTCTTTTCCTGGAGTGAGCGAGAGGAAAGCGCCGAAGGTCGCCAGTTTAACCACTGTTCCCAGAAAGCGCTCTCCCATCTCCGGGTTCAGGGGGTTCGCGATGGCGTTGACCGCAGCACGGGCCGCTTCTGCTGAAGGCCCATCAGCAGCACCAATGTAGACCGTCCCGTTATCTTCAATCGAGATGTCGGCACCAGTGTCATCCTGGATTTGATTAATCGTCTTACCTTTTGGTCCGATCAGCTCACCAATCTTGTCCACTGGTATTTGCACACTCACCACCCGAGGCGCAGTGGGTGCCATCTCATCGGGTGTGTCGATAGCAGCGTTGATCACGGAAAGAATCGCTGTTCGCGCTTCTTTTGCCTGCTTGAGTGCGCCATCCAGGACGCTGGAGGGTAGACCTGCAAGTTTAGTATCGAGTTGGATCGCGGTAACAAACTCAGAAGTACCTGCAACTTTGAAGTCCATATCACCAAGCGCGTCTTCCGCGCCAAGGATATCGGTTAGTGCCGCATAACGAACCTGACCGTCGACCTCATCGGAAATCAATCCCATCGCAATACCAGCAACAGGTGCACGCAAGGGCACACCCGCATTAAGCAACGATAAGGTTGACGCACACACTGAGCCCATCGACGTCGATCCGTTGGACCCCAAGGCTTCGGACACCTGACGAATTGCATAGGGGAACTCATCACGAGCGGGAAGCACCGGGACGAGGGCCCGCTCGGCCAGGAAACCGTGGCCGATCTCGCGTCGTTTCGGGGAGCCGACACGCCCAGTCTCGCCTGTGGAATACGGTGGAAAATTGTAATGGTGCAGGTAACGCTTCTTGGTTACTGGATTGAGGGAATCAATCTGTTGCTCCATCTTGAGCATGTTAAGTGTGGTAACCCCCAAAATTTGGGTCTCGCCGCGCTGGAAGATAGCCGAGCCGTGCACACGAGGGATAACCTGCACCTCGGCGTCGAGGGCTCGAATATCGCTCAACCCTCGCCCGTCGATGCGGATCCCCTCGACCAGAACACGGTTACGCATCACTTTTTTGGAGACGGATTTGTATGCGGCCGCGAACTCGGAGTTGGCTGACTCAGAGAGACGCTCGGCCTCAACCTCGGCAGCAACATAACCCTTGACGCGATGCTTGAGTGCATCATCAGCATTTTGGCGTTCAATTTTGTCGGCGATTTGATAAACCGTCTTGAGATCTTCCCACACGAAACCAGCAACCGAATCATAGGTAGCTTGACTGTATGGCGGGAACAGTGGGAAGTCTTGAATAGGCTTGGCGGCAGTCGATGCAAGCTCAAGTTGTGCCTTAATGAGCTGCCTGAGGAAGGGCTTGGATGCTTCAAGTCCTTGAGCGACGATGGCCTCATCAGGCTTGGTTGCCCCTGCCTTGATAAGCCCCCAACTGCTCTCCGTTGCCTCGGCCTCAACCATCATGATCGCGACGTCTTCAGAACCGTTTTCATCAACAACGAGACGGCCAGCAACAGTGAGGTCAAAAACAGCACTGGCAAGCTGAGAGTGCCTGGGGAAAGCTACCCATTGATCACCGATGAGGGCAAGACGCACACCGCCAACCGGGCCATAAAAGGGAAGCCCGGAAATCTGAGTACTCAAGGATGCTGCGTTAATGGCGAGTGCATCGTAAAACTCATCAGGCGCAATCGAGAGCACGGTGATGACGATTTGAACCTCGTTGCGCAAACCTTCAACAAAGGTCGGACGCAGTGGCCGGTCGATAAGACGACAGACCAAAATAGCCTCCGTCGAGGGACGAGCCTCCCGACGGAAAAACGAGCCGGGAATTTTCCCTGCCGCATAAGACCGCTCTTCGACATCTACCGTCAGTGGGAAAAAATCAAAACCATCACGCGGATTTTTACCCGCGCTGGTCGCACTCAGGATCATGGTGTCATCATCGAGGTAAGCAGCAACAGCACCCTGCGCCTGCTGCGCGAGGCGACCGGTTTCAAACCGGACTGTGCGCTTTCCGAATTTACCGTTATCGAGAACGGCTTCGGCTGAAGTGATTTCTGGACCCTCCATAGGGGGGTTTCTCCTTTGTTTAATGTCGTCAACCCGTGTGGTCGACGACTCGTCAGGAAGCAGGAATGTAAAAAATGGGCGCATGCCGCGGGGCGTGAACGTGCACAATGCCTACTACAAGCACCCCTGGCCAACAGTAGAAAACCACCGGATGCCCAACAAACAAGCCTCAGTAATTCACCACCGGTGACCAGATTCTTGCCACCCTGCTCCAGCTGCCGCAGTTCGAACGACTGCGGTCAACGACATACAGCTTAGCAGTGTCGATGTGTCATGGCCCAGAAACTGGAGCCTGGTCGTCTGCGGGGGCGGGGGTATCAGTCGGAGTCGGATCGCTCGTCGGGCTTGGAGTGTCTGTCGGGGTCGGAGTATCTGTCGGGCTTGGAGTGTCTGTCGGGGTCGGAGTATCTGTCGGGCTTGGAGTGTCTGTCGGAGTCGGAGTATCTGTCGGAGTCGGATCATCCGTGGGGGCGGGGGTATCAGTCGGAACCGGATTACCGGTCGGGGTCGGAGAATCAGTGATCAAGGGCCGAATGAATATCGGCAGGTTTAGGGGCCCGTTGACCTCCCCCTGAGGCGACCGCGCAACCGAACGGAACAGCTCCCGGAACGTATCGACCCCCGTAGCATCACGTACGGTGTCAACAACAGGAACAGCCACAACGGGAAGAGAGGGCAAACCACTATTTCGCGTCGGCAGCGAGGGCGAAAAAGTGGTTGTCCATGGACCCGGAGCCGGGTATGCGACTGCAGGTTCTGGCTCCGAAACAGACAGGGCACTGGCGATGGCAGCGACAGACGCGACAAGAAGTAGCCCACCGACCGCGGACAGGGAGGCAGCATGGCGGCTCCACAGCTGTGACCGCACCCGATTGCTGGTCACTACGACAGGGACAACGCCGGCGCGAGGGGCAGCGCGCGGAGCAGAAACAACGGCGGTAAGAGGATCGGGCCGCACTGACAAGACCCGGGTGGCCTCACGAACAACCGGAACTTTTTTTGATGTTGCGGTCGGCTTCGGTTTCGACTGGCTCACCACAGGGGCTCTCGACCCGGTGGTAGAAACTCGTAGAGGTGGCGACGGCACCGCTTTCTTTTTTTGCGTAACTTTCTTTGGCACGGAAGCAGCCTTGCCCATTTTGGCCACCCCGGCCTGATCGGAAGACGCAACGGCGGCACGAATTTCTGCGGGATCGCGACCGCTGAGTTGAGCTAGAAACCAATCAGAGTCGTAAGATTCCAGCGAATTCGAGTGGGGATTCTCTTCATCACGTTTCACCAATTTATATTATCGCGTCACGTAATCTTTGTCACACGGATTGTCCCCCAAAAGGAGGACAGACTCTCAGTGCTGACAAGGCTTGAGGCGAGATCATCTAGGAGAGCTGACCGCGCAGTATTGATGTGCCTGAGTGAGCAGGATCACCGTCATAGGGCTCGGCAGAGATATCAACCAGGTCGTAGCGGGAGAAGTCAATCCCGTCGGGAACGGTGAACGACCCTGAACTGCCACGCACAACACCGAGGCTCACAAGTCTTTTCGAATCTGAGGTGATGAGCCACACTTCGCGATAAGCATTCTTGTCACGAGGGGCGTCAAGTGAAACTTGTACCACCCGAGCGCCATCTGCTTTCTCCTCGATAACAGCTTTTCCTGAAGCACCGTCCCAGCCTGGAAATGCATCAAGAGTTGCACTGGCCAACACGGTCGTCTCAGGAGATCGCACGCTAAACCAGGTGGCAACGCCTCCCCCGGCAAGAATCAGAAGTGAGGCAGCAATAGCAAATGCGGCAACTCGACGAGGCGGGCGTCGCAACGATGATGAATGACGATGACGAGCAATAAGAGAAGCCCGAGGAGGGATTGACGCAGCAGCGCCCCAGCTTCTTTCCATAGGGGTGGTCCGCCCAGTAGTGAGCACAAACTTTTCACTGAGCTCCACCTCGGCACTGATGCGCGACCAGACACGCTCGGGAGGATCGATCAACTCGCCAGCGTCTACGGTAGAGCGCCCCACTGCGGCCGCGCGGGCGAGATTATCTCGCTCAGCCTGACATTCTCCACAAGAGCGCAGGTGGCCATGATCCTCGGATGAGCCAACCTGCTCACCAAGCGCGAGCAAAGCAAGGATTTCAGGGTCAGTGTGTTGCATAGGTCCCCTCCAATCGTGTTCGCATTCGCTGCAGACTGCGACGAATGTGGCTCTTGACAGTACCGAGAGGCAGTTTGAGTCGGGCAGCGATCTGGTTGTGCGTCAGGTCGTCGAAAAACGCTAGCCGCATCACCTGCTGAGCGTCAGGCTCAAGCCTGGCGATTTCATCTCCTACTAAGAGAGTGTCGGCCAGATCGACGTCGTCAACTACAAAATCATGACGATGGGATGTCGCGGCAAGCTCTTGCTGAAGCCTGCGGATACGCGCTCGCGCCTCATGCATATCGGCAATCTTGTGCTTCGCAATACCGACTAACCACGATCCAATCCGGGCACGGGCCGGGTCAAAACCCGAACGACCGGTCCACGCGGACACGAAAGTCTTCTGCGTAACATCCTCTGCGTCACCAATATCTCCCAGCGACCGAATAGCGAGGGTGTACACCAGGGATGACCAACGCGAATAGATCTCAGCGAGTGCCTTCTCTTCTCCCGCCATAAAAGCGAGAGCGAGCTGTGACTCGGCTTCAAGGTCAGTGGCAGTCATTGTTCTCCTGAATTATCACGATCAGGCTGGATTGGCGATAACGACGACGTTATCGGAGTAGTTCAACACGCTCTGGTCAAACTGACCACCACAGGTAATAAGAACAAGACGCGGAGCGCCCGCACGATCAAAAACTTGATCCAACGGTAGCTGTTTCTTTTCGACATTCTGAACTGATTCACGAAGGTACCGGTGAATAGTTCCGTCGGCGGTCGTCACAATAATCTCTGCCTGGTCCGAGAGCTCTTTGAGGTAGGCGAAAGGACCAAGCCCCTGTTCGAAGGAGTCAACATGAGCGCTGATTACCGTGGAGCCGCGTTGGCTCTGTGGGTCTGGTCCAAACTTGTACCAGCCCGCCACCCTGATATCTTCAGGAATCTCCATCAAACCGTCACCGTCAATGCCGACCGGCTCTACAGGAACATCGATCCCCACCGAAGGTATCTGAACCCGAACCGGGGGGATCGACACCGTTGCTGCCACCGGTTTTGAGCCCTGTATCGGAACACTACCCACAACCGGGGGCTGCGATGGCACCGAAGAGGGAGCGAGTCGCTGGGCTGGTGCACCCGTACTAGAACACCCAGCGAGGAGGAGCACTGACACAAGGACAACGGATACCCGTGCGATCATCTGTTGCTCCTCCTCGGCTGGTTATCTGTGTTGTTTAGCGGTTCTGCCCAGCGGCACGCAGACGCAGCACCGAGAAACCAATGACCATTAGCAAAACCATCGCTGCCGCGATGCCCCCGATTACCAGGGATGAATTGGGTTCGGCAACGAGGCCAGCAGAACCGGAATCAACACCGCCGGGGTTGGAGTGTAATCCACTGATGGTCTGCACAGCGATGGCCAGGTTTCCATCGGCTGCACTACCCCAGGCATAGACAATGGTGTTAACTCCTTCGGCAATCGCAACATCAGCCGGACCAATAACCGGTGCGGTAGTACCGGTTAGGGCCACGGCAGCGGAAATAGTACCCACGGGGAGATTAGCTTTTACCTCTTTAGGATTGCTGAGCTTAGTGAATGCCGCTGCACCGTTAGCGAGTACATCAACGGCGGGTGCCGCAGCCGTGTGCCGGACAGTGAGCTTGCCCTGGCCGGCCGGAATCGGTGTCAGATCGTTGGTGAACAGAGTTGCTGTTGGCGAACCGTCTTCCTTAAGGTGCGCCACAGCCGTGTAGCTGGTGTTGGCGGCAAGAGTCAGATCGATCGGCCCGATGGCAGGAGCCGAGGCATCCGCCGCATCAGCAGCGGTGATGGCTACCGTGTACTTACCGGCAGGGAGGTCAAGCGGCCCTGCAAGATCACCCGGTGCGAAATTATCTAGTGTGAGCGCACCGTTGACATAGACGTCAACAGGCAGGTCAGGCACAGCATGAAGAACGTAGAGATCGGCATTGGTTGCCGAGATCGCCTGCGCCGGCACAGCCATTCCTATAGTGGCAATGACGCCGACAATGGCGCCAGAGATAATTTTATTTCGCATTTCTTGTCCTCTCGTGGTCGGGCGGAGGATGCCTGACATAGAACACTTCTGTCGAAAGGGCTGATCTGGATGCAGGTCAAGGAAAACTTGTGACGAAAGAGTGAAGACCGACTGTCGGACGAACCCATGCTCAGCACATTTTCCCCGCAGATGACAGACAAGAAGGCGCTCATACGCCCGCATTACCTGCTCCAACGGAAATACCGAATCAACAAGACAATTGCTTCGGTGGCGATGAATGATCGTTGATCGTCGTGATGCGGCTTGCGGGGCACCAAGCTCAAGAACACGGATGTCGCCAGCCTGTAGGACCTGCGATCCACCACACTGCTCATACTGAACGCGACTAATCATAAACTCAGGCTAGTTCTGCGACACCCGGAAACGGGCAACACGGCGAAACGGACCGCTACCCCAAGAGGTAACGGCCCGTCGCCACGTGTCGATGCAGCCAGAGACTAGCGGCGCAGACCCAGGCGTTCAATTAAGGAACGGTAACGCTCAATATCGATATCTTGCAGATAGCCCAAGAGCCGACGGCGTTGACCCACAAGGAGCAGCAGCCCACGACGTGAATGGTGATCGTGCTTGTGCTCTTTGAGGTGCTCCGTCAGGTCTTTGATGCGACGCGTGAGCATCGCCACTTGGACCTCAGGGGAACCCGTGTCACCTGGGTGGGTAGCGTACTCATCGATGATCGCCTTCTTGACACTGGCTTCTAAAGCCATAAGGTGATCCCCTTTCTTCTCGTTGCGCGGTGCTCTAATTCTGGATAAACAGAGCTCTCTTTGTCCGCGGCCGTTAGACGGCAATCCTTGACCCTATCAGATGAGATCTGAAACACGAGTACAGTACCCGAATCGGCTCGGTGGTATTAGCGGGCGAGTTGCTCACGAGCGAGAAGGCTGAGTTGCCTGAATTTCACGCGCAAGCCCTTCTGCGGAAAATATCAGACAATGCCAGTGGTCATAAGAAAAACGCTACTGACAACACCGAGAACACCAGCAACTACCCAGAGGAGCCTACGCCGCGCAGCGGAACCTACCTCTTGACGGAGCCGAGAGAAACGAGCATGACCGTCTGTGCTTGCATGCATCACATGTTCATACTCACTGGCATGGTTGGAAGAAAAAAGTCTCGCGCGCGCCACAATGGCATCAGCCTCAGAAACTGACAACACTCGCGGGCGACGCATGATCATGCGGGCCAAATGATTCTCAGTCACCACCACCACCCTGGCCGACTCAGACTTGATAGTGAGGGAACCGGGATCGACGACGGCGATGACAGGGGTGACATCGATCGGAGCGTCGACCCCGGCGCTCAGGAGTCGGGTTAGACGCGAGGCCTCGTAAAGAGCATCCCCGATGTGGTGCGTGCGATGACCGTTCACGAGAAAAACATCACCTGAGACCCACACGCGCTGGCGGGCATGGTTCTTCGAGATGACGGTGAAGACTCCAGCAGGACCAACCACTATGCGCTCAATATGAGATTCGTCATCCCCCAAAGGGAGGGAGTTCAGGATCGTGTACTCCGAACTGAGGACTGTCTCAAGTCTTGCGAGTCGCAACTCACTCAGAGCAGCCCGATACCAGCTACGAGCACTTGACGTCAGTGGGCTTTGTCCAAAGAACCGACCCACAAGAGACCTTCGGGGCGCGGACCCCTGAATTCGTAAACACTCGATGACGGCGGAGTAGGCCGGGCCTCGCGTCTGCGCAGAGAGCCCGGCACTACTCGTCGTGACACGGCTCCCCCGAACCATCACATTTGTCATCGACTCCCCTAAATCCCGACAAGGATGACGTTACCCATCAACCGGTATATCGCGATAGCCCCCATATTGGGGGACATTTCACGGGGTACATCTCCCATGGTCTCAGCCCGAGAAAAGGCAACTCAGCACTGCTATCACCCCTCTGCCGACTGCGGGCCTACGCTGGGTTCATGACAGAGTCAATATTCCTGGACATCATTGTGGGCGTGACGCTCGTGTGTTATGTCTTCCATGGCATGCTCACCGGGCTGTCGCGCAACATCTTCGTGATCGCTGGCGTGATCGCTGGCGTGATCGCCGCCTTCTTTCTCGCGCCGCTCGCAGCACAGCAGGTACCGATACCACTAATGCGCCCGGTCGCAACCATCGCTGCCGCCGTGATGCTGGTGGCATTGGGCAGCGCAATCGGCACTGCCCTCGGGCGGTGGATTCGGCGTGGAGTGGCACTAAGCCCGCTGAGCGGCGTGGATCGAGCGCTGGGTGCCGTGACGAGCGGAGTTCTTGCGGCTCTGATCGCCTCCGTTATTGCTTTTAGCGCTAGCCAGCTCGGCGTTCCACTGCTGTCGCGTGCGATCGCCGGCTCCGCGATCCTGCGCACCATCAGCTCAGTGACACCAGATCCGGTGCAAGGATTTCTTGCTCAGGTTCGCGGTGTGGTACTACAACGTGGCATCCCCCTGTTTAGTGGCGCTCTGGGCACAGCCATTCCGGTGGTACCACAAATCAACACGGGCAGCGCAGAACTCAGCGCTGCCGCACAGTCTGTGGTGCGCATCAACGGCACCGCTTATGCCTGTGGGACGTCTCAGGTTGGCACCGGTTTTGTTGTTGCCACCGACCGTGTTGTGACCAACGCCCATGTCGTGGCGGGAGTCAGTGAGCCCGTCATCGAGGCACTCGACGGCAAGATCATCATGGGCTCCATTACCTACTTCGATCCGATTAGCGATCTTGCGGTCATTGATGCCCCCGGGCTATCGAGTCCGGGGCTACCGCTATCCCCTACCTTGAACACCGGAGAGGATGCAGCGTTCGAGGGCTACCCCTATGGCGGGCCGTTCTCGTCTGGTGCCGCCGACGTCATCTCGGTGAGCACAACAGCGATTGCCGACATTTACGGTACTAGTACTCACGAGCGCGAGGTCTACACGCTCGCGGCCGACGTGCGGGAGGGAAACTCAGGCGGCCCGTTGTTGACACTCGATGGACGTGTCGCCGGGATAATCTTCGCCCGCAATCCCGATACCCCTAACGTGGGATACGCCATCACTATGGCTGAGCTGGAACCTCTCGCGAAGCGCGCTGCTGAGCTCGACACCAGGGTATCAAGTGGAGCATGCCTCAGCGAATAAGCTGATCGGCATGACGCCGACGAATCATGCGGGCCTTTGACGCGGTCAACATCAAGGCAAGAAGTGCCCCCATAATGGCACCGAGAGAGTTAGCCAACAGATCGCGAGGGTCTGATACCCGATAGGGAATGTTCTGCTGGGCGAATTCGATGCCCGCGGTCAGCGCAACCCCGAGAATGACCGCAAGCCACCACATTTTCCTGCCCAAAAGAAGCACAAGAAAAACCCCAAAGGGAAGAAACATCACGATATTAGCCGTGAACTCCAGCCGCGAGAAGGTCATCCACTCGGTCAAAGGGCTTTCCGCGAAAAGATCAGCAAGCTGCCACAATACGCCGGATTCAATGCTCGACGATAACGGGGTCAGGGTGAGCCAGGCGACCAGGGCAAGGTAGGCCAGTGTCATAAAACTCAGGATGGGGTGACGCAAGAACATCCAGCCATCGTGCCGTATGAGCACGGAAGAAAGCTGCATGACACTACTGCTCAACCAGAACTGACGTGAGCGCGGCCACCACAGCCCAGACCGACACATAAATAATGACGGTCGCCGCACCGGCCCAGATGATGCGACGCAGCAGAGCACCGCGCACCTGAGACCTGATCTCACTGAAGTTCTGGTGTAGTTGTTGCGTATCCGCAACACTCGGCCCCGCAGCAGGCCAGGTCGTGTTCAGGTCTGCCAGGTCCGAGATAATGGCGACCTCCTCACCGCTCATAACCTGTGGTGCTTCGCGCATAAAACGGTCAAGATCCTTGGAGGCAATGACGCGCACCACACTCGCTGCAGTTTTGACGGTCAGGCGTTTCGGATCAACAACCACCAGTAAGGGACGCACCCGAACCGGGTAACCGACCGCAGCACTGAGAAGCTGAGCCGTTTCTTCCGCTTCCGCACGGGCGTTCAGAATATCGTCGCGTCGCTCCCCCAGGACCACAAGCGAATCATCATCGATGGTGACATCGGTTCCGCTGCAATTGGCCGTATGCACGGTAAAAACACCAGTAGGCCCAATCACCAGATGATCAAGAGACCCCAGGGTGAGGGGAAGCCCGTGCAGTACATCCCATCGATGTCCAAGATTCTTGAGTACATCACCAACCAGCAGCTCACCAAGGGCTCCACGATAGGCAGCGCGTGCCGGAGCGGTCAACGGACTCACCCCGAACACTCTGGCGACAACGCTCCGATGCTGGGCGAGTTTTTGAGCCGAGACAACCTCGCACATGGCGGACTGGCCAGCGATCCTCGCGCGGAGAAGACGACTGTGTGACATCCGTTCCTCCCTTTCTCATGAGCTGGCTCTGGCCAGAGAGAAACGCCGTCAGGATCATGCAGCGTGAGTCGCGAGGCAGCGTGAATCGCGAGCGCCATTCTGCCCAAAAAGACGTTGGGCCGAAGGCTCCCCCGCCTTCGGCCCTACTCGCTGCGAAAGAATCGCATCCGACGAACTTTCCCTCCCCCGAGGTCTGTTCGTGGTTCAATGATGCCCACAGGGCCAGGTCGCTGCAATACCCCACTGGAGGTCACACCCATGTGAGGGATGACGCCAATCTCACTTTTGCCAGCAAAGATTCTTGGGTGAGGCTCAAAATTTTCAGGCCTCGATTCCCTCTGGAATGGACCCAGTTGTCACCACGGAGAGACGCTGGGTTGGTCGAGTCATCGCGACATACAGCGCAGCCGCACCTCTGGTGCCATCCTCGACAATCTGTTGGGGTTCGACAACGATAACCGAATCGAATTCGAGTCCCTTAGATTCCTGCGGGCTGAGCACCGCGATCACCCGGGACAGCCCGGCTGAGCCGAGACCCGCCTCTGCCCCAAAGACCTCAGCAATACCGGGCCACAGAACAGGAAGTGTGGATTCGTGGGCGATCACCGCGATTGTGCCCCTGATGTCAGTGTCACGGACACTTCTAAGTGCGCTGATCACCATATCGGAGACCTCAGTGCCGCGCACCACTGCCACAGGCCACGCGCTCTCACGAACCGCGCGCGCGCGCGTGATGTTGACGCCATGCGCAACCGCCATCCGCTCGGCAACCGCAGATATCTGGGCGGGGGTGCGGTAGTTCACGGTGAGTTCTTCCAAGCGCCACGATTGGCCAATATGCGGTTGCAGGGCAGCAGCCCAGCTCGATGCTGCCGCAACCGCCGAAGCCTGTGCGATATCGCCCACGATCGTGAACGATTTCAGCGGGTTGCGGCGCATCAGCAGCCTCCATTGCATGGGCGACAGCTCCTGAGCTTCGTCGACGACAATATGGCCATAGGTCCAGCTACGGTCACCTGCCGCTAGCTCAGCAGTGGTGCCCCGCTCGACGGCTGCCTCGAAACCCTCGGCAAGAATCGCTGCATCAACCAAGCCCTCCACCTGCATGTTTTCGATAGCAGCCTGAGCATTCTCAATATCCCTTTTGCGCTGCTTCTTACGCTCACGTTGAGCGAGATCAGCACTAAAATCCACCTCACCCAGGAGTTCCGCAGCTTCATCGAGCAAGGGCACATCGCTGATAGTGAAAGGGGCGCTGCGGTCTCGCGCCAGGAGGGCACGCTGCTCAGAACTCCATTGCGTGGTCAGAGAAGCCAGCCACTGTGGCCGAGCGTAGAGATCCTGCAGAAGCTTCTGCGGTGACAGCGGGATCCAGGCGGTGTTCAGGGCTACTTTGACATCCTGCGAGGTGCGCAGGTCTTCGCGCAGCCATGATTGGTCGGTCTCATCGATGGTGTTACCGTGTGATCGAAGCTGCTCGGCAAGCATTCTGGTGAGGGATGACAACGCCGCCTTATTGAAAGTGACACGCGCCACATTATGTGGCTGTGCGGTATCCCAGGCCCGCCGCATTGCGTTCTCGATAATGTGCGGCGGCACAGCCAACATCTCACCATTCACCTCAAGCACCTGAGTATCGGTCGGTACCACCTGGCGTGACCGTACCGCACGGGCGAGAAGCGCAGACATCTCCAGCGAGCCCTTCACGGCGGCACATTCGGGGTTGTCATCTCGCGATGCCTCGACACCCGGAAACAGCTGACCAAGGCTGGACAACACCACCCCCGTCTCACCAAGTGAGGGCAGCACGGCCTCAATGTATTGCAAGAACGACCTACTCGGGCCCACGATCAGTACCCCGGATGATGCCAACCGCTCGCGATGCGAGTAGAGCAGATAGGCGGAACGGTGAAGTGCCACCGCGGTTTTTCCGGTACCAGGGCCACCCTGTACCACCAGTGTGCCCCCCAGTTCGGAGCGGATAATCGCATCCTGTTCGGCCTGAATGGTGGCAACAATATCGCCCATGCGCCCCGTGCGCTGTGCCGTAAGAGTCGCCAGCAAGGCCGCCTCGCCCTGGAGATCACTGACGTCTCCTGTGAGTAGCTCCTGATCGAAGATCTCGTCATCAATGCGGACAATGTCACGACCCCGGCTCTGCAGGTGACGACGAGCCCTGGCACCCAGGGGTGTGGCGGCTGTCGCTTGATAGAAAGCTCGCGCTTGGGGCACTCGCCAATCAAGCAACAATGGACGTACATCCTGATCGCGCAGCCCGATCCGCCCGATATAGCGATGCACCGGCGCGCCGTCCTCCTCCGCAGCCAGCTCAAGCCGACCAAAGGCAAGCCGCTCGTCGATCTGACGGAGCTGGCTGATGCGATCCTCATAAATGCGAGCGAAGGCGTCTCGTTCTGAACGGTTCTGATGCGTACCACCAGGATTGCTTCTGCGCACTGCCTCAAGCTGCTGCTGTGCCTCGTCGCGCAGCAAGTCCAGTCGGGCGTACAAAGCGGCAACGTAAAAGCGCTCGCTCTCTAGTTCGTTTAACGACATAACACCCCTCGCTGCGCTAAGCCAAATCCAGCCATCTAGTTTAGATGGCCAGAGAGCACCAGACAGCCAACTGGGGTCTTGCGCCAGACAATAGTTGGTGGCAGCCTTGTCATAGATCAACTCATCGCCCAGGCCGAGTCGCAGGCATTGCCGCACCGCTGGGCGATGAGTTTTTAATTTTCACCGGGTGAGTTGCGGGTTATCGAGGTCGCGGCATCATCTACCCCCAGGAATGGGCCTGCCAGTAAGGCCAGGTCAGCAATTACGTTAACGACATGTCCCGCATCGTCAGCAGCACCCTCACCGGATGTGCTGTACCCCGAGGCGATGCGGGCATTCAGCATCGCTGCTAGTCACCTCTCTAAAAATCAACTCGCCTCTTTCCAGCAGCGGACGTTATTGCCCGGTGCCATCGGTGGGGATGCGGTGAAGACCTGAACTCCGGAAAGCACTATCTCTGTACACCAGCAATCAAGCTCTGCCGTGACTGGCAAATCGCGGCCAAAAGCGAAGCCTCATGACTGGCAGCTCCCGAACCGTCCTGGGAATTTATTATGCGATGGCGCAAAAATGCCAATCGCGTTGAATCCTTAATGTACCGTCGCATTGTTCTTCGCTTCCCCTGAACGTGGGCCCAACTCATTGCCTGTCGACGACCGCGAGCCGTAGCTAGGGCGGGAATTTCATCGAGAGCAAACCACCCAACATTGGCATACTCGCACAGCCGGTCATAGGTAATTTTTGATTCATGGCGACGCAAAAAGACAGTGATGACTATCGCAAAAACAAAAAGCGGAACCTGCACCATCGCGTAATAGAGATAAAAATTGCCGACAACATAAGTAGCACCGTTCCAGAAAGCATGCAGCGCTATAGCAGGGATCAGACCGAGGAAAAACGCCAAGAAGAGAGCCGACCTGCCGAAGCCGCGATGCGCTACAAAACCCAAGGCAAGCCCGGTGCAGATCGTGAACATCACATGCGCAAAAGGAGACAGCACACCTCGAACAAAAAAAATATAGGCGACATCCTCCGAAAATATCGTTCCAGAATAGAAAAGCTCTGACGCAAAGTAGAGGATGTTTTCTGTAAAAGCGAAACCCCCGGCAATCCACGCGGCATAAACGATGCCATCAACCGGTCCGTCGAAATGTGCTCGGGCCACAAACACTAGGACGAGCAGGCCCAAGCCTTTCGCTAACTCTTCGACGAGAGGTGCCTGGATGACCGCGCCGAGGAAATCCCATGGCACAGCGCCCCCCTGGCCAAGCACAGCACTGACCGTCTGTACGCCAAGATCAACGAGCAACGCCAGGATCACCGCCATAACAGCACCCCATAAAAAAGCAAAGACCACCGCGAGCTTGGGCTCGGGATCCCAACGATCAATCCAGCGCACACAGAAAAAAACAATGCCCAACGGAATCAGCGCCATGATCCCTCCGAGAGCGACCTGACCACCGCCCAGAGAAAGAATCAGATAGCTTGCCAGAGGAAAGGCCAGTATCGAGAGCACGATTACCCCAATAATTCCCAGGGTAGGAGCAACAGAATTGCCCCGAGGTGCGTCGAGGAAACCAGGGGTCACGAGGGCAACGGTCGCCGGGGCGATGGGTGGCTCTGCTATCAGCTTTGAGTTATCTCGATAGCGCTGGGCAACGGCATCGGGGGTCACCGAAAGGGTGTCGATCATGGACATGAGACTAGCGCGCGACGTGACTGTCTTGTGAGAGACAACAAGCGCCGCGATGTCCGAAAACCGCTGGTGTTAGCAAGCTGGGGCTGTGAAGCTAGTGCCGTGATGCCGCTGAGCTCAGACGATGCCCGTTTCGCCGAACGATATCGCGCCCTGTCCTCACGCGATTCACGCTTCGACGGCCAGTTCATTGTTGGAGTACACACAACAGGAATCTACTGTCGACCCAGTTGCCCTGCGCGAACACCCCAGGCTAAAAATGTCAGCTTCTTCCGCACCGCGGCGGCAGCACACGAAACCGGACTCCGAGCCTGCAAACGGTGCCAGCCCGATGCCGTACCGGGTTCTCCTGATTGGAACCTCAGTGATGATCTGGCGTCACGTGCCATGAGATTGATTACCGATGGCACTGTTGAGCGTGATGGGGTGAACGGACTCGCTGCCCGGTTGGGCTACAGCTCACGGCATCTGACCCGAGTTCTCGTCTCTGAACTCGGTGCCGGCCCACTCGCGCTCGCCCGAGCACATCGCGCTCACAGCGCACGACAACTACTGGCGGCAACCGAGCTACCGATAGCCGATATTGCCTTCGCTGCGGGCTTTTCGAGCATCAGAGCATTCAATGACACCATCTCCGCTATCTACGAGATGACACCCAGTGCACTGCGCGCCCTCACCCGGCCTCGTCAGGCAACTGAGCCGCTCGTCAGCCACACGAATCAACACGACGCAACCAGTCTCACATTACGCCTACCCGCTCGGGATCCGTTCGATGGCGCAGGCCTGATGCGCTTTTTCGCCGACCATAGCGTCAGTGGTCTCGAGAGCGCCTCTGAGGAATATTTTGAGCGCAGGATGCGGCTTCCCGGTGGGATTGCTCACATTCGCATCATGCTCGATGGCCATGGCGTTACCTGCGCGGCCCGACTTCATGCGCTGTCAGATCTCGCGCCTCTCGTGTCGCGAGTGCGTCGACTGTTCGATCTGGACGCCGACTCTGTCGCCATCGATGAGGCGCTCTCACACGACCCCGGCTTTGAGCCTCTGGTTACCGCACTGCCGGGCATCCGCCTACCCGGTGCTGTCGATGCCGACGAGACCCTGTTCCGCACGCTCGTGGGACAGCAAATATCTGTCGCTGCTGCGAGAACCGTGTTGGGGACCATCACAACTGAGCTCGGCAGCGATGGACTCTTTCCCACGGCACAACAGCTAGTCGAGGGCGGGCCCGCCCTGCTCCGCGGTCCAAAAAGTCGAGTTTCCACCATCCTTGGAGTCGCCGAAGCGATAGCCGGTGGGACCCTGAGCCTCGATCTCGGCATGTCAGCAGAGGAGATGACACGCACGCTCATCGCCATGCCCGGCATTGGGCCGTGGACCGCCGGGTACGTCACGATGCGCGTACTGGGCAACCCGGACATCCTGCTCGCCAACGACCTAGTGATACAGCGCACTGCTGCTGATCTTCATCTTCCTTCGACCGCGAAAGGTCTTGCCGACTATGGCACGCGCTGGGCACCCTGGCGCAGTTACGCCGGATTACATCTGTGGCGCGCGCGGGGGAATGACCAGCGCCGCGGTGATAGGAACCAGACCGCTCAGGCGTTCCGGTGACAGCACCTGTGCAACTTTCTCTGCGGTCATCAGACCCGATGAGACCACCAGATCCGCGAGTGAAGCGTTTGTTGTCACAGCGGTGTGGGCGAGTGTGGCCGCCGCGGCATAGCCGATGTATGGAGTTAAGGCAGTCACAACACCAACGCTGGTCTCGACCTGCATGGCCAAATGTTCGCGGTTGGCGGTGATGCCATCCACGCAGTTGACGCGCAGCGTAGAACAGGCGTTAGTCATCCATACCAAAGACTGCAGGATGCTGTGGGCCATCACCGGCTCAAAAGCGTTGAGTTGTAGCTGACCTGCCTCCGCCGCCGCCGTGACCGTGGCATCCGCCCCGATCACACTGAACGCGACCTGATTGACAACCTCAGGGATCACCGGATTCACCTTGCCCGGCATAATGGACGAGCCGGCCTGGCGAGGAGGCAGGGTGATCTCACCAATACCCGCCTGCGGGCCGCTGGAGAGCAGGCGAAGATCGTTGCAAATCTTGGAGAGCTTCACCGCCGCGCGTTTGAGAGTGCCGCTCACAGTCATAAAAATCCCGGCATCGCTACTTGCTTCGATGAGATCAGGAGAGGTCACCAGATCGCTGCCGGTGATATCAACAAGGTGACGACAGACGGCGGCGGCGTAGCGCGGATCGGCCGTAATCCCGGTGCCAATCGCCGTGGCCCCCAGGTTGATCTCGTTCAGCCAAGGAATGGTTTCACTGAGACGCTGGTAGTCCTCGGTGAGGGTGTGCGCAAACCCTCTGAACTCCTGCCCCAAGGTCATCGGGACAGCATCCTGCAACTGGGTGCGACCAATCTTCAGGACCTGTTCAAACTCGCTGCCTTTGGAGGCGAAGGCCTCAGCGAGCAACTTATGTTCGGCCAGCAGCCGACGGATTCCGAACACCATCGCAAGCTTGATCGCAGTGGGATAGACATCATTGGTGCTCTGGCTTCTATTGACCTCGTCAATGGGGCTGAGTCGCTCGTAGTCACCCTTCTCGTAACCCAGCAACTCCAAACCGCGGTTGGCGATGACCTCGTTGGTGTTCATATTTGTGGATGTCCCGGCACCACCCTGGATCACCCCCACTCTGAACTCGGCGTGCAGCTCGCCGTCGATGATCTCTTGACACACCCGGTCAATGATGTCCGCCAGGCCGGGCGCAATGACCCCGATCTCGGCATTAGCCCTGACCGCAGCCTGCTTGACCATCGCGAGGGCTGTGATCAAGTCGGGATAGTTGTTGATCGCTCGTCGAGTGATGGGAAAGTTTTCCCGAGCCCTGGCGGTGTGTATGCCCCAGTACGCGGAACAAGGAATCAGCATCACCCCCAGGGAGTCGCGCTCTTCGCGCATTTTTTCGCCGATGTCATCTGCGGATTCGTGTGCTGAACGCGGCGAACTGTTCTTCACTGAGTTCCTCCTGTGGAGTGCCATCTGGTGACTCATTTCCTTCAGCTAACGATGACATAACCCTAGTGATGCTGCGCTGTGCCAGTGACGCTGCGCTGTGCTAAACATTCCCTACGATAAATAATTCCGAGAATCGCCGGTGAGGTGCGCTGCGAAGGGGCCGTGCACTGATCCACTTCTGTACAGTGAGTGCGTCTATACCAAATGCACCATGAGACGAATGGATGCTTCGTGTCGCTGCGCATCGCCGAGTACCCTCGGCCTGACCATTTTTTACTCCACCTCAGTGACACACACCTGCTCGGCGGCAGGAAAAAAATCTACAACTTGGTGGAGCCCGACACCCAGCTCCTGAGAATCCTCGCTCAGGTCGAGGCCTCGCAGGGTCGCCCCGAGGCCATTATCTTCACCGGAGATCTTGCGGATCAAGGTGAGCCGGACGCATACCACGCCCTCAAAACACTGGTTGAGCCGTTTGCCGCCCGGCTCGGTGCCCAGCTCATCTGGGTCATGGGCAACCACGATGACCGGGGTGCGTTCCGGGAAAAACTGTTTGCCGAGCATCCGAGCACTCGTCCTGTTGATCGCGTCTACGATGTCAATGGTCTGCGCGTTATCACCCTCGACTCCACCGCCCCCGGCTATCATCACGGCGAGATCACCGAAGCGCAATTGGACTGGCTTGCCGAAGAACTCTCCACACCGGCCGCGCACGGCACGATCCTGGCCCTCCATCACCCGCCGCTACCAAGCGTGCTCGATCTTGCGGTCGCCGTCGAGCTGCGCGACCAGGCCGGACTGGCCGAAGTGCTACAGGGTTCCGATGTTCGCAGCATCATCGCCGGGCACCTTCACTACAATTCGACCGGAACATTCGCCGACATCCCGGTTTCTGTAGCCTCTTCTACTTGCTACACCCAGGATCTCACCGTGCCTCAGGGCGGAACCCGGGGCCGCGACGGGGCTCGTAGTTTCAACCTCGTGCATGTTTACGCGAATACGGTAGTGCACTCCGTGGCTCCGGTCGGTGAGTATGCCACCCTCGACTACGTTGATGCGACCGAGACGGCTCGAAGGCTACAGGGATCCGGCATTCGGATCCCTGAACGGATCAACTTTCCGGTGGCTCCTGAGCCGCCAATGACGCTCCCCATTCCCGTGCAGTAGTAGTGCGCTCGGGCTCAGCCCTGAGCCCTTTTCCCAAATCGCAGGGATACTGAAATAACGTTCCAAAAATTGGCGAACGTTTTTGGTGCGCTTCGCCACCGAAATCTCCGGCTTACTGCCGTCATTGAGGCAGAAAAAATCGTAATTACGATGCTTGAGGATCTTGGCCATCTCACCTGCAGCCTGAGCCAGGGTCGTCTCGACATACTGAACACGCGCCTCAGTTTGCACCACTGCTCGACCTGTCATCAACGCGTAGTAGTGATACAGCGAATTGGTGACGGAAATGTCTGAACGCGAGCGAAACGCGCTCGCGGCGGTGCGAGCAAATTCCTCGGGAAATTCTCGTTCAAGTTCTGCCATGATGCTGCGGCGCAACGGGGTAGCAGCATGCTCCAGGTGGCGGGTGGTAACCCGGCCAAAGCGACGCTGCAGCAAAGCCCGATTGACACGAGCGGCGTTCTCGTAACCGCTGCGTTCCGGGTTGGGTTCACCGAGCCCGATACGAATCGGGGCTTCAATGAACTTGGTGACTCCACCGGGCGAGAAGAACATGTCGGGTCGCACCGGACGACCAAAAAACATATCGTCGTTGGAGTAGAGGAAATGCTCACTGAGACCATCAATATGATGCAACTGACTCTCTATGGCATGTGAGTTGTGGGTCGGCAAAGCGCCAAGATCTGCGAAGAACTCTTCACTGCGGACGATTGTGACCCGCTGATGATCTGCCAACCAAACCGGTGGCGGCGAGTCGGTGACAATAAAGATTCGACGCACCCAGGGAGCGAAAAGGTACACGCTACGCAGGGCGTACCTGAGTTCGTCAATCTGTCGGAACCGGGCATCCGAGTCGTCGCCATCACCGACAACATAGGCCTTCATGCGCTGAGCCCTGGCCCGTTGAAACTCTGATGAGGTACCGTCTACCCACGAAAAAACCATATCGATATCGAAGGTGATGTCACTGGCCAGCCTGTCGAACATCCCTTTCAGGGTCGACCAGCTACGCCCGTGCAATTCGACCGTGGCGTCGATTGCTTCAGCACAAGGAAGAGTGCGACGCATCAGGGCGTTTTGTGCCGGTGCTGAAATCATCTCGGCGGAGAAATCCCAAAACTCTAAACGAACACCGGTTGAGGCACCGTAGCGCAAGGCCCCTGTGCTGGCCTGCCGCGGCCGATACAAGCGCACGACTCTCGGATTT